>JAZOAL010000001.1:0-4596 GCA_045595425.1 Eubacteriales bacterium
CGGTGAGTAGAAAGGTGAACTATGGCAGATGATGACAAGCGTTAGCCTTCCCTGATAGGGGAGGCTTGCGTTCGTACATCTAAATTTGTTAATTCGTCACTCTACAAACAGCCCGATAAATTATTGTTTACCTATTAAAAATTATTTTGAAATAATATCCTTAAGGAATGTAACTGCGGTCACAATATCTGCAATGGGATCTGCGCCCACCTCGCGCTCGATTGTGAGGAAGCCGTGATAGCCGATCTCGTCAAGAGCCTTTATATATGTGGGGAAATTCACCGAGCCTGTTCCGAGGGGAACCTCCTTATAGAATCCAACCCCGCGAAGCTCCTCGGGCATAGGTTCAACATGATAGATATACTCGGGATTTGTCGCCTTCAGCATAACGCCGTCCTTTGCATGGGTATGTACGATATAATCCTTCAGATTGTGAACGGCATTTACGGGATCGTCTCCTGCAACCATAACGAGATTTGCGGGGTCAAGGTTTACCGAAACGCCCTTTGAGCCGAGAGAATCAAGGAAATCACGGAGAACCTCACTGCGCTCGGGTCCTGTTTCAACCGCAAAGCGCGCGCCAACACTGTCCGCATATTCGGCAAGAGCATGGCAAGCCTCCTGCATGATCTTATAGCGTTCATGGTTCTTATCTTCGGGAACAACTCCTATATGGGTTGTGATAATGTTTGTTCCAAGTTCAAGAGCAAGATCAACAATTTGCTTGGATTTTTCGATATTTGCGCCATTCTTTTCGGCAGTGCCGAAGCCGTGACCAAGGTCGCCGCAGATGGCGGAAAACACCAGCCCGTTATCCTTCACGGTGCGGATAAGTTCGCGCTTTCTTTCCGCTGTCATGTTTTCGGGAGCATTTTCACCGGAGGTGCAATACATCTGAAGTCCTTCGGCACCGATCTCGGCAGCCTTTTTGATCGCCTCAAAGGTGTCAAGGCGGAAGGACTCCAGCATTGCACCGATTTTGAAATCGCACATAATTTTTCTCCTTTTTTTGAAACAATATTGCAAAATTGATATTTATGCTGTATAATAGTTCTAAACAGCATTATCTGACATTATTGTAAATGATATGCACAGATTTTTCAAGTAATTATATTGCTGAGTTTTAACACAATATTGCTATTTTGAGGTGAAACATGCCTAATAAAGCAAAAGAAAAACCGATTCTGTACATCAAGGATCTTTTTGAGATACACAAATGGGGAAATCTGCTCCTGCCCTTTATTTTTCATACCGATCTTGTGGAAAAGCGTCCTTGCGGATACGGAAACTGGCACGAAAGTCTGGAGATACTACAGGTTATTGAAGGGAAGGGATATATTCTTTGTGACAGCAGAAAATACGATATGGATGTTGGGGACATTATCGTAATAAATTCCAATGAGGTTCACAGAATAACCACCGATTCATTTATGAGATTTCATTGCTTTATTGTAGGTTCGGAATTTTGTCTTGAAAACGGACTTGACATAAAAAAGCTGAAATACAATAATAAAATAAGAGATGACCGTGCATCAAGGCTGCTTGGAAATGTAATATCGGAAATCAAAACGGAAAAAGATTCATTTTCTGTGTCTGCCGTTAGGTCATGTGCGCTTTCTCTTTTGGTATATCTCAGTCGTTTTTATTCTGAAAGCATTGACAGGAAGGTCAACAGCCATTCGGATATTATCCGTCAGGGTCTGGAATATATCAATAACAATTTCAGCGGACCGCTTACGCTTGAAGCTATTGCCCAAAAAGCAGGCATCAGCAAGTATCATTTTTTGCGTGAATTTAAGCAATATACCGGCTATACCGTTGTCACATACATAAACACTCTGCGATGTGAATATGCCAAAAGGCTGCTCCTTAATACTTTTTTTTCGGTCAGTGATGTTGCGGTTCGGTGCGGATATGAGAATTTTTCGTATTTTTCAAAGACCTTCAAAAAATATACAGGCATATTGCCCTCGCATTTTAGAAAACTCGCTCCCGAAGAGAATAATGATGCTCCAAAATGATATTATAATCCCGACCTGTTAAAAAATCGGTGTGAAAAATAATGTAAAAGCGCGGATAATATATTAAGTAGATTGAATGAATTAGGAGTTATTATGAAAAGGATTGCTTTAATTTTGTTCCCACTCGTTATTTTGTTTATCTCTTGTTCTCCGCGCACAAGCATATTTGACGAAACAACGGGCCCCGGAGAAAGGTTGTTCGTTTCCGAAACCGGAAATCAAAGCGATGATGCCTTAAATACGGGATCTGAAGCTGATACGGGGAAAGAAGAGGCAGATACAGAGATGGCAGATAGCGCGGAGGAGATTATTACTGCCTTGACGCTTGAAGAAAAGGTTGGTCAGCTCTTTCTTGCCAGAAATCCGCCGACCTTGGCAGAGGGAGAAGAACTCATATCAGATTATCATGTGGGCGGTATTATCTTCTTCGGACGGGACTTTAAAAAATCATCACCTGCGGAGTTTAAAAGGCTTATAAAAAAATATAATGAGATTTCCGAGCTTCCTCTGTTTACCGCCGTTGATGAAGAAGGTGGGACGGTATGCCGCGCCAGTCTTTATAAGGTCTTCAGAGCGGAAAAGTTTGCATCCCCTGCGGAGCTTTATGCCGAAGGGGGACTTGAACTTGTTTTGGATGACGCGGCAGAAAAATCCGAGTTCCTTCTTGAGCTCGGGCTGAATTTCAATCTTGCGCCGGTGGCGGATATTTCTACCGATGAGAAGGATTTTATCTTTGAGAGAAGTCTTGGACTTGGCAGAGATGAGACCGCTGAATATGTCAGCGAGGTCGTAAGGGTAATGAATCAAAAGAAGATCCTCTCGGCACTGAAGCATTTCCCGGGCTACGGAAATAACGAAGATACCCATATGGGCATAGCATATGATAAGAGAAGCCTCAGATCGCTGCGAGAAAATGATCTTGTACCCTTTGAAGCGGGCATCAGAGCAGGCGCAAGTGTTGTAATGGTTTCACATAATATAGTCGAAGGCATAGATCCCGATATGCCTGCATCCCTTTCGGGAAAGGTGATGGATATATTGCGGGAGGACATGAAATTCGAAGGCGTGATAATGACGGACGATCTTTCAATGGACGCGATTGAAAATTTCACCGAAAGCGGTGAAGCGGCTGTTCTTGCAGTCCTTGCCGGAAGCGACCTGCTTTGCTGTTCGGATACAAAAACTCAGTATTCGGCAGTTTTGGCGGCTGTAAAGGATGGCAGAATAAGCGAGGAAAGACTGAATGAATCGGTTTTGCGCATTATAAGCATGAAGCTTGAATACGGTATTCTAAATTAGCAATATTGTGTCAAGCATTAGCAATATTGGAGCTTGAAAAATCGACATTTATCCAATAAAATATTTCTAACAGTCAGCTTACGGAGGATATACCGATGAAAATAATGACTTTTAATATTCAGCACGGTGTGGTTTTTGACGATCCCGAAAAAAGGATCGATCTTGCGGCATTTGCTGATTTCATCAATGCCGAAAAGCCCGATATCGTTGGGCTCAACGAGGTGAGATGCTCGTCTGAAGGTGCGCCTGATCCCGAAGACATAAACGAATATAATGCACCTCAAGCAAAGATTCTTGCTTCACTTACCGACATGAATTACCGTTTTGCACCTGCAATTGAAAGTCTGAACGGTCTTTACGGAAATGCTTTGCTCACCCGTTTTCAAATCGTTGAAAGCGAAATCTTTCCTATTCCAAGCCCTCCCGAGAATATGCGCATCTTCAACAGATATGAGGATAGATGCCTTCTTAAGAGCGTGATCCACACGGATGAAGGGGATATAACTGTTTTCGTTTGCCATATGGGGCTGAATCCTCAGGAGCGTTTATCTGCTGTAGAAACCGTATGCCGTGAGCTTGACCGAACCGAGGGTAAAAAGATCCTTATGGGAGATTTCAATATGAGCCCCGAAAATGAGCTTCTTACCCCCATTTATGATCGCCTTGCAGACACTGCTGTGAAGATAAAGGGCAATTTTCTGACCTTTCCTTCGGATGCTCCGAAAGTGAAGATAGATTATATCTTTGTTTCAAAGGATTTTGAAATTATTTCTGCCGCCATTCCCGATAAGTATGTTTCGGATCATCGAGTACATATCGCCAAAATAAAATAAAATGCGTCCCTTCATATAAAGAACTATTATAAACAATAATTTGTGTGGCTGTTGGTTAAGGCAAATAAACATTAGTGAACAAGGCGAACACTACCTAAAAGTCATCCCGAGGGAAGCCGAGGTATGACTTTTCGGTGAATACCGTTTTGCGTCTTTCTATAACGAAAAAAGGATTTTAGAAAGAAAAAATTAGTTTTTCCACATGAGATCCTTCACTGCGTTCAGGATGACAGATAGTGCTCATTTGTAGCTTTTACTACATGAAAAAATCAGGAGATTTGCTGTAGAAAGATACACAAACGACTCACAAATGTCATCCTGAACGCAGTGAAGAATCTCATAGGCAGCAAGTTACTTTGCCCCGTCAAATTATTGTTTGTCTTTTGATTATTATCGTTTTAATGTTATAAAGGCAGCAGGCATCCCGTCAAATAGACGGGATG
>JAZOAL010000002.1:0-6286 GCA_045595425.1 Eubacteriales bacterium
TATTTTGGTAGTCGCCCTTCAAAAGGCGGACGGCTTTTTTCTCATAAAGGTCTATGGCAGGGAAAAGGGTCATTGTGTTATCTCCGTTTCACAAAAGGCTCTCAAAATGTTCAGCCCCACGTTGCCACTCTTTTCGGGATGGAACTGACAGCCCATCACGTTATCTTTGGCAATGGCGGCTGTGAGGGGCGCGCCGTATTCGGCGGTTGCAATAGTGCTTTCAGCACAGTTCGTACCATAGAAAGAATGGACAAAATAGACATGGTCGCCTTCATTTATATACTTGAATAGGGGCGATTTGTTTTCGGTGAAGTTAAGAGCGTTCCAGCCGATGTGGGGGATTTTATAATCAGGGGGAATGACCTCGGAGATCGGTCTGATCTCGCCTTTTATGAGCCCAAGACCCTCGTGCTCGCCGTATTCATAGCTTTTCCGGAGAAGAATCTGCATACCAAGGCATATGCCGAGAAGAGGCTTGCCCTTTTCTGCTTCTTCCTTTATCACACTGTCAAGCCCTGAGGCGCGGAGCTTTGCCGCCGCATCACCAAAGGCACCGACACCGGGAAGGATTATCTTGTCCGCACCGCGCAGAACGCCGGCATCGCTCGTAACTACCGCGTCCGCGCCAACTGCGGCAAGAGAGCTGACGAGAGAAAAGAGATTTCCAACGCCATAGTCAACAAGGGCGATCATCAGAGAACTCCTTTCGTTGATGGAATCTCATGTGGAAAATCCTCATCAAGCTTTACTGCGGCGCGCAGTGCTCTGCCCACAGCCTTAAATGCGCCTTCGATTATGTGGTGCGAATTTTTGCCTGCATTCTGAATAAGGTGCAGAGTTATATCCGAATTGCGCACAAACGCCTGCCAGAATTCCTCGCAAAGCTCGGTATCAAAGTCTCCGACCTTTGGAGTGGGAATTTCCAGACCATAGCAGAGACAGCTTCTGCCCGAGATATCCAGAGCCGCTGTGATCAGAGCTTCATCCATGGGAAGGGTAAAGGTGCCGTATCGGCAGATCCCCTTTTTGTCTCCCAGTCCCTGGGCAAAAGCCTTACCGAGACAGATCCCGATGTCCTCGGCAGTGTGGTGATAGTCAACCTCAGTGTCTCCCTTACAGAAAACGAAAAGGTCAAAGCGACCGTGACGGGCAAAAAGGGTCAGCATGTGGTCAAGAAAGCCACAGCCTGTGGCAATTTCGCTTTTTCCCGAGCCGTCAAGATTTATGGTAAGCTTAATATCCGTTTCCGCAGTTTTGCGTTCTATCTTTGCTTCTCTCATTTTATTTTTCCTCCAAAATTTCCCGAATGGCATCGAGAAGGGTATCGACCTGCTCCCTTGTGCCAACGGTTATACGGTTGAACTCGGAGATCTTCTCCGCGCTGAAGTGACGGACAAGGATTCCTTTTTCTCTCAGCTTGGTATATAGTACATCTCCGCCGATCTTATTTGATCTTGCGAAAACGAAATTAGTTTTTGACGGAAGGACTGTAAATTCAAGCTTTTTAAGCTCTTCTGTCAGATATTCGCGGTTTTCCGAGATTGTGCGGCAATTTTTACGAGTGTATTCCTCGTCAAGGAGCTGTCCCACGCCTGCCGCCATGGTCATGGAATTTATATTATAAGGATTCGTCGAATATTTTATAGTCTTAAGGTCGGCTATCAGAGCTTTGGAGCCGATGCCGAAGCCCAGACGCGCGCCTGCCATACTTCTGGATTTTGAAAAGGTCTGCGTCACAAGCAGATTTTCGTATTTTTCGATAAGGGGAATACAGCTTTCGCCTCCAAAATCCACATAAGCCTCGTCAATTACAACAACATTATCGGGATTGGCTTTGAGGATCTGCTCTATCTCGTCTCTTTTGAGGGCAATTCCCGTTGGGGCATTGGGGTTCGCTATGAAGATAGTTCCCTTTGCACCGAAATAGTCCTCGATATTTACCGTGAAATCATCGCGCAGAGGAATAACCTTCGAGGGGAGATTGTTGATCTCTGCAAAAACCTTATAAAAGCCGTAGGTTATATCCGCAAAAACTGCGGGAGTATCCTTATCGCAGAATGCCATAAATGCGAAATTCAGGATCTCATCCGAGCCGTTTGTGGCAAGAACCATGTCCTTCCCGACTCCGCAAATCTCGGCGAAGGCGGCATGAAGAGGAGTACATTCGGGATCGCTGTAAAGCTCCAGATGCTCTGCCGCCTTTGCGGCATATTTTCTCGCCCTTTCCGATGGCGGAAAGGGTGATTCATTTGTATTTAATTTCAGATATTTGCGCTCCTTGGGCTGCTCACCCGGGGTGTACGGCACAAGAGACGCATATTTAGCACTGAAAAATCTGCTCATTATATTCTAACTCCGTTATTTGGATTTTTTAACGATAGACAATAATTTAGCGGGGAAAAGTAACTAACAGCCTTGGCGAAGGATCTCATAGGGGATTTACTAACTGTTCGCTAAATTATTGCTTAGCGCGACAAAGAATAAATTCTCAAAGTCTTTATTCATTAAAGTTTTTGGAGTTCTCAGCACCTTTTTGCAAAAAGGTGCTGAGCCGACGGAGGCATCATTCCTCCTCAAATCTTATTACTGCGCTCTTTGCATGGGCTGTGAGACCTTCCTTTGTTGCGAAGAAGGCAACATCCTCGGCGACCTTTGCAAGTGCTTCACGGGTATAATAGGTATACTGTGCTTTCTTAACAAAATCATCGACCGACAGGGGGCTTGAGAATTTTGCGGTGCCGCTTGTTGGAAGCGTGTGGTTAGGGCCTGCAAGATAATCGCCCAGCGCCTCGGGGCAGTTTCTGCCCATAAAGATCGAGCCTGCATGGCGGATCTTGTCAAGATAATCAAAGGGATTTGCAACGCAAAGCTCAAGATGCTCGGGGGCGATCTCGTTTGCTATTTCTATAGCCGCGTCAAGGGTGGGGGCAACGATGATCTTGCCGCCGTTATCGATAGAAGCGCGGGCGATCTCCGCTCTTTCGAGAAGAGGTATCTGTCTTTCAAGCTCTGCGGACACAGCTTCGGCAAGCTCGGCGGAATCTGTTACAAGAACTGCGCTTGCAAGCTTATCATGCTCCGCTTGTGAGAGCATATCCGCCGCCGCGTGACGAGGATCTGTCTCGCCGTCGGCAACTATCAGAATTTCGCTTGGACCTGCGATCATGTCGATGGAGACCTGACCGAAGACCTGCTTTTTGGCTTCTGCAACAAAAGCATTGCCGGGCCCCACGATCTTATCAACCTTCGGAACGCTTTCTGTTCCGTAAGCGAGAGCCGCAATTGCCTGAGCACCGCCAACCTTGAATATTTTGTCGATGCCTGCGATCCTTGCCGCCGCCAGAATTACGGGATTTACCTTTCCGTCCTTTTGAGGAGGGGTAACCATAACCACTTCTTTAACTCCCGCCACCTTTGCGGGGATAGAGTCCATAAGAACTGTTGAGGGATAAGCCGCTGTGCCGCCGGGAACATAGAGACCCGCGCGGTCAACGGGAATGACCTTCTGACCTGTAACGATTCCGTCCTCATCGTTTATAATAAAGCTGTTTCTGACCTGCTTTTCATGGAATTTACGGATATTTTTTGCCGCTTTTTCGAGAATTTCAAGAAATTTGGGCTCAACCGCATTGACTGCTTCTTCGATCTCTTCTTCTGTTACTGCAAGGGCGGTAAGAGCCGCACCGTCAAAGCGTTCCGTATACCCAAGAAGAGCCTCGTCGCCCTTTTCTCTGACGTTTGCAATTATTTCGGTAACGATACATTCAACATTAACCGTTGGCATAACTCTGGCGAAAATGTCCTTGTTTTCAACCTCGCCGTATTTTAGTATTTTAATCATTATAATCACCCTTTGATCTGCATGGCGATGTGACTTGTGAGCCTTTCGATATCATCGCCCTTGAATTTAAAGCTTGCTTTATTTGCGATAAGACGCGCGCTTATCGGAACGACGGTTTCGATGACCTCGAGATCGTTTTCCTTCAGCGTTGTTCCCGTCTCAACGATATCAACTATAACATCGGAAAGCCCTAGGATTGGGGCTATTTCGATAGAGCCGTTGAGGTGGATTATATCGATATCGCGCCCGCGTGATGCGTAATGGGCACGCGCAATATTTGAAAATTTTGTTGCAACCTTCAGCGTTTTTCTGGGATCATCCCGAAAACCCTTTTTCGCCGCCACTGCCATTCGGCAGATTCCGGTATTCATATCCAGAAGCTCATAAACATCGGGGGCATACTCAAGCAGAATATCCTTGCCTGCAACGCCGATGTCGGCGGCACCTCTTTCAACATATATGGCAACATCCGAAGGCTTTACCCAGAAATATCTGACGCCTGCTTCCACGTTTTCAAAAATCAGTTTTCTGCTGTTTTCAAGCAGTGCGGGACATTCGAAGCCGGCAGAGGCGAACATATTATAAACCCTTTCGCCCAGTCTTCCCTTGGGCAGGGCAATATTAAGCATGCTTTTCAATTATCTCAACCCCGCTTTCCGTGATCTTCATAAGCTGTTTATATCTCATTTTTTCGGGAATATTTTTCTGTGCGGTAACGCTCATGCCGGAAGCTGAAAGCTTGTCGGCGGCAGAGCGCAGAGCGGATATGTCTGTATTTTCGTCATAAATTATAAGAGCATCCACATCATATTCTGCGCGGTCATCCTCGAGCTCTTCGAGAAGGTCGAGATAGAGTGCAAAACCAACGGCACCGCTCCGTCTTCCCATCTTGCGGAGCAGATTGTCATACTGACCGCCCGAAAGAACGCTTTTTGAGATCCCGCGGATAAAGCCGCTCATAACTATACCGCTGTAATAATTCATATCTCCCGCAACAGAAAAATCGATCCTGATCTTATCTCTCGGAACACTGTCGCCGAGCATAGAAAGTATACGTTTGAGCTCATTTGCGGCATCTCTTCCGCTTCCGTCACCGAGAAGGGGATCAAGCTCTGAAAGAACCTTTTCGGGTTCGCCGTAGCAGGACATAACAGCTTTGAGAAGCTCGGTATTTTCTTTTGCCACGCCTTCCTCGGCGCAAACAGCCAGCGCACTGTGCAGATTTTTATCTGCAATTGCCGAAAGTATTTGTGCTCTTCCGCCGGCTGTGACTCCAAGACGGTCAATAGCTTCGGCAACGATACCGAGATGGGAAATGTCCAGTACAAAATCGGGAGATATTGTTTCAAGACTCTCTGCCGCCAGCATCAGCACCTCGGAAAGATAGTAGTCATCGATATCACCGATGCACTCAAGACCTGCCTGCATTATCTCGCTGAAGTCCCGATCGCCGCCCTCGGCTCTGTAGACATTCTCGTTATAATATACCTTGTTTACCGTGCCCTCGGCATCCTTTGTGCTTTTTACTATGGAGAGGGTGACGTCAGGCTTCAGAGCCATCAGCTTTCCGCCCATGCCGGTAAAGGTTATGATGCTGTCGGAAACCAAAAAGTTCTTATTTTCCGCATAGAGATCGTATTCCTCAAATTTACTCATTTTATATTGGGAATAGCCGCGTGCGCGGTAAAGAGAACGAAGGGAGAATATTGCTTTTTCAACGTTTTTTAAAACACCGTCGTTTATTTTCATCAGTCTCGTGTCTCCTCCTTGGTTTTTTCAAGGACATTTTTATATCCGTTTCCGTATGTCAGGCATTTGTTGACTCGGCAAATTGTTGCGGCACTGACGCCGGTTTCCTTTGTGACCTCTTGATAGCTTTTGCCGTTTTTCAGCATGGCAGCCACCTCAAGGCGCAGGGAAAGATCTCTCAGCTCCTTTATGGTACAAAGATCTTCAAAAAAATCATAACATTCGTCAATGTTTTCAAGGCTTAGTATGGCTTTAAAAAGCTTGTCGGCAGAGTCGGAATGTAATTTTTGCATTATATCCGTATCCTTTCGGTATTTTATGTATCTTTTTGACTTCACCATTTTATCACAGTGAAGTGGATAAGTCAATAGGAACAGGCGATTTTTTTAATTAAAATAAAAATTTTCCCCAAAATGCCCAACTTGAAAACCTATTTTGTCCTTTAGATGTTAAAATTGACAGTAGGTAGCCATAAGAGAGTCGAATCAACAAGCCTTACGGCGATAAATTTTCGCATCTTCTGCCAAGCTGAACCATGCAAGGTCCATACCCTTTAAAAATTCAAATATAGAATGATAAACAATAATTTATAGTAACAATGAGCCCAAAATAGATCCCCGCTGTTGCGGCTCTGCCGCCCTCAGAGCGAACGAGTTCGCCCTGAGCCTCCCCGGGCGTCAGAGTTCGACTGCGAAA
>JAZOAL010000003.1:0-3282 GCA_045595425.1 Eubacteriales bacterium
TTTTTGTTTTTCTTTAACCATTTTATAAAGCTCCTCGGCGGCAATTCGCGTTTTGGCTACGATGCCGTCTTTTTTCGGGAAGCAATAATACAGACAATCCTTGTTACCTATGCAGATAACATCGCCTATCTCATACCAATAATAATCTGAATAGAGCCCGTAGGATGACAGGGGCTTCTGCTCATAATTAAGCTTACCGTCACATCCGGTGAGCTTAAAGCCATCACTGTTATGGATAAGTCTGCCGCTGCCAACCATATAGATAGCCTTGTGATTTACCATCAGACCGATCTCAACATCGGTATCAAGTCTGTATATTCCCTCTTCAAGCTCTTTTTTAACGCAATTCCGCTCCCAAGCATACCAGTCGGGAATATGGTCGAACTCCTCTCCTTCTTCTGAAGAAAGTCTGCCAAGCTCGGTCAGCTCATGTTTTTTGCCGCAGCTTCTGCATAAAATTTCTGTTCCGCTCCCCTGCATTTCGCCTTCTTTTCCACAGGAAGCGCATTTATAAAGTATTCTTTCAAGACCGTCAGCGCGGTATTTTTCTTTTATTTCTATACCATTATTTTGCTGCCAAGCAAAATTGTCAAAGGTAAAGGCTTCATCAAGAATATTTTGTATATCTTCGGTTGTTTTTTTCGCAATTTCGGAGCTTGAAAGCAGACATTCAACATCGGCACTGACCTTGACCTTACGTTTTTTTAAGCAATTATAAAGAGGTTGGCGTGCAAAAGCTCCATATGTATGAATATTCACCACAGGAACGCCGAGTTTTTTTACAAGAGCGCCGAGACTGCGGGGCAACGGAGTTGCAGTACCGTCAAAGCTGTAGCTTGCTTCGGGATACATCAAGATACTCGTGTTTTTGTTCTTTATTGTGTAAATTATATCTCGTATCAAAGTCATATCGGTAACGAATTTCTGGGTGGGAATACAGCCTATCATACGCATAAGCCATGATTTGCCGACAAAACCGTCCGACGTACATATTATGCACATTGCTTTTGGGTACATTATCCTATATGCTATCTCAAGGTCAATAAAGCTGGAATGATTCATAAGAATGAGATAAGGTCCCTTCCCCGCTTTATCCATATTCTTTTTGTTAAATGAAAATTTCGTTGCCGCAAGATCAAAGACAGAAACTACTCTGATAAGTGTTCTGAAAAAAATTGAAGGCTTTATCGGCTTCACATGCTTTTCCCTTCGGAGAGCCATAACCTTTTCATAAGAAAGATTCTTTGTCTTTATCTTCATAGCGGTCCTCACTTTCTCTTTTTTATAATTATACAATATCTCTTACCGGATGTCAAGGATCAAAAAATTTCTAAAAATTTTTGAAATTATCACAAAACAGGAGCTGCTGCAGCAGCTCCTGTCAGATTTATATAAGCTTTCGTCCCATTAAAACGCCCATGACAGACGCCATCATAAGACCGCGTGTCCAGCCACTGGAGTCACCCAGGCAATGAAGCCCTTCAATATTCGTGTTGAAATTTTCATCCATCTTAACTCTGTTGCTGTAAAATTTCAGTTCGGGAGAATAAAGGAGAGTTTCCGTTGATGCAACTCCGGGAACAACAGTATCCATCGCCTGAATGAAATTGATGATATTTGTCATTGCCCTATACGGCATTGCCGCTGTGATATCTCCTGCAACCGCGTCAGGCAGAGAGGGTCGAAGATTTGACTGTGAGAGCTCCTTTTGCCATGTCCTCTTACCGTCAAGAATATCTCCGAAGCGCTGAACGAGAATATGCCCCGCCCCCAGCATATTTGTGAGCTCACCAACCTTCTGCGCATATTCGATAGGCTGATTGAAGGGCACGCTGAAATTATGAGAGCAAAGGATGGCGAAATTGGTATTATTCGATTTCAGCTCCTTATAGGAATGACCGTTAACGACCGCGAGATTATTATCATAATTCTCCTGACTTACAAAGCCGCCCGGATTTTGGCAGAAGGTTCTGACCTTATTTTTGAAGGGGTGAGGATAGCCGACAAGCTTTGCCTCATAAAGCACCTTGTTTACCTTCTCCATGATCTCGTTTCTTACCTCAACTCTGACACCGATGTCAACAGTTCCGGGAGCGTGAGCGATATTGTGCTCAGCGCAGAGCTTTTCAAGCCAATCCGCACCGCGGCGTCCTGTTGCAACTACAACGTGCTCGGCTTTGATCTCAAACGTCGTTCTGTTTTGCGCCAAGGTGACACCATGACAAATATTGTCTTCAAGGATCAGATCCACACATTCACAGCCGAAAAGCATTTGAACACCGTTTTCAAGGAGATATTTTTCAATCGAATAATAAATATCCTGTGCCTTTTCTGTACCGAGGTGTCTGATTGGGCAATCGACCAGCTTAAGTCCTGCCTTGATGGCATTTTTTCTGATCTCCTTCACGTCATCTGTGTTTTCAAGTCCCTCAACATGTGTGTCTGCACCAAACTCAAGATATATCTTGTCTGTATAATCGATCGTTTCCTGTGCCAGATCCTCGCCAATAAGGCTCGGGAGATCTCCTCCCACCTCATAGCTGAGGGAAAGCTTACCGTCAGAAAAAGCACCTGCGCCCGAAAAGCCTGTTGTTATATGGCAAAAAGGCTTGCAGTTAACACACTGCTTTGTCTTATGCTTAGGACAACGGCGATTTTCGATTGCCAGTCCCTTTTCAACTATCGCAATATTCTTTTTACTGCCGTTTTTTATCATTTCAAGAGCGGTGAATATACCCGCGGGACCTGCTCCGATGATAACTACATCCACATTATTTTTCATTTTCGACCTCCTGATTTAAAGGACGCTTTGAAGAAATTGCTTTGTTCTCGGATTTTGGGGATTTGTGAAAATTTCACATGGAGTGCCCTGCTCCGCTATTCCTCTGTCGCACACGAATAGAATTCTGTCCGCAACCTCACGGGCAAAGCCCATTTCATGAGTAACAACAGCCATGGTCATGCCTTCGGCGGCAAGATTTTTCATAACATCAAGAACTTCTCCCACCATTTCAGGGTCAAGTGCCGATGTCGGCTCATCGAAGAGCATAAAATCCGGCTTCATCATAAGTGCGCGCACAATGGCAATTCTTTGCTTCTGACCGCCTGAAAGCTGATTTGGGTAGGAATCTGCTTTTTCGGCAAGACCAACACGCTTTAAAAGAGTTTTTGCTTCTTTTTCGGCATCCTCCTTGCTCATTCCGAGAAGCTTTATGGGAGCAATGGTAATATTTCTCATAACCGACATATGGGGAAAAAGATTAAACTGCTGAAAAACCATTC
>JAZOAL010000004.1:0-5167 GCA_045595425.1 Eubacteriales bacterium
GCTTACCGTGTCGCCGTTCTCTATCCTTTGCCGCCCATCAAGGCCCAGGCCCCGGCGAATCTGCGCCCGGATATGGTACGCAGCCCAGGAAGCGACCTACAAGTCCCAGTGTCTCACCTTTTTTTATCGAGAAAGAAACGCCGTCCACAGCCTTAAGCGGCTTTGTCTTAAACAGACCTACATTGATATTGAAATATTCCTTCAGATTTTTAACTTCTACCAGCGGAGTATCATTGTCAGAGGTCTGCAAAGCTTCCTTCTTTTCAATCAAATCACTCATTGGACTGTTTCCTCCTCTTCTTCGGATTTCTGTGCCTTACCAGCCTCCGCAATCTCCTCTAAAACAACCGATCCATCCTCTACGCCTGCTTTTATATTCATCCAGCAGGTTGCGCGGTGGTTCTCATTGATATCCATAGGAAGAGCGCGCTGCTTAAGGCATATCTTCATTGCCGCATCGCAGCGAGGGGCAAAAGGACAACCCGAGGGCATATTCAAAAGGTCGATAGGGGTACCGGTTATAGGCTGAAGGGGCGAACCGTCGCTGTTGACGGTAGGAATTGAACGCATAAGTCCCTTTGTATATTCATGACGGGGATTATAGAAAATCTCATCGGCAGTTCCCTGCTCACAGATAGATCCCGCATACATGACAATAACCTCATCACACATCTGAGCCACAACACCAAGGACATGGGTGATCATGATGATAGCCATTCCCAGCTCCTTTTGAAGCGAACCCATAAGCTCAAGTATCTGAGCCTGAATGGTAACGTCAAGAGCCGTTGTAGGCTCATCGGCAATGAGAATATCCGGCTCGCAGGCAAGAGCCATTGCGATAACGATACGCTGACGCATACCTCCGGAAAACTCATAAGGATACTGGTTCATACGCTTTTCGGGCTCATTTATATTAACCAGTCTCAGCATTTCTACCGCACGGTCATATGCCTGTTTTTTATTGCGGTTTGTATGCAGCGTGATCGCTTCCATAAGCTGATGACCGATAGTATATGTCGGGTTAAGCGAGGTCATGGGATCCTGGAAAATGATCGAGATCTTATTTCCTCTGATGGTTCTCATAACCTTTTCACCGGAACCGACCAATTCAGTTCCGTCAAATTTTATAGAGGATGATGGATCGATCTTTGCCGTTGAAGCAAGAATCTGCATAATAGAATATGCAGTTACCGACTTACCCGATCCCGATTCACCAACTATGCCAAGAACTTTTCCTCTCTCGAGGTTAAAAGATATTCCGTTGACAGCCTTAACTTCACCGGCATCGGTAAAGAAGGATGTCTTTAAATTTTTAACTTCCAATAAAGCCATTTTTTCGACCTCCCTTTTTAACCGTTGAGCTTAGGGTCAAAGGCATCGCGCATACCGTCACCCAAAAGGTTCAGAGACAGAACGATAAGGGAAATCACAACAGCCGGTATAATCAAACGGTGGGGATATGATACGATACCGTTAAGCGCATCCGAAGCAAGCGAGCCAAGCGACGGCATTGGTGCGTTAACACCGAGACCGAGGAAGGACAGATAGCTTTCGGTAAAGATAGCACTGGGGATCTGAAGTGCTGTTGAAATAATGATAACGCTTATGCAGTTCGGAACCAGATGCTTGCGAATGATCCATCCGCTCTTAGCACCGGACGCTCTCGCCGAGAGCACATATTCCTGCTCGCGCAGAGACAGAATCTGTCCTCTGATCAAACGGGACATAGATACCCAATAAAGAAGTCCGAACACTATGAACAAGCTGATCATATTACTGCCGAGAGATTCAAATATCGTTCCTTCGATAACTCCTCCCAAAACAAGCTTAAGCACCGACGAAAGCAGAATGACCATAAGCATATCCGGAAGTGAATAAATAATATCAACGATACGCATGATAATAAGGTCGACAATGCCGCCGCAGTAGCCTGCGATCGAACCGACAAGCATACCGATGATAAGAACGATGATACTGGCGAACAAACCGACAGCCAAAGAGACTCTCATGCCGTAAACAACACGGATAAGGTAATCACGACCGTGATTATCCGTACCGAAAACATGAGGGAACACATTCTCGCCCGCTTCAATACGCTTCAGCTCTGTTTCACTATACTCAAAAGGAGCAAGATTATTAAAGGACTGATCCATGCGTCCGAAAGAATCCATTCCGAGCATCTGATCATAACCATAGGGCCAGAAAAAAGGCAGAAAAATACAAGTCAATGTCAAAAATACAATTATAAAAAGACTTACCGTTGCAACTTTATTCTTAAACAAACGCTTCACGCCATCCTTGAAGAATGTAGAGGATGGGCGCATTTGCACCATATATTCCTTTTCTGTTTCCGAAGCAGGAAGAAACGAGTCAACATCAACATGCGCGGTAAAAAACTTATTCATTTTTCCGTCCTCCTTACTCCAAATTGATTCTCGGGTCAACAACTTTATAAAGTATGTCACCCACAAGGTTCATAATAACTATAAGAGCCGCCAAAACTATGGTAGTACCCATGAGAAGCGGATAATCACGTCCTGTGATACTGTTTACAAAAGCACGTCCGATACCCGGCACGGCAAAAATCTGCTCAACAACCAGCGAACCCGTAACTATGTACGCAAGCATTGGGCCGAAATAGGTTATAACAGGGATAAGCGAATTTTTCAGTGCATGACCAAAAATGATATTAACCCCCGAAACGCCCTTTGCTTTTGCCGTTCTGATATAGTCCTGACCGAGAACATCAAGCATTGATGAACGGGTCAGTCGTGTGATATAGGCGGTGGGATAAAGAGCCAAAGTAATAATCGGCAGGATAAGTCCCGATGCGGTTTCACCGTTTGCAGGCAAAACATGCAAGACAACAGCGAACACAAGAAGCAATATCGAACCCATAATAAAGGATGGCATCGAAACAAAAGCCGTGGTAATAACCATTATCAGGCGGTCGATAAACTTATTGCGGCGCAGAGCTGCAACAGAACCGAGGACAACACCGACAACCAAAGCGATACCTGCTGCAATAACACCTAATTTTGCAGAAGTCTTCATACCGTCGCCGATGATATCAATAACATCGCGTCCGCGCTGTTTTATAGAAGGACCGAAATCAAATTTTGTAACAATATCTTTTATATATGTAACATACTGCTCACCAAGAGGTTTATCGAGACCGTATTTTGCCTCCAAAGCCTGCTGCGCCTGCTCGGAAATCGCTTTTTCACCGAGGAAGGGACCGCCGGGAACAGCGTGCATAACGAAAAAGGTCACGGTAATTACGACCCAAACCGTCAGTATAGCCAGCAAAATACGCTTAGCTATATATAGGAGAGTTTTTGTATTCATAGGATTATACCATTCCTTTCTTATTCCCGCCAAAACCCGGCATATTCCTCAGATTTACGGGATTTTATATAACATTCGCAAGCATTATAGCAATTTAAATGCGAAAGCGGCTATCATTCCGCAAAAATGCGGAATGAGAAAAGGGGATCCCCTTTTCGATTTTTACATTTATGTATACAGTATACCACAAATTCATTATTCTTGCAAGAACAAATCAATGGAAATTATAAAAAATTCATCAAAAATCCGATGTTTATTCAAAAATAAGTTTTTTTAATAGACATTTTTTTAGAAAAAGTTTATTAAATCCGCGAATTTACAAATTCAAATCGCAAAATTTAAATATTTTTGCATTTAAATTTTAATACACCTTTAAAATCACTTAAAACACATTTTTCTGAACAAATTGTAAACATCTCCAAAAATCCATTGACAATCGCATATCTCCATGATATCATTATGATATCAATACATTGGAGGTAACACAAATGAAGGAAATCGTGCTCACAAACAAGAAAAACGGAATGCTCGTAATGATTCTGACAATTTTGCTCTATCTCGCGGCGATCCTCGGAGTAATTTTAGGAGGAATTATGCTCGACAGCGGAAAATCCCCTCTCCTGTTCATCATTTCTCTTATCTATATCTTCATAGGGTGGATACCGCTCATGGGTCTTCGAGTGCTCAAACCCCAGGAAGCCCTTGTTCTTACCCTTTTCGGAAAATATATCGGCACTATCAAGGGAGACGGCTTCTATTATGTCAATCCCTTCTGTGTCAGTGTTAACCCTGCGGCAAAAACCGAGCTGAATCAGAGCGGTGACGTAAAAAAGGTCGCAGCTATAGGCGCGGCAGGTGCACAGACTGTTTCTATGGAGATTCCAAGCAAAAAGATCTCTCTTAAAATAATGACTCTAAACAACAACCGTCAAAAAATCAACGACTGTCTCGGCAATCCCGTTGAGATCGGAATTGCAGTTACATGGAAGATAGTTGACACAGCAAAGGCAGTTTTCAATGTTGACAATTATAAAGAGTACCTTTCCCTGCAGTGTGATACTGCTCTGCGCAATATCGTACGCATTTATCCCTATGATGTTGCACCGGGCATCGACACAACCGGAGACGGACTTGCAGATGACGGAAGTCTCCGCGGTTCAAGCGAGATCGTTGCTGCAAGGATTCGCGACGAGATACAGGCAAGAGTTGACGATGCCGGCATAGAGATCGTTGAAGCGCGTATAACATATCTCGCTTATGCAACCGAGATCGCGGCAGTTATGCTTCAGAGACAGCAGGCATCCGCAATTATAGATGCAAGAAAGATGATCGTTGACGGTGCGGTTGGCATGGTCGAGATGGCACTTGAAAGGCTCAGCGAAAACAACACCGTTCAGCTTGATGAAGAGCGTAAGGCAGCGATGGTATCAAATCTTTTGGTGGTTCTTTGCGGAAACCGCGATGCACAGCCGATAGTAAATTCGGGAAGTCTTTACTGATATGAGCGATAACGGCAAGAAACAAATACCGTTGCGCCTTTCTGAGAAGCTTTATAATGCCGTTTCGTCATGGGCGGAGGACGATTTTCGCTCGGTGAACGGTCAGATCGAATATCTTCTCACGGAATGTGTGAAACAGCGTAAGAAAAACGGCAAATACGTCTCGGACGAGATAGATAAGCCCCTTGATATCGATATTGAATAAAAAATACAGGTTGCACTTGATATGCACCCCAAAAGTTAGACACTTTTGGAGGTGCATATTTTTATGGCGAAAAAGAAAGGAAAACAGAGAATTTATAGTGCAGAATTCAAAATTC
>JAZOAL010000005.1:0-17056 GCA_045595425.1 Eubacteriales bacterium
GTTCTCGGGATTTTTATTTACAGGAATAAGAAATTTAATAACACAAGCTTTTATTTATCATTTTCTATTTCTTTTACCAACAAACACGCCGAGCAAAATTCCGAGTGCAAATAATAAAGCACAGGGTATAAGAAAAAGCAAATGAGAATATGTCCCGGATTCGTTATCAACAGCTTCTGTTTCGGAAATATCATTGAGCTCCGGCACCGCTTCTGTATCGGAGGTAATAAAACTTGTATCATTTAATTCTGTTTCAGTCGCAAAAGCTGTATCGGCAATTCCAATCTCCGGAGAATAGTCGTTTTGATAGGTAATAAGAGCGTTATCCGTGCTTTCTCCCAAAAGTCTGATTATCCTTTCCTTCAGCTCAGGATCCGCCGTTTGATTCGCATAATTCCGTATTTCATCTTCCATCGCCCTTATCGGGGTGCCGCACTCAAATACGGTGCCGTCAAAATCATCTTCTCTATAATCAAGCCAAAGATCATAATATTTATCAAGAGAGATATGCTCGTTATAACGCAGATATCCGATCTTACTGCCAATGTCTCCTGCTATCTCCTCATCGCCGCTCCAATCAAAAACTTTGTTTCCAACCAGTACCTTTCCTTTATATGTTATACTATCCAGCTCCTTGAGCTCCTCATATGTTATATCTTCATAGCTTACACTTGGATCATCCACTCTTTCAATTTCACACTGGAGAAGCTCTCCGTTTTCATCATATGCTGTATACGATAATCCACCGTGTGCGCTGTAACTAACTTCCATATCAGCGACAAGAGCAATTTCGAAAATCAGTCCGTTTTCCTTATAAAAATCACTATTGCTGGATATTATATGTTTTTTTGAGCCATATCCCCATGGCAGGCTTTGCCTTTTGATACTGCAACCAAAATGATCTCCTCCGGGATCTTTGAAAGAAAAATTTCCATCCTTATCTACAGGAACTGTTTCTGCCAGGTTTCCAACAAAAGAATACTCGTCAACCCTTTCAAAACGATCTATATATATTTCGATGCCAGAAAGATTCACGGTGTCATCACAAACAACCTTGCCCTCAATAACATCCCCCTTGGCGGCAAACACAAAGACGGATGAAGACCAGAGAAAACAGCAAAAAGCAACGATCAGTGAAAATTTTCTCTTCATAAATTCACCCCTTTCTAAAATTATTATAGCATAGCTGCAAAAATTGTCAATGAATAAAGAAGCAAAATATCTGGCACCTCTAAAAACTTACCTTAAGAGAAGCTATTAGAGATTCCCTATTACTTACATTTAAAAACGTGTCTTTAATTTTCCACATTTGTTTTATCACAAATAATTACAGATTGCAAGTACAGCTCTCTCCAACTAAAACAAGGCTGTCGCATCTGCGACAGCCTTGCGGTTTTATTATTCTTCGTCAATGAGCTTGATGATAGCCATTTCAGCCGCGTCTCCTCTACGGGGACCGAGCTTGAAAATCTGTGTGTAACCACCGTTGCGGTTTGCATACTTAGGAGCGATCTCGCTGAACAGCTTTGTTACAACGTCTTCCTTTGTAATGTATGCCAGTGCTGCACGACGGCTTGCAAGTGTGTTCTTCTTGCCAAGTGTTATCATCTTCTCTGCAACAGAGCGAACTTCCTTTGCTCTTGTCAGAGTTGTCTCAATGGATCCGTTCTCGAGCAGATAAGTAACCATACCTCTCAGCATTGCATTTCTGTGAGCTGTAGGTCTGCCGAGCTTTCTTGTTCCGGGCATTTTATTCCCTCCTTCTGCTATTTATTGTTAAAAAGCTAAAAGTTTGAAATTCTTTGGCTTACTCTTCCTCTTTCTTGAGGTCGAGGCCAAGAGAATGAAGTTTTAATATTACTTCTTCAAGCGACTTCTTTCCGAGGTTACGAACCTTGATCATGTCCTCCTCTGTACGGTTGGTAAGATCTTCAACCGTGTCAATGCCTGCACGCTTCAAGCAGTTGAAGCTTCGAACAGACATGTCAAGCTCCTCAATGGTCATCTCAAGGACCTTTTCCTTGATGGTTTCCTGTCTCTCGACCAGTATTTCTGTCTTCTTTGCTTCATCTGACAAATCCACAAACAAGTTGAGATGCTCGTTGAGTATCTTGGCGCCGAGAGAAATCGCTTCCTTTGCCGTAATAGTGCCGTTTGTGAGCACATCAAGGGTCAGCTTGTCAAAATCAGAGTTGCTTCCCACGCGGGTAGGCTCAACTTCATAGCTGACGTTATATACGGGAGTGAAGATCGAATCTGTATATATCGTACCGATTGGAGCAGAAACATTCTGACCAAGCTGTGAGTTATGGATCTGCTTGTTCTTCTCCTGGGAAACATAGCCGCGTCCCTGCTCGAAAACAAGCTCCATATACAGTCTGTCACCCTCGCCTACTGTTGCGATGTGATGCTCGGGGTTCAGGATCTCAATATCCGAATCCTGCTTAATGTCACCTGCTGTAACATCCTTTTGACCCACTATGTCGATTATTACGGTCTTGGGAGTGTTTGTGTGAAGCTTTGCAGTGATGCCCTTGACGTTCAGAACTATCTCTGTAACATCTTCCTTCACACCGGGGACGGTGGAAAACTCGTGGAGAACGCCATCGATCTTGATGCTCGAAACGGCCACACCGGGGAGAGAGCTGAGAAGTACACGGCGAAGCGAGTTGCCGAGTGTTATACCAAAGCCTCTCTCAAGGGGTTCGATCACAAATTTACCGCATTTACCGTCGTCACTCATATTGGCGGTCGTAATATTGGGCTTCTCTATCTCAATCATTCCTTGATAACCCTCCTTATAATTTTAATGTGCTGGTAATTTTCGCTGTAATCGGAAAATATTACTTATGAGGCACAGAACTCTTTCTATGCCGCACAAGGCGGAGTTATTATTTGGAATAGAATTCGACGATAAGCTGTTCGTTGAAGTCGAAGTCAATGTCGTCACGAGTGGGAAGTGTAACAACCTTTGCGGAAGCTGCTTCCTTGTTAACCTCAAGCCACTTGGGGAAGGTTGCCTTCTCAAGACCCTCGATAAGACCCTTGATCTTCTCGGAAGAACGGCTTGTGCTCTTAACAGCAATAACGTCGCCTGCCTTAACGGTGTAGGAGGGGATATCAACCTTCTTGCCGTTTACGGTAAAGTGACCGTGACGAACGAGCTGACGTGCCTCTTTATGGCTCTCTGCCATTGCCATTCTGTAAACAACATTGTCAAGACGGCACTCAAGAAGTCTGAGCAGGTTCTCACCTGTCATACCTTCCTGTCTCTCCGCCTCCTTATAGAGGTTTACGAACTGCTTTTCAAGAACGCCATAGTATCTTCTTGTCTTCTGCTTCTCACGGAGATGCATGCCATACTCTCTGACCTTCTTGTTTGCTGCGCCATGCTGACCGGGAGCACTGTGTCTGCGGTCGATTGCGCACTTACCTGTCATGCAACGCTCGCCCTTAAGGAAAAGCTTAACGCCTTCTCTGCGGCAGAGCTTGCAAGCAGGACCTGTATATCTTGCCATATCTACTTACCTCCTCTAAAGATTAAACGCGTCTGCGCTTAGGCGGTCTGCAACCGTTGTGGGGAATGGGAGTTACGTCCTTGATGAGTGTGATGCTCAGACCCACTGCCTCAAGTGCACGGATAGCGGACTCACGTCCCGCACCGGGACCCTTAACGTATACTTCAACAGTCTTCATGCCATGCTCCATAGCAGCCTTTGCAGCTGTCTCTGCTGCGGACTGTGCAGCAAAGGGAGTGGACTTTCTGGAGCCCTTGAAACCGAGCTCACCAGCGGATGCCCAGGATACTGCGTTGCCCTGAGTATCTGTGATAGTGATGATAGTGTTATTGAAGGTAGACTGAATATGCGCTGCGCCCTTTTCAATATTCTTGCGTTCGCGGCGCTTCTTGATGACCTTCTTAGCAGCAACTTTTGCCATCTGTCTTTATCACTCCTTATTTCTTCTTGTTCGCGATTGTCTTCGCGGGACCTTTTCTGGTTCTTGCGTTGGTCTTGGTTCTCTGTCCTCTTACGGGGAGACCCTTTCTGTGTCTGATACCGCGGTAGCAGTTGATTTCGACCATGTTCTTGATGTTGAGAGCAACATCGCGGCGAAGGTCACCCTCAACCGTGTAGTTGTTTTCGATCTCGTCACGAAGCTTTGCAACCTCTGCCTCGGTCAGATCCTTTGCACGAGTGTCGGGGTTTATGCCAGTCTTTGCAAGAATGTCATTTGCGCTTTTTCTTCCGATACCGTAAATGTAGGTCAGTGCGATTTCTACGCGCTTGTTATTCGGAATATCAACACCGGCTATACGAGCCATTCTTTTTCACCTCTCTGCTAAAAATTGTAGTGAATTTTTGCTTAACCCTGTCTCTGCTTATGCTTGGGGTTCTCGCAGATGACCATTACATGGCCTTTTCTTTTGATGATTTTGCATTTTTCGCAAATCTTCTTTACGGATGGCTTTACTTTCATTGTATTACACCATGCCTTTCTAAAAATTACTTTGCACGCCAGGTAATGCGGCCCTTATCAAGGTCGTAAACCGATACCTCGATAGTTACCTTATCACCGGGCAGAATTCTGATATAGTTCATGCGAAGCTTGCCCGAAATATGAGCAGTCACAATGTGACCGTTGGGAAGCTTTACCTTGAAGTTGGCATTGGGCAGAGCCTCAACTACCGTTCCTTCAAATTCAATTACATCATCCTTTGGCAAGAATAATCCCTCCTTTTGCCAAGAGCATCCGATAAGGAAACCTCCTCTTCCTTCAAAATCTCCCGTTTTATCAGCCGTCAGACCGACTATCGTCATAACCATCGATAGCGGTAAGAATCGGGGAGTATGAAAGGAAAAACTAATTTCCGATATGATTTTTAGCCTTTAAAATTCCTTAATTCGGATCGGTCAGAATTATCGGACCGTCATCCGTAATGGCAACCGTGTTTTCATAATGGGCGGAAAGCTTTCCGTCCAAGGTCAGTACTGTCCAGCCGTCCGACATTTCCTTAACATCACCGGTACCGCCGTTGATCATTGGTTCAATGGCAAGCACCATACCGCGGCAAAGCCGCGTTCCTCTCCCGGCAGTTCCGTAATTCGGAACATCGGGAGATTCATGAAGATCGTGTCCGACGCCGTGTCCGACGTACTTTTTAACAACACCGTAACCGTAGGACTCTGCGCAGCATTGCACTGCGTGTCCTATATCGCCGACCCTATTTCCTTCTTTAAACTGTTCGAAACCTTTTTCGAAGCAAAGCTTTGTACCTTCAATAAGGCGCGCCGCCTCCTCCGAAATCCTTCCGACTCCGTAAGTTCTGGCACTGTCGCCATGGAATCCCTTATAAAAGGCACCGACATCGACTTTAACAATGTCACCTTCCTTCAGAATAACCTTTTTTGACGGAATACCGTGGATAACCTGGTCGTTAACACTGATACAAGCACTTCCGGGAAAGCCATAAAGCCCCAGGAAGGAGGGCTTTGCACCGCATTTCTCAATGAAGCTGCGAAGCTTCATATCGATCTCATAGGTGCTTACCCCCTCGCGGATCGTCTCTTCGGCAACAAGCAATGCCTGTGCCGTGATTCGTCCGGCTTCTCTCATATCCTTAATTTGGGCAGAATTTTTTAACTGTATCATATTTTTTTCAGATCTGACTCAAAGCTTCAAGAGTCAATTTGCTGATCTCTTCGACTTTACCTACACCGTTTATTCTCTTCAGGATGCCCTTCTTTTCATAGAAGTCCTCAAGAGGCTCTGTTTGGGTATGATAATTCTTAAGTCGAGCGAGAACTGTTTCAGGGGCGTCGTCTTTTCTTGTATAAAGCTCGCCGCCGCACTTGTCGCAGGTCTTATTGTCCTTTGAGGGCTTAAAATCGAGATGATAAGAAGCACCGCAATCGGGACACATACGTCTCTTGCTCATTCTGTCGACGATTATCTCATCGGGAACTTCGAAAGTGACGACCGCGTCGATCTTCACGCCCATCGCGTCAAGCGCTTCTGCCTGAGGGATGCTGCGAGGAAAACCGTCGAGGATAAAACCGTTTTTACAAGATTCACCTGAAAGATGATCTTTAATAATACCAATAACAACCTCGTCCGGAACGAGAGCACCGGCTTCGATATAGCTTTTTGCCATCTTGCCGAGCTCTGTTTCGTTCTTCATTGCATGACGAAGAATGTCACCGGTAGATATCGCAGGAATATTGAACTTTTCTGAAATAAATTCGGACTGAGTACCTTTACCCGCACCGGGCGCACCCATTAAAATCAAATTCATGTGATATCCTCCAAAATTAGTCAAGGAAGCCCTTGTAATTACGCAGCGACATCTGAGCCTCGATCTCACGGAATGTCTCAAGAGCAACACCTACAACGATGATGATCGAAGAACCTCCGAATGCGAGAGAAGCGAACTGACCGCCTGCGATGATGTTAATGCACATCGGCAGGATGCAGATCACTGAAAGGATCAGAGCACCCACAAGAGTGATTCTGTTAAGAACCTTTGTGATATAATCCGAAGTGGGCTTGCCGGGACGGATGCCGGGAACTGCGCCGCCCTGCTTCTTAAGATTGTTAGCAACTTCAACAGGGTTGAAGGAGATAGCAACATAGAAGTAAGCGAATGCAACCAGCAGAATGAACTCTATGATGATATAGAGCCATGTATCATAGTTGAATACGTCGATAACGCTGTTCCAGAAACCGCTGTTCGGGAAGAAGTTTGCGATAGTTGCGGGAATCGAAACTATCGAGCTTGCAAAGATGATAGGCATAACGCCTGTCATATTGACCTTGAGGGGCAGATTAGTGCCCTGTCCGCCGTACATCTTACGGCCGACAACTCTCTTTGCATACTGAACAGGGATTCTTCTCTCACTATCGGACATCCAAATGATGATCACGATCATAGTGAGAGTAAGAGCAACGGAAAGGATTGCAAGAACAATACCGAGGATCAGGGATCCGGCACTGCCTGTTCTTGTTGTAACCATGCTAATTACAGAGCCGATCATTCCAGGGAAGCTAGAGATGATATTTGCAAAGAGTATCATGGAGATACCATTGCCGATACCATGCTCATTGATCTTCTCAGCCAGCCACATAACCAAGGAAGAA
Organism: Eubacteriales bacterium; assembly: GCA_045595425.1. Lineage (GTDB taxonomy): Bacteria > Bacillota > Clostridia > Oscillospirales > CAG-272 > SIG710. Next base: position 7,138 of record JAZOAL010000005.1, read on the forward strand.
CCTGCGCAGTAGCAAGCAACGAGGACGATCATATCAAAAGCATTTACTTCACCTACCAAACCGGCAGATCTTAGATAAAGTGCATAACCGATACTGGTGATAAGTGCGAGACCGACTGTAACATAGCGAGTGATAGCAGTGATCTTCTTTCTACCCTCTTCGCCGTCCTTTGAGAGTCTCTCAAGAGCGGGAATAGCGATAGTAAGAAGCTGCATAACGATAGATGATGTGATATAAGGGCTTACGCCAAGTGCAAACAGAGTAGCCTTACCGAATGCTTCACCGGAGAGGATATTCAGATAACCGAATATTGAGCCGCCGGAAAACAAATCAACCATTTGCATTGCACTTTGATCGATGTAAGGCACAGGGATGTTAGCACCCAGGCGGTAAAGGACGATGATAAGAAGTGTGAAGAGAAGTTTGCTCTTCATTTCCGGAGTCTTCCATGCATTCTTCAGCGTCTGAAACACTTATACCACCTCTGTCTTTCCACCTGCTGCTTCTATCTTTTCCTTTGCAACCGCAGAAAAGACTGTTGCTTTAACAGTTAATTTCTTAGTAAGCTCGCCGTTGCCGAGAACCTTAACGCCGTCGCAAACCTTGCGGATGAGTCTCATTGCGAGAAGTGCCTCGGTATCAACAACTGCTCCGTTATCGAAGCGATTGAGATCTTCAACGTTTACTGTTACATAAGATTTAGCAAATCTGTTCTTAAAGCCTCTCTTGGGAAGCTTTCTGTAAAGCGGAATCTGACCGCCTTCAAAACCGGGTCTTACACCGCCGCCGCTACGAGCGTTCTGGCCCTTGTGACCCTTACCTGCGGTCTTACCGTTACCGGATGCGGGACCTCTACCCTTGCGATATACGGGGGTATTGGAACCTTGTGCCGGAGTAAGTTCATGGAGTTTCATCAGTTATTCCTCCTTTATGCGTTTTCTACTTTGACGAGGTGCCAGATCACCTTGATCTTGCCTGCGAGAACTGCATTGTCCTCATGAACGATGCTATCACCTACGCGGTTGAGACCAAGAGACTTTGCAGTCGCCACCTGGTTGGGCTTGCAGCCGATGATACTCTTAATAAGTGTAACCTTCTTCATATCATTTGCCTCCTTAACCCTTTACCTGTTCTACGCTGATATCACGGGTCTTTGCGACCTGCTCAACAGTGCGGAGCTGCTTCAGACCCTCAATTGTAGCCTTAACTACGTTTGCAGGGTTATTGGAGCGAAGGCTCTTTGCACGGATATTGTGAATACCTGCAAGTTCAAGAACCTTTCTTACAACGCCGCCTGCGATGATACCTGTACCCTGTGCAGCGGGCTTAAGAAGAACCTTGCCTGCGCCAAACTCACCGAGTACCTCGTGAGGAATAGTAGTATCCTTAAGGGAAACCTCTATCATATTTTTCTTTGCATCCTCGATACCCTTGCGGATCGCTTCCGGTACCTCGGCTGCCTTTCCGAGACCGTAGCCTACGTGACCATTGCCGTCACCGACTACCATGATAGCTGCGAATCTTGCGATACGACCACCTTTAACGGTCTTGGAAACACGGTTTAATGTGACAAGCTCTTCACGAAGGTCAAGAGTTGCCGGATCAAAATTTTTAGCCATGTTTTTTCTCCTTAAAAATGTTCAAAAAATGCGATTTGAACAGTGTACAAACCGACAATCAGAACTTCAGGCCGCCCTCGCGAGCGCCGTCTGCCAGTGCCGATACACGTCCGTGATAAAGATAGCCGCCTCTGTCGAATACGACTTCTGTTATACCCTTTGCAGCAGCTCTTTCAGCGATAGCCTCGCCTACTTTCTTTGCTGCCTCGATATTGCTGCCATTGCCCTCAAAGACCTTTTCAAGGGTGGAAGCGGAAACCAATGTTACACCGTTTACGTCGTCGATGATCTGTGCGCTGATGTTCGCATTCGAACGGTATACAGCGAGTCTCGGACGCTCGGGTGTTCCGGAAACCTTTGCTCTAACTCTGATATGTCTCTTCAGACGAGCCTGATTACTGTCTTTTCTTGAAACCATTACATTCCACTCCTTTCAATTATTTACCGGTCTTACCGGCCTTACGGCGAATTCTCTCGTCGGAGTACTTAACACCCTTACCAAGGTAGGGCTCGGGGGGTCTCTTGCTTCTTACAACTGCTGCAGCCTGACCAACAACTTCCTTATTTATACCCTTAACGATAACCGTGTTAGTATTGGGGCACTCATAGGTAACGTCGCCGTCCTCAAAAATAATAGGATGGCTGTGACCGAGGTTGAGTGTAAGAGTCTTGCCCTGCTTCTGAGCTCTGTAACCTACACCAACGATCTCAAGAGTCTTGGAGTAGCCTGCAGAAACGCCAACTACCATGTTGTTGATAAGAGTTCTTGTAAGACCGTGGATAGCTCTGTCCTCTGCCTCGTCTGTGGGGCGAGTAACAGTAACAACACCTGCATCTACAGTAATTGTCATGCGAGTATTGAAGCTCTGTTCAAGTGTGCCGAGAGGACCCTTAACTGTAAGCTTGTTTTCATCACCCACTGTAACAGTTACGCCTGCGGGAACTGTAATGGGCATTCTACCAATTCTTGACATTATTATTTACCTCCCGCTTTTATTACCATACAAAGGCAATTACTTCGCCGCCAACATTCTCTTTGCGAGCCTGCTTGTCGGTCATAATGCCCTTGGATGTGGAAACGATTGCTATGCCGAGACCGTTCATAACGCGGGGCATATCCTCGCAGCTTGCGTAGATACGGAGACCGGGCTTGGAAACACGGCGAAGACCGCGGATAACCTTGGACTTGCCCTGACCATACTTCAGAGTAACTCTGATAACACCCTGCTTACCGTCTTCGATAACCTGATAGGACTTAACATAACCCTCTTTAACAAGGATCTCTGCGATAGACTTCTTCATGTTGGATGCCGGAATGTCCACAGTTGCATGCTTTGCGTCGTTAGCATTTCTTATTCTTGTGAGCATATCGGCAATTACGTCTGACATTTGCATAGTATTTTATCCTCCTATATGCAAGTAAAAAATCTTGCTGCCAAGCGACCGAATTTTATTGTCCTTGGCGGCTGACCGGTGGTTAAAACAGGCGGTTTGCGCGCAGGCAAGCCAATATCCTGTTTTCCTTCCGATAGTTTGGAGTTTTTAAAAACTCAAGGTTATTTCTAACCTATAAAAATTACCAGCTTGCTTTCTTTACGCCCGGGATCTCGCCCTTATAAGCGAGGTTACGGAAGCAGATACGGCAGATACCGTACTTACGAAGATAAGCATGGGGACGTCCGCAGATCTTGCAACGGTTGTATTCTCTTGTAGAGAACTTCTGCTTTCTCTGCTGCTTAAGAATCATTGATTTCTTTGCCATTTTTCTGTCCCTCCTTATTTATTTGCAAAAGGTGCACCCATAAGGGTAAGCAGTTCTCTTGCCTCTTCGTCGTTCTTTGCTGTTGTAACGAAGCAGATATCCATTCCGCGGATCTTGTCAACCTTATCGTACTCGATCTCGGGGAATATGAGCTGTTCTTTCAGACCGAGAGAGTAGTTACCTCTTCCGTCGAAAGCGTTGGGGTTGATACCCTTAAAGTCACGAACACGGGGAAGTGCGAAATTAAAGAGTCTATCCATAAATTCGTACATTGTGTCGCCTCTGAGAGTAACCTTTGCACCGATCTTCATGCCCTCACGGAGCTTGAAGTTAGCTACGGACTTCTTAGCGTATGTGGGAACTGCCTTCTGACCTGTGATCAGAGTAAGATCCGAGATAACGCTGTCGATTACCTTAGCATTGTCCTTTGCATCGCCGCAGCCGACATTGATAACGATCTTGTCGAACTTGGGGATCTGCATGGGGCTCTTGAATTCGAATTTCTTCATAAGAGCGGGAGCAACTTCGCTTCTGTATAAGTCTCTAAGTCTTGCCATTTTCAATTACCTCCCACTTCATTACAGATTCGCGCCGCACTTAGCGCAAACGCGGATCTTCTTATCGCCCTCAACTTTGTGAGCAACTCTTGTGCCCTTCTTGCACTTGTCGCACCAGATCTGAACCTTGGAAGCATAGATAGCGCCTTCAGCGTCTACGATGCCGCCGGTTTCACCCTGCTTGCGGGGCTTAACGTGCTTGTGAATGATGTTTGCACCCTTAACGATTACCTTGCCTTCCTTAGGGGAAACTGCAATTACCTCGCCCTTGGTGCCCTTATCGTCGCCGGAGATCACGATAACGGTGTCGCCGGTCTTAACATGAACCTTCTTTTCCATTTTCGTTACCTCCTAATTAAAGTACTTCGGGAGCCAGAGAAAGGATCTTCATAAAGTCCTTCTCGCGGAGCTCTCTTGCCACAGGGCCAAAAATACGTGTGCCTCTGGGCGTGTTATCTTCCTTGATGATTACCGCGGAGTTTTCATCAAACTTAATGTAGGAACCGTCAGCGCGCTTAACGCCCTTTACGCTTCTTACGATTACGGCCTTGACTACTTCACCCTTCTTAACAACTCCACCGGGAGCAGCCTTCTTAACGCAGGCTACAACGATATCGCCAATGTTTGCGTAACGACGACCTGTGCCGCCGAGAACGCGAATGCACATAAGCTCCTTAGCTCCGGTGTTATCGGCAACCTTCATAAGTGTCTGTTGCTGTATCACTTTTGCGTCCTCCTATTTTCAGTACGATGTTAAACGTACTTACTTATTTCGCATAATGTTTGTTGTTTATTTTTATTAAAAAGGCGAAATTACTTAGCCTTTTCGATTATGGAAACCAGTCTCCATCTCTTTGTCTTTGAAAGAGGTCTTGTTTCCATTACGCTTACCTTATCGCCGATGCTGCACTCGTTATTTTCGTCGTGAGCATGGATCTTAAGTGTGCGCTTGATGATCTTACCGTATGTGGCATGCTTTACATTGTCCTCGATTGCAACTACGATGGTCTTGTCCATCTTATTGCTGACAACCTTACCCACACGTACTTTTCTAAGATTTCTTTCTTCAGTCATGACTTATTACCCCCTTAAGCGTTCTTCTCGTGAAGAATCGTCATTACACGGGCGATATCCTTCTTGACATCAGCGATTTTGTGCGGATTGTCAAGCTGATTTATCGCATGCTGAAAACGGAGATTAAAAAGCTCGGTCTTAAGCTCCTTCAGCTTTGCATTAAGCTCTGCGGGAGTCATTTCTCTGATTTCATTTGATTTCACAGCTCATTACCTCCCCGGATTAGTTCTCTGCGCCGCGCTTTACAAACTTGCACTTGATAGGCAGCTTGTGGCTCGCAAGACGCATAGCTTCTTTTGCAACTTCTTCAGAGATGCCATTCATTTCGAACATTACTCTGCCCGGCTTAACAACGGCTACCCAGTATTCAGGTGAACCCTTACCGGAACCCATTCGGGTCTCAGCAGGCTTCTCTGTAATGGGCTTATCCGGGAAAATCTTGATCCAAAGCTTACCGCCACGCTTGATGTATCTTGTCATCGCGATACGGGCAGCCTCGATCTGATTGCTTGTTACCCAAGCGGGCTCGAGTGCAACAAGTCCGAAATCACCGTTTGTGACCTTGTTGCCGCGAAGTGCTTTACCCTTAAGTCTGCCGCGCTGTACACGACGGAACTTAACTCTCTTAGGCATTAACATTTCTTCGACCCCCTTCTCTTCTCTCGCCACGGCCGCCATTTCTGTTACCGCGTCTGTCGCCTCTGTTATCGCGGCGTTCGCGGCGTTCTTCTCTTGCGGCACCGGGTCTGTTTACTTCATTGAGGATTTCTCCCTTGTAGATCCAAACCTTTACGCCGATCTTGCCGTAGGTTGTGTTTGCTTCCCAGAAACCGTAGTCGATATCGGCTCTGAGTGTCTGCAGCGGAATAGTACCGTCATGATAGTGCTCTGTCTTAGCGATTTCCGCGCCGCCGAGACGGCCTGCGCAAGAGATCTTGATACCCTTTGCGCCGAGTCTCATTGTGTTACGGATAGCCATCTTCATTGCACGGCGGAAAGCTACGCGCTTTTCGAGCTGCAGAGAGATGTTCTCAGCAACGAGCTGAGCGTTGAGGTCGGGCTGTCTAACTTCAACAACATTAACGTCAACATGCTTGCCGTCAACCATCTTTGTGATAGCAGCCTTGTACTTTTCGATTTCAGATCCACCCTTACCGATAACCATACCGGGCTTTGCGCAGTGGATGAAAACTCTTACTCTGTGGCTGTCGCGTTCGATCTCGATCTTGGGAACGCCTGCGCCCTGGAGTTCACTCTTCAGATATTTTCTGATGTTATAGTCGGAAACGAGTGTGTCACCAAAAGCTTCATCGCTTGTGAACCATCTCGAGTCCCAATTCTTAATTACGCCCACGCGTAAGCCGTGGGGATTAACCTTCTGACCCATATTAGCTCATAACCTCCCTTTCTCAGTCTCTTTCCTTGACAGCGATTGTCACATGGGATGTTCTCTTAAGGATTCTGTCTGCACTACCCTTTGCTCTGGGCATGATTCTCTTCAGAGTGGGTCCGGGGCATACGAAGCACTCGGATACATACAGCTTGGAGACATCCATATTAAAATTATTTTCAGCGTTTGCAATAGCGCTACCCAGCAACTTGATAAGATATTCGGAAGCACTCTTGGGAGTGTTCTTAAGGATCGCCATAGCGGTTCCTGCATCCTTGCCTCTGATGAGGTCGAGGACGATCTTAACCTTGCGAGGGGAGATTCTTGCATACTTGAGATATGCTCTTGCTTCCATTGAATGTTCCTCCCTTATTTACCGTTGTTGGACGTCTTGGAGCCTGCATGACCCTTGAAGGTTCTTGTAGGAGCAAACTCGCCGAGCTTGTGTCCAACCATGTCCTCGGTGATATATACCGGAACATGCTTTCTACCATCGTGAACAGCGATTGTGTGTCCAACGAATTCCGGGAATATTGTGGAAGCGCGGGACCAGGTCTTAAGAACCTTCTTCTCGCCCTTCTCATTCATAGCTTCAACTCTGCTGAAGAGCTTTGCTTCAACATAAGGTGCTTTTTTAAGGCTTCTGCTCATTTTATATTCCCTCCTATTACTTAGCGTTTCTGCGCTTTACGATAAACTTATCGGTTCTTGCCTTCTTGTTACGAGTCTTGTAACCGAGAGCAGGCTTGCCCCAAGGTGTTACAGGACCGCTGCGACCGATAGGAGCGCGTCCCTCACCACCACCGTGGGGGTGATCACAGGGGTTCATTACAGAACCGCGAACTGTAGGACGGATACCCATATGTCTCTTCTTACCGGCCTTACCGATCTTAATGGTGTCATGCTCGATATTGCCGACCTGACCGATAGTTGCCTTGCAGTCGAGGCGGATGATACGAACTTCACCGGAGGGAAGTCTTACCTGAGCAACGCCGTTTTCCTTAGCGATGAGCTGTGCGAAAACACCTGCGCTGCGAACGAGCTGTGCGCCCTTACCGGGGTAGAGCTCGATATTGTGGATCATCGTACCAACGGGAATATTAGCGATAGGAAGTGTGTTACCGGGCTTAATGTCAGCATCTGCACCGGAGTAAACTGTCATACCGTCTGTAAGTCCAACGGGAGCGATGATATAGCTCTTATCGCCGTTCTCATTCTCGAGAAGTGCGATATAAGCAGTTCTGTTGGGGTCGTACTCAACACCGATTACCTTTGCAGGAGTCTGATCTGCACGCTTGAAGTCGATGATTCTGTACTTGATCTTGTTTCCGCCGCCCTTATGACGAACGGTGATGCGGCCATAGCTGTTACGACCGGAGTGCTTCTTCTTAATTACCGTAAGACTCTTTTCGGGAGAAAACTTTGTAACTTCCTCGAAGGAAGGAACGCTCATGTGTCTTCTCGCAGGAGTCGTAGGCTTATACTTAATTGTTGGCATATTCTACCCTCCCACTTAGTTGAGACCTTCGAAGAACTCGATAGTCTTGGAGCTTGGCTTCAGTGTTACGATAGCCTTTTTCCATGCTGCGGTATAACCGCTGTGAATGCCGAGTCTCTTGGGTTTTCTCTTCATGTTGATGGTGTGTACGCTTTCAACCTCAACCTTGAACATTTCTTCAACCGCTTTAGCGATTTCGGGCTTTGTAGCATCCTTCATAACCTTGAATGCGTACTTTTTCGAAGCCATCATGTCCATAGAATTTTCGGTGATAAGCGGCTTAATGATGATATCCTGTACTGTCTTCATTACGCGAACACCTCCTCGATTCCTTTAACGGCAGCCTGGCTTACGATGAACTTGTCAGCGCCGAGGATGTCGTAAACATTGATGGTGTTGTAAACAGATGTTGTAACACCGGGGATGTTAGCACAGCTCTTAACTGTAACTGCATCATTTGTGTCAAGAACAACGAGAGCCTTTCTTTCAGCGCCGAGAGCCTTGAGCATGTTAACCATGTTCTTGGTCTTGTACTCAGCAGTCTTGATCTCGTCAACTACGATAAGATCGCCTGCGGCAACCTTAGCGGAGAGAGCGCTGTAGAGAGCGATCTTCTTAACCTTCTTATTCATAGACATGCGGTAGGAACGGGGCTTGGGACCCAGAGCAACACCGCCGTGTGTCCACTGAGGAGCACGTGTAGAACCCTGACGAGCTCTGCCTGTACCCTTCTGTCTCCAGGGCTTTCTTCCGCCGCCGCTTACTTCTGTTCTTGTAAGTGTGGACTGTGTGCCCTGTCTCTGATTTGCGAGATAAGTCTTAACTGCAGCATGGAGGACGGAGCCGTTTACTTCTGCGCCGAAGATCTTATCGGAGAGAGCGATTTCGCCGACTTCCTTGCCGGTCATATTGACAACTTTAACGTTTGGCATTGTGTTTCCTCCTTCCGCTTATGCTTTTACCGAGTCACGAATAAATACGATACCGCCCTTGGCACCGGGAATGGCGCCCTTAACAGCGATAAGGTTCTTTTCTGTGTCGATCTTTACAATATTGAGATTGAGAACAGTAACCTGCTCATTACCGTACTGACCTGCCATTCTCTTGTTCTTGAAGATTCTCGCAGGGTCAATAACGCCCATAGAACCGGGCTGACGGTGGATAGGACCTACACCGTGTGTGTGCTGAAGCATGTGAGCGTTCCAACGCTTAACTACGCCCGTATAACCGCGACCCTTTGTTATACCGGTAACGTCGACCTTGTCGCCTGCGGCGAAGGTATCGACAGATATAACGTCGCCAACGTTAATTGCGGAGCAATCGTCGAGACGGAACTCCTTGAGATGCTTCTTTGCAGCAACTCCGGCTTTCTCAAAATGACCTTTCTCAGCCTTTGTCATGTGTTTTTCCTTAACATCCATGAAACCGAGCTGAACGGCGTCATAACCGTCGTTTTCGGCAGTCTTCTTCTGTGCTACAACACAGGGACCGGCCTCGATTATCGTAACCGGGATGACATTTCCGACCTCGTCGAAAATCTGGGTCATACCGATCTTCTTACCGATAATACCTTTTTTCATTTTCTTCCTCCTGAGGTTATTGGTTGACGTTTTGGATTATCCTTTCGGATTCGCCAACTTGACCGCAAGACGCTTCATACTCTTGAAGCCTTTTGCGTAGGGATAATTTTGCAGGAATTAAAGCTTTACCTCGATCTCAACGCCTGCGGGGAGCTCAACGCTCATGAGTGCATCAATTGTCTTTTCAGACGGCTTGATGATATCGATGAGTCTCTTGTGGGTTTTCAGTTCAAACTGCTCACGGCTGTCCTTGTACTTGTGAACCGCACGGAGGATCGTTGTGATCTCTCTGTCTGTGGGGAGCGGTACAGGGCCGCTTACTTCAGCACCGTTTCTCTTTGCGAGAGCAACGATCTTCTCCGCTGCCGCATCGATAAGGGTGTTGTCATAGCTCTTCAGTTTAACTCTGATTTTTTCCTTAACAAGTCGGAGGCCAAGC
>JAZOAL010000006.1:0-14286 GCA_045595425.1 Eubacteriales bacterium
TCGGCATGCCCGCCAGCGGCAAGACAACGGTCGGAGACCTAATCTCAAAAAAGCTTTCAAGAAAACTTTTCGACACGGATACAGAGATAGTTTCCGAAGAAAATAAGCAGATAACAAATATTTTTTCTGAAGTCGGTGAAAGCGGCTTCAGAGATATCGAAGAAAGAGTCATACGAGAAAAGGTACTCTCCATCGGCGGTGCTGTTATTGCCACAGGCGGCGGAGCTATCCTTCGCGATGCAAATGTAGACGCACTTCGCCAGAACGGAAAGCTGTTTTTCCTTGACAGATCTCTCGAAAAGCTTATACCGACAGACGACAGACCTCTTGCAAGCACAGCGGACGCGATTAAAAAGCGATATGAGGAGCGTTATCCACGATACCTCGCTGTCTGCGATGTGAAGATCGATGCAGACCCTTCTGCAGAGGAGGTCGCAAACCTCATAATCAGGGAGCATACGAAATGAAATTTTATATCATGAACGGTCCAAATCTCAATATGCTCGGCATCAGAGAGCCCGATCATTACGGCAGAACCACTTATGCGGATCTCTGCGAAATGATCAGAGAGCATTGCGAAAAAAAAGGCATTGAAGCCGTTCTTTATCAGTCAAATCACGAGGGAGACCTTGTTGATAAAATACAGGAAGCATATTTTGAAGGTGCTGACGGCATCGTTATCAACCCAGGAGCATATACACATACGAGTATCGCTCTGCTGGATGCGGTAAAATCCACTTCTCTTCCCACAGTTGAAATACATATTTCCGCTCTTGAGACCCGTGAAGCCTTCAGACAACTCAGCTTCATAAGAGAAGCCTGCATAGAGACTATCACAGGTGAGGGCGTGAATGGTTATCTCCATGCCATTGACGATCTTTATAATTATCTCCGAAAGGAGAGCAACTCATGAAAGTAACTATAGAAAAATCAAAGGCAAAGGGAACGGTCACAGCGCCGCCCTCAAAGAGCCTTGCACACAGACTTCTGATCTGCGCGGGCATGAGCGAGGGCGAGAGCATCGTACACGGAATTTCCGAAAGTGAGGACGTTTCCGCAACACTTGACTGCCTTGCCGCCTTCGGCGCAGAATACGAGCGCATCGGTGATGGTGACACAATAAAAATAAAAGGCGTAGACTTCACAAAAGCCGCACCGAAGAGCGAGCTTTCCTGCCGCGAAAGCGGAAGCACCCTTCGTTTCTTTATCCCGCCGGCACTTCTTTCGGGGCATACAGTAATGTTCCGCGGAAGCGAAACGCTGATGAAGCGCCCAATGGAGGTCTATAAAAATCTCTGCGAGGATAAGAAGCTGCTCTTCGTTCAGGACGGCAACAGCATCGTTGCAAGAGGAAAGCTCACCTCTGGAAAATATACCGTGGTCGGCAATATCAGCAGTCAGTTCATAAGCGGTCTGCTCTTTGCCCTGCCCCTCTGCGAGGGAGACAGCACGATCTCCATCACACCCCCAATCGAGAGCCGTTCATATATTGACCTTACCCTCTCGGCACTGAACACCTTTGGCATTGACGCTCACTGGAAGGACGAGCATATAATTTCCATCAAGGGATCCCAACGATACCGTGCCTCAAAGGCAACGGTTGAAGGAGATTACTCAAATGCAGCGTTTCTTGACGCGCTCACCCTGCTTGGTGGCGATGTCAAAACAGAGGGACTTATGACGGGCAGCCTTCAGGGCGACAGCGTATATCCCAGATATTTTGAAATGATAGCAAAGGGCTCTCCATCGATCCATATCGGTGACTGCCCGGATCTCGGCCCCGTTATGTTCGCACTTGCAGCGGCTAAACACGGCGGAGTTTTCAGCGGCACACGCCGCCTGAAGATCAAGGAATCAGACAGAGCAAACGCAATGGCTGAGGAGCTTCGGAAATTCGGAGTTTCTGTAACTGTAAATGACGACAGCGTCGTTATCTACCCCTCTGATTTCCACAAGCCAAATGAACCGCTATGTGGGCATAATGACCACAGAATCGTAATGTCCATGGCAATTCTTCTCACCCTCACAGGGGGCGAGATAGAAGGCGCAGAGGCGGTCAGCAAGAGCTTTCCCGATTTCTTCCACAAGATCTCCGCTCTCGGAATAGGAGTTAAGAAAAGTGATACTTGATCAGAATACAAAAATACTTATAGTCGGTCTCGGCGTTATCGGCGGCGGCTATGCAAAGGCACTCTCAAAAAAAGGCTACAAGGTCAAATGTATAACGAGAAAGCAATCCGATATCGACTATGCCCTTGCACATGATATGGTCATCGGCGGAAGCCCCTTCCCCGATCCCGAGCTGATAAAAGAAGCTGACCTTATCGTGGTTGCGCTATATCCCCAAGCCTTTATTGATTGGGTAAAGGATTATCAGAGGTATATGCACAAGGGTGCCATCGTAACAGATGTTACAGGTGTCAAGGGCGGCATTGTCCATGAGGTTCAGTCGTTTCTTCGTGATGATATCGAATTTATCGCGGCGCATCCTATGGCAGGACGTGAGCGAAGCGGTATCGAATTCAGTGATGACAAGGTCTTTCAGGGGGCAAACTTCATCGTTACGCCAACAGAAAAGAATACAAATGACGCAATCGCTCTTTGCAAAAAGCTCGGTGCAGAGCTTGGCTTTGCAAAAATAAGTGAGCTAAGCCCCGAGGAGCACGATGCAATGATCGCCTTCCTCTCTCAGCTTACCCATGTTATCGCAGTTACACTTATGAACTGCAATACAAGCGACGGTCTTGAAAAATATACGGGCGACTCCTTCAGAGATCTCACCCGAATCGCAAAGATCAATGACCGAATGTGGTCAGAGCTCTTCCTTTGCAATAAGGAAGCCCTCCTTGCTCAAATGGACACCTTCGCCAAGGAATTTGCCCTTTTCAGAAACATGCTTGCAGAGGATAATGAAGAAGGAATGCGCGAAAAAATGCGTCTTTCCACCGCACGCCGCGGGTCTTTCGATAAGCCCGCACCAAATAACTGATAAATAATAAGAAAGAAGGATTCTTACCATGAATATGAAGTTTTACAGAAAGTTACCCATCCCGAAGGAGATAAAAGAACAGTTCTCGATGTCCCCAGAGCTTACCGCAGTACGCGACAAGTGCGTAAATGACATGAAAGACATTTTTTCAGGCAAAAGCGACCGTTTTCTGCTCATTATCGGCCCCTGCTCCGCTGATAAAGAGGATTCAGTACTTGAATATATCTACCGTCTGCGCAAGGTTCAGGATAAGGTTGCCGATAAGGTAATGATCGTTCCCAGAATCTATACAAATAAGCCCCGTACCACAGGTGACGGCTATAAGGGAATGCTTCATCAGCCCGATCCCACCGCTGCGCCCGATATTCTGAAGGGTCTTATCGCCATCAGAAAGCTCCATATGCGCGCTATCGCTGAGACAGGCTTCGGCTGTGCTGATGAAATGCTCTATCCCGAAAACCACCGTTATCTCTCGGACGTTCTTGCATATTCCGCTATCGGCGCACGTTCTGTTGAAAACCAGCAGCACCGCCTCACAGCCAGCGGCCTTGATATTCCTGTTGGTATGAAGAACCCCACAGCAGGTGATCTCTCGGTTATGATGAACTCAATCACCGCCGCTCAGCATTCCCATGTATTCCTTTACAGAGGATGGGAGGTCGAGAGCCAGGGCAACCCCTATGCGCATGCAATTCTCCGCGGCTATGTAAATGATCATGGTCAGTCTCTGCCAAACTACCACTATGAGGATCTTATCAAGCTCTGTGATGTTTACGCAAAGAGCGGACTTGCAAATCCCGCAGTTGTAGTTGACACCAACCATGCAAACTCAGGTAAGAAATATGACCAGCAGCCCAGGATTGCAAAGGAGATCCTCCATAGCTGCCGTCATTCCGATGACGTTAAGAAGCTGGTAAAGGGTCTCATGATCGAAAGCTATCTTGAAGACGGATGCCAGAAGATCGGCGAAAATGAAATTTGGGGCAAGTCTATCACCGACCCCTGCCTCGGCTGGGAAAAGACCGAGAAACTCATTCTCGATATCGCAGATCTGCTCTGATATAACAAATAAAAACGGGCTGTCTCATTAAGGATTGTTTGCACAAAGCAAGTAAAAAGAAAAGCTCCCTTGTGTAAAGGGAGCTCCGCCGCAAGGCGGTGAGGGATTGTTTTTTCGCAAAAATTACGTTTTTTACAACCCCTCCGCCTCGTTCCTCGGCACCTCCCCTTGCACAGGGGAGGCTTTTTTGTGCAGTTTTACTTTAATGAGACAGCCTCTTTTTATTTTTAATGATCTATTGGCGCTGTCATTCATTATAACCTGCAAAGCATTTTGCAAGACAGGCTGTCAATGCTAAGGTCAGCGAGAAGAACAGAAGTAAGAGTCCTGTAACTATCGCGCCGATAACACTTGTTGCGACAAAATCAATCGCCAGAAGCACAACTGAGGTTAAAATCGTGCCCAGAATACTTATGAGCAAGGTCGATAAAACCGTGCATATACATTCCCAAACACTTCCGCCTCTTGCGAGAGCCGTGGCAAGTAGTACCGCGAGAAGATAAACAACCGCAACACCAAATGTTACCCACAAGAATGCAGGCGTAACTGTTATAACGCCTGTGATCCTGAGAAACGCGGCTATTATTCCAATTATAAGGCTTGCGATAAAAGCAATGCCAACGCAGTTGTTTTTGCAATTACAAGTGAAATTGTTCATTAGTATTTCACCTCCGTTTACAATATATGCGACAAGATCCAACAAGGTGAAAATTAGAAAAGCGGAGGAGCAGTTCGACCGCTCCTCCGCTAAATAGCAATTATATTTTGGTTTTATGCAATGCTGTCGTCATCCGAAAAATCCATTCCGGTATGCTCAACCTCTATCTCACGGTACTTATCCATACCTGTACCTGCGGGAATCAGCTTACCGATAATAACATTTTCCTTAAGACCGACAAGGTGGTCGATCTTGCCCTTGATTGCGGCATCGGTAAGAACCTTGGTTGTCTCCTGGAAGGAAGAAGCGGAAAGGAAGGACTCGGTCTGAAGTGCTGCCTTCGTGATACCGAGAAGCTCTCTTGTACCTTCAGCAAGCTGGAGTGTGATACCCTCAGCCTTTGCTCTTGCCTCAACCTCGTTATTTGCCTCTTCGAACTCACCGATATCGATGAGAGAGCCAACAAGAAGCTCTGTATCACCGGGATCGTCAATGCGTATCTTACGTGTCATCTGACGCGCGATGATCTCGACGTGCTTATCGTTGATATCAACCGACTGAGAACGGTAAACGCTGTGTGTCTCTCGAATGATATAATCATAAACAGCATCAAGTCCCTGAATACGCTTGATATCCGCAGGGCTCTTCGAGCCCTTTGTCAGTGCCTGACCGACCGTAACATGATCACCGTCATTTATAGTGATTGCCCAACCGTAAGGAATAGGATACTTAACAGGCTCGCCTGTCTCCTCAGACTGGATTATGATCTCGGTTGTATGAGTAGACTCGTTGAGTCTTGTATGGGCAATACCGCTGACCTCTGCCATGATAGCCGCCTTCTTGGGAGTTCTTGCCTCGAAAAGCTCCTCAACACGGGGAAGACCCTGTGTAATATCGGAACCCGCAATACCACCCGAGTGGAAGGTTCTCATGGTAAGCTGCGTACCGGGCTCACCGATAGACTGAGCCGCAATTATACCGACAGACTCACCAACGCTTACAAGCTTACCAGAAGCAAGATCCGCACCATAGCAACGAGCACAAACGCCCTGCTTTGCATGGCACTGAATAAGAGTTCTGATATAAACCTGCTCGATGCCCGCGTCGATTATCTTCTTAACGGCATCGTCATCCATCATAACGTCGTCCTCAACAAGAATCTCACCTGTCTTCGGATCAACAACGGGACCCATTGTAAATCTGCCCCAAAGTCTATCGCGAAGAGGCTCAATAACATTGCCTTCTTCATTGAGAATATCGCTTACCCAAGCACCCTTTGTGGTGTCACACTTTTCTTCCTTGACGATAACTTCCTGGGAAACGTCAACAAGACGTCTGGTAAGATAACCCGAGTCAGCAGTACGGAGCGCGGTATCCGAAAGAGATTTACGGGAAGACTTCGCACCCATGAAGTACTCAAAGATCTTCATGCCTTCACGGAAGTTGGACTTGATCGGGATCTCCATGGTCTTACCTGTTGCGGAGAACATCAGTCCTCGCATACCTGCAAGCTGACGCATCTGCGCCATAGAACCACGGGCTCCGGAATCACTCATGATCTTAATAGGATTATATCTGCTCAGGCTCTTCTGAAGCTCACCTGTTACAGCATTTGTGGTATTATCCCAAATAGAGATGACCGACTTATATCTCTCCTCTTCGGAAAGCTCACCCATCATATAATGCTGGGATATCTCTTCAACCTGCTTTTCGGCAGCCGCAAGGATGTCCTTCTTTTCGGGAGGAACAGTCATATCGTAAACAGAAATGGAGAATGCAGCCCTTGTCGAATACTTATAGCCCATTTCCTTGATATGGTCAAGAACCTCTGCGGTAACTGAGAAGCCGTGATATTTGATACAACGGTCGATTATCTGACCGAGCTGTTTCTTGCCCGTTACGAACATGATCTCAAGATCAAACATATTCTCTTCGTTTCTCTCAACGAAGCCCAGATCCTGAGGAAGAGGACGGTTGAATATAAGACGACCGAGAGTTGCATCGATGACCTTGGATTTTTTAACCCCATCGATCTCCTTTTCAACTCTGACCTTGATCTTTGCATGGATTCCGAGCTCACCGTTGGCATATGCCATCATAGCCTCGTCAAAGTCACGGAACACTCTGCCTTCACCGGGCTCGCCGTCCTTTTCCATGGTCAGGTAATAAGAACCGAGGACCATATCCTGCGAAGGAACGGTAACAGCGCGTCCGTCACTGGGCTTAAGAAGGTTGTTTGCGGAAAGCATGAGGAATCTTGCCTCTGCCTGCGCCTCTGCGGAAAGGGGAACGTGAACAGGCATCTGGTCACCGTCAAAGTCCGCATTAAACGCTGTACAAACAAGAGGATGAAGCTTTATTGCACGTCCGTCAACCAGTACAGGCTCAAATGCCTGAATGGACAGACGGTGAAGTGTAGGCGCACGGTTCAGAAGAACGGGGTGCTCCTTTATAACATTTTCGAGAGCGTCCCAAACCTCGGGGAATACTCTGTCTATCTTTCTCTGCGCGTCCTTAACGTTTGTTGCCTTCTGCATCTCAACAAGTCTCTTTACAACGAAGGGCTTGAAGAGCTCAAGAGCCATTTCACGGGGCAGACCGCACTGATATATCTTAAGATTAGGACCGACAACGATAACAGAACGTCCGGAATAGTCAACACGCTTACCGAGAAGGTTCTGACGGAAGCGTCCCTGCTTACCTCTGAGCATCTCGGAAAGAGATTTGAGAGGACGGTTGCTGGGACCTGTAACAGGCTTACCGCGGCGACCGTTATCAATAAGTGCATCAACAGCCTCCTGAAGCATTCTCTTCTCGTTACGGATAACGATCTCGGGAGTTCTGATCTCCTGAAGCTTCTTAAGTCGGTTATTTCTCGCGATAACTCTGCGATAAAGCTCATTTATATCAGAGGAAGCAAAGCGACCGCCGTCAAGCTGAACCATAGGACGAATATCGGGAGGAATAACGGGAAGAACATCAAGTATCATCCAGTCCACCTTATTTCCGGACTTTCTGAACGCCTCAACGACCTCAAGACGCTTGATTATACGAGTCTTCTTCTGACCGCTGGCTGTCTGAAGCTCCGTGCGGAGCTCCTTGGAGAGAGCTTCAATATCAACATCGCGGAGAAGCTCACGAATAGCTTCTGCACCCATTCCTACACGGAATTCATTCTCATAAAGCTCATAATATTCGTTATACTGTCTCTCGGTAAGAACCATTCCCTTCTGAAGAGGGGTCATTCCGGGATCAAGCACAACATTTTCAGCGAAATAAAGTACCTGTTCAAGCTGCTTTGGCGACATATCGAGCACAAGAGCCATACGGGAAGGAATCGCTTTGAAATACCAGATATGGGAAACGGGAGCTGCAAGCTCAATATGACCCATTCTCTCGCGGCGAACCTTCTTTGTTGTTACATCAACTCCGCATTTTTCGCACTTAACGATCTCTTTATTGTGGGAATTTTTATACTTTCCGCACATACAAGCGCCGTCCTTGGTAGGGCCAAAGATACGCTCGCAGAAAAGACCGCCCACCTCGGCTTTGAGGGTTCTGTAGTTTATAGTTTCAGGCTTTGTTACCTCGCCGTAAGACCACTCACGGATCATATCTGGGGAGGCAAGACTGATTTTTATAGAAGCAAATTCATTATGTTCCATATATATAACCTCTTCTCATCGATCAAAAATTATCGTCAAAATCAACGTCATCGTCGAGAGCGTCAATTCCGAAGTCTTCCTCTGTATAGACTTCTTCCTCATCGCTTTCAATAGCGATATCGTCACCGTTTTCGTCGGTCAGAGTATAGGAATCATAAAGTTCCTTGGTTTCAACGCCGCGATCAAAATCATCGTCGTCAAGTCTGATATCGGGTCTGCGCTTATACGGCACAGCATCGTCCTCGTTGCAAAGAGTCGAGAGCTGGATCTCATCGCCGTTCTTGTCAAGCACACGGACATCCAGTGCAAGCGACTGAAGCTCCTTAACAAGCACCTTAAAGGATTCGGGAACACCCGGAGTCGGAATATTCTGACCCTTAATGATAGCCTCATAAGCCTTGCGGCGGCCTGTGATATCGTCACTCTTAACGGTAAGGATCTCCTGAAGGGTGTAAGCTGCACCGTAAGCCTCAAGAGCCCAAACCTCCATCTCACCGAAACGCCGTCCGCCAAACTGAGCTTTACCGCCCAGAGGCTGCTGTGTAACGAGAGCGTAAGGACCGTTAGAACGTGCATGAATCTTATCATCAACCAGATGGTGGAGCTTAAGGTAATACATTATACCAACAGTAACGGGGTTATCAAAGGGTTCACCCGTACGACCGTCATAAACTACGCGCTTACCGTCGATAACGCGGAGAAGACCCGCCTCATAAAGCTCCTTCCATTCATCGGAATCGCTCTTTATTGAGTCATCAAGTCTCTGCAGATCCTGCTTTCCCTCTTCGGTGGTAACGATCTTAAATACCGCCTTACCGTCAACATTTTCACCGGGGAGAATCTCACGAGAGTAGCCAGCCATCTGGAGGCACTCGATAATATCCTTCTCGTTTGCACCGTCAAATACGGGAGTCATGATCTTCCAGCCCAGCTTCTTTGCCGCGATACCGAGATGCACCTCAAGAACCTGACCGATATTCATTCGGGAAGGAACGCCCAGAGGATTAAGCACGATATCAAGGGATGTACCGTCGGGAAGGAAGGGCATATCTTCGGGAGGAAGGATTCTTGAAACAACACCCTTATTACCGTGACGACCCGCCATCTTGTCACCGACAGAAATCTTACGCTTCTGAGCAAGGTAAACGCGGACTACTTTATTAACGCCCGTAGGCAGATCATCGCCGTTTTCACGGGAGAACACCTTAACATCAACAACGATACCCGATTCACCGTGAGGAACACGGAGAGAAGTATCTCTAACCTCTCTTGCCTTCTCACCAAAGATAGCGCGCAAAAGTCTCTCT
Source organism: Eubacteriales bacterium (assembly GCA_045595425.1). Taxonomy (GTDB): domain Bacteria; phylum Bacillota; class Clostridia; order Oscillospirales; family CAG-272; genus SIG710. The sequence goes on from JAZOAL010000006.1 coordinate 9,680, forward strand.
TCGGCAGTCAGCTCTGTTTCACCCTTGGGAGTAATCTTACCGACAAGGATATCACCTGCTCTTACCTCGGTACCCTTCTTAATGATACCATCTGCATTAAGATCCTTGAGAGCATCGTCACCCACATTGGGAATTTCTCTTGTGATCTCCTCGGGACCCAGCTTTGTATCTCTGGCTTCGTGGGAATATTCCTCTATATGAAGTGAAGTATAAACGTCATCACGAACGAGGCGTTCGTTAAGAAGAACCGCGTCCTCGTAGTTGTAGCCCTCCCAAGTCATGAAGCCGATGAGGGCGTTCTTACCGAGGGAAACCTCGCCGTTTGAGGTTGCGGGACCGTCGGCAATGACCTGTCCGCGCTCGACTCTCTCGCCGCGAACGACAATAGGTCTCTGATTTATACAAGTACCCTGGTTGGTACGCTTGAACTTGATAAGCTTATAGAAATCCTTTGTTCCCTCATCGGTTCTGACAACGATAGAATCAGCATCAACAGCTTCAACATAGCCTGCTGTCTTTGCAAGGATAACAACGCCCGAATCGCAAGCCGCCTGGTATTCCATACCCGTACCGACAATAGGAGCATCGGTAACCATCAGCGGAACTGCCTGCTTCTGCATGTTTGAACCCATGAGCGCACGAGTATTATCGTCATTCTCAAGGAAGGGAATGCTTGCAGTAGCAACAGAAACTACCATTTTAGGCGATACATCGATAAGATCGACCTTGCTTGCCTCAATCTCAATGAAATCTGCCTTGTCGCGGGCTGTTACCTTCTTATTTAAAAACTTTCCATTCTCATCAATAGGCTCGTTTGCCTGAGCAATGAGGTATTTGTCCTCAACATCAGCAGTCATATAAATGACCTCATCGGTCACATAGCTGTCGATCTCACCGTTTTTGTTTTCCACATGCTTAACAACGCGGTAAGGAGCCTCGATGAAGCCGTAATCGCTTATTCGGGCATATGTGGAAAGATAGGAGATAAGACCGATGTTAGGACCTTCGGGAGTCTCGATGGGACACATTCTGCCGTAGTGAGTATAGTGAACGTCACGGACATCGAAGGATGCGCGGTCACGGGAAAGACCGCCGGGACCGAGAGCCGAAAGGCGTCTCTTATGAGTAAGCTCTGCCAAAGGATTGGTCTGATCCATGAACTGGGAGAGCTGAGAAGAACCAAAGAACTCGCGTATAGCTGTTGCAACAGGACGGATATTGATAAGAGCCTGGGGAGTGAGCTTCTCGTTATCCTGAGTCGTCATTCTCTCCTTAATGATCTTATCCATTCTTGTAAAGCCGATACGCATCTGATTCTGGAGCTGTTCGCCGACACTGCGGATACGTCTGTTGCCGAGATGGTCGATATCATCGGTGACGCCAACATCATGGGAAAGACCGAGAAGATAGTTGATAGTTGCAAAGATATCATCCTTTGTAACATGCTTGGGGCAAAGCTCTGCTATTCTGCGCTTTGCAGCTTCCTTAATGGCGTCAACATCTCCGCCGCATTCCTCCATAATTTCAAGAAGAACAGCGGTTCTGACTTTTTCCTTTATGCCGCAATCGCGAAGATCGAAGCCGAGAAGATATTCGGGCTCGATAGTGTTATTGCCGAACACCTTAACAGCACTGCCGTCGTCAAGCATGATCTTAACGGCATTAACAGCATTATGCTCAATATTTGCAGCCTTTTCGGAATCCATAACCTCGCCTGCCTCATAAAGAACCTCACCGGTTATGGGGCTGACAACAGCTTCAGCCAGCTTATAGCCGCGGATACGGCTTGCCACCGACATCTTCTTATCAAACTTATAACGTCCGACAGGAGCAATATCATAGCGTTTGGGATCGAAGAAATAGTTATTGATAAGGGTCTGCGCACTTTCAACCAGCGGAGGCTCGCCGGGACGGAGCTTTTTATATATCTCCTTCAGCGATTCAACACCGGGTGAAGTCTTATTGCGAGCGGCAAGCTCCTCGGACTCGTCCTTTTCAAAAGTGACGACAAGCTTTTCCTCCTCGCCGAACATCTCATAGATATCCTCGCGGCTCTCAACACCGAGGGCACGAATAAACATTGTAACAGGGAGCTTACGGTTCTTATCTATGCGCACATAGAAAACGCCGTTGACATCGGTTTCATATTCGAGCCATGCACCGCGATAAGGAATGATCTGCGCGGTATATGTCCTTTTACCTGATTTATCGATATCGGAAGCGAAATAAATACCGGGGGAACGAACGATCTGCGAAACGATAACACGCTCCGCACCGTTTATAACGAAAGTACCGTTATCTGTCATAAGTGGGAAATCGCCCATGTAAATATCGGTCTGCTTGATCTCGCCTGTCTGCTTGTTAGTGAGTCTTACGTTAACGCGGAGAGGGGCTGCATAGTTAGCATCTCTCTCTTTGCACTCCTCAACAGGATATTTGGGCGTGGGATCGATAGTGTAGGAAAGGAAATCGATCTGGAGATTGCCCGAATAGTCTGTAATCGGGGAAACATCCTGAAGCACTTCGCCAAATCCCTCCTCCAGAAACCACTTATAGGATTTTGTCTGGATTTCAAGAAGATTCGGAAGTTCCAGAGTGGTGCGAGCCTTTGAAAAGCTCATTCTGACGTTTTTTCCAAGCCGTTGTTCTTTGATAACCATGAAAAAACTCTCCTTTTTGTTTACTTGCCTTGTTTGCGTGTCCGAAAACGCTTGTCCGGCAATGCCGAACGCCGTAAATTTCGATCTTTTGGGTATATAGTGTTTAAGTAGATTTTGCCTTGCAAACGCAAAAATGCGCACACTAAAGCAATTATAATTATAGATTAAAATTATACCATATTTTTTCACACTTTGTCAAGGAATATTTCAATATTTTAATGCACAAAATATACGAATTATAATTGCAGTTTTAGGCAATAATAACGAAATTGCAAAAAACTGTAACTTTATTTTTGATTTTTTGTATTTTTTTTGTAAATTTTAAGCATTTCGATTTTTACAATATATGTTAAAAAATATTTTTTGAAAAATTTTTCAAAAAACTCTTGCATTTTGGCACAAGTTGTGGTATTATATGTATCTGTAATGGTATGCAATGCGTTCCCACACCCTCTCAGGTGGGTCCGCACTCAATCTAAACGTAATTTTAAAGGGAGGTGAATGATATGCCGAATATCAAATCTGCAAAGAAGCGCGTTAAGGTTACTGCTGCAAAAACAATGCAGAACAAGATCTTCCGCACTTCACTCAAAACCGAGATGAAGAAGTATGAGGCAGCCGTTGTCGCAGGCGACAAGGCAGCAGCAGAGGCAGCTTATAAGGCAGCCGTTAAGAAGATCGATAAGGCAGCATGCCGTGGTATAATCCATAAGAATGCAGCCGCTCATAAGAAGAGCCAGTTTACAAAGAAGCTTGCTTCTATGTAATTTAAGCAAAAAGAAATCGGACGGCAACTTGCGTAAGCCGTCCTTTTCTTTTTCATAATAATTATATGATTAGGAGGGAAACACAATGATCGCCACCAATATCAGTGCGCTTGTAGGTCACACTCCCCTTTTTGAGCCGCTGAAGCTTGAAAAAAAGTATGCTGCCAAAGCAAAAATCTTCTGCAAGCTCGAATATCTCAATCCTGCAGGGAGCATAAAGGACAGAGCCGCGCTTTCAATGATTCTCGATGCCGAAAAACGAGGACTTCTGAAAGAAGGCTCAACCATCATAGAGCCCACAAGCGGAAACACAGGCATCGGACTTGCCGCCATTGCCGCAAACCGCGGATATAAAGTGGTGCTCACCATGCCCGAAACCATGAGCGCGGAGCGCAGACTGCTTCTTGCGGCTTACGGTGCGGAAATAGTGCTGACTCCCGGAAGCGAGGGCATGGCAGGTGCAGTCAAAAGGGCTGAAGAGCTCGCAGCCGAAATCCCAAACAGTTTCATTGCAGGACAATTTGAAAATCCTGCAAATGCGCAGGCACATTTTAACACTACCGGACCCGAGATATATGATGATCTTAACGGCAAGGTAGATATGATCGTTGCAGGCGTCGGAACAGGTGGAACTATAACAGGTCTTGCAAAATATTTTTCGGTCAAAAATCCGGAAACTAAAATAATAGCCGTTGAGCCTTCATCCTCTCCCCTGCTCTCGAAAGGATATTCCGGTGCCCACGGACTTCAAGGTATCGGAGCAAATTTCGTACCCAAGCTTCTTGATATTTCGTTTATAGACCGTGTGATCACCGCAGCAGAGGAAGAAGCATATGCCGCGGCAAGAGAGCTTGCACGGGAAGAAGGTCTCCTCACAGGAATCACCTCCGGAGCGGCACTTCACGTTGCTCTGTCCCTTGCTTCCCTTTCGGAAAATGAAGGCAAGAACATCGTTGCCATACTTCCCGACACCGGCGACAGATATCTCTCAACACCGCTATACAATAGTATATCTTTAAAAAACGACAGCCAAATCACTAAACAATAATTTATCGGGCTGTTTGTAGAGTGACGAATTAACAAATTTAGATGTACGAACGCAAGCCTTCCCTAGCAGGGAAGGTGGCGCGGAGCGACGGATGAGTAGAATCCAATTACCACTGATATTAAATGATATCGA
>JAZOAL010000007.1:0-2241 GCA_045595425.1 Eubacteriales bacterium
AATGAGAAGGATCGTTGACAGCACAGAAACGCTTGAGGAAGCGATCAAACGCGTCAGAGATGCTCAGAATAAGTTTGCTACATACACTCAGGAGCAGGTGGACAAGATATTCCTTGCTGCGGCAACTGCGGCAAATAAGGAAAGAATCTCCCTTGCAAAGCTTGCTGTTGAAGAAACAGGCATGGGTATTGTTGAGGATAAGGTTATCAAAAATCACTATGCTTCAGAATATATTTATAATGCTTACAGAGATACAAAGACCTGCGGCGTTATTGAAGAGGACAGTGCAATGGGCATAAAGAAGATCGCAGAGCCTATCGGTCTCGTTGCGGCAGTTATCCCCACAACAAATCCCACCTCAACCGCTATCTTCAAGACCCTCCTGGCTCTCAAGACCAGAAACGGTATCATCATAAGCCCTCACCCCAGAGCAAAGAAGTCCACTATGGCTGCAGCTAAGGTAGTTCTTGATGCAGCTGTTAAGGCAGGAGCTCCCGAGGGCATCATAGATTGGATAGATGTTCCTTCTCTTGAGATGACGAACCTCATCATGAAGGAAGCGGACATTATTCTTGCAACAGGCGGTCCCGGCATGGTAAAGGCAGCTTACTCCAGCGGTAAGCCTGCTCTCGGCGTTGGCGCAGGCAACACTCCCGCCATCATCGACGATACCGCGAATATTACGCTGGCAGTTAACTCCATCATTCATTCCAAGACCTTTGATAACGGTATGATCTGCGCGTCCGAGCAGTCTGTTATCGTTGTTGATAAGATATATGATAAGGTAAAGAAGGAATTTGCCGCAAGAGGCTGCTATTTCCTCGATCCGGAGGAGACAGAAAAGGTTCGCCATACAATTATTATCAACGGTGCGCTTAATGCGAAGATCGTCGGTCAGCTTCCCGTGACTATCGCGGCACTGGCAGGCGTTAAGGTTCCCGAGAGAACAAAGATTCTCATAGGTGAGGTCGAAAGCGTTGAGCTTTCCGAAGAATTTGCCCATGAAAAGCTATCACCCGTTCTCGCAATGTACAGAGCAAAGAATATCGGAGACGCCTTTGATAAGGCGGAAAGACTTGTTGCCGACGGCGGTTACGGTCATACCTCAGCAATTTACCTCAACGAAATGACAGAAAAGGATAAGCTGGAGGAATTCTCCGCGAGAATGAAGACCTGCCGAATCCTTGTAAATACGCCCTCTGCACAGGGCGGTATCGGTGATATATATAATTTCCGTCTTGCCCCCTCCTTGACCCTCGGCTGTGGCTCTTGGGGCGGCAACAGCGTTTCGGAAAATGTAGGTGTCAAGCACCTTATCAATATCAAGACCGTTGCGGAGAGGAGAGAAAACATGCTTTGGTTCAGAGCGCCTGAAAAGGTCTATATAAAGAAGGGCTGTCTCACCGTTGCACTTGACGAGCTTAAGAGTGTTATGGGCAAGAAGAAGGCATTTATCGTTACCGACAGCTTCCTTTATCAGAATGGCTATACAAAGCCCATCACGAATAAGCTGGAGCAGATGGGCATAACTCATACCTGCTTCTTTGATGTTGCGCCCGACCCGACCCTTGCCTGCGCTAAGGCGGGTGCTGAACAGATGAAGGCATTTAAGCCCGATGTTATTATCGCTCTCGGCGGCGGAAGCGCAATGGATGCAGGCAAGATCATGTGGGTTCTCTATGAGCATCCCGAGGTTGACTTTATGGATATGGCGATGCGCTTTATGGATATCCGCAAGAGAGTTTATACATTCCCCAAAATGGGTGAAAAGGCTTACTTTATCGCTATCCCCACCTCTGCAGGTACAGGCTCGGAGGTTACTCCCTTCGCGGTTATCACAGACGAGCAGACAGGCGTAAAATATCCCCTTGCAGATTATGAGCTTCTGCCAAACATGGCTATTATCGATACAGATTTCCATATGTCTGCTCCCAAGGGACTTACAGCGGCATCCGGTATCGATGCTCTTACTCATGCTCTCGAAGCTTACGCTTCCATGATGGCGACCGACTATACAGACGGTCTCGCGATGAAGGCACTGAAAACCATTTTCGAATATCTCCCAAGATCCTATGATAACGGTCAGACAGACGTAGTTGCGCGTGAAAAGATGGCAAATGCCGCAACTATCGCGGGTATGGCATTTGCAAACGCTTTCCTTGGTGTTTGTCATTCTATGGCACATAAATTAGGCGCCTTTCATCATTTGCCCCATGGTGTTGCCAATGCTCTTATGATTGA
>JAZOAL010000008.1:0-9185 GCA_045595425.1 Eubacteriales bacterium
CATCTATCACAGCCTCGGCTCTGTCGGGATAGGTAAGCGCGTATTGCGCGCAAAGTCTCATATCGGGAACGGAAAGCTGGGCTATAATGCTGTTATCAATATATTCCACCATTGAGTGAATTATACTTTCACGGTGAACAAGGACCTCTATTCTATCCGACGGAATATCAAAAAGGTGTACCGCCTCGATGACCTCAAAGCCTTTATTCATAAGTGTTGCGCTGTCGATGGTGATCTTGGCTCCCATACTCCATGTAGGATGGGCAAGAGCATCGGCAGGGGTAATTTTTGAAAGTTCTGATCGTTTCCTGCCGTAAAAAGGCCCTCCCGAAGCTGTGAGGATCAGTTTTTTCACATCCCCTCTTCTGCCGGACTTAAGACACTGATATACAGCGCAATGCTCGCTGTCAACGGGAAGAATATCAACACCCTTTTCCTTTGCCAGCCTCATTACGATCTCACCCGCAACAACAAGAGATTCCTTATTGGCAAGAGCAAGCCTTTTTCCGCTTTTCACGGCGGTAATGGTCGGCATCAGTCCTGCCTCTCCTATAATCGAGTTGAGAGCAACCTCGGCGTCGCTCTCAAAGATCATCTCATTTATTCCGTCAGCCCCGGAATATATCCGAGTATCGGTATCCGCAAGCTTTATCTTAAGCTCTGCCGCGGCACTCTCGTCAGCCATAGCGCAAGCCTCACAGCCGAAAAAGCGTACCTGCTCCTCCAGTTGCTTCGCATCTCTGTTTGCGCTGACAGCCCTTACCCTGTGTCCCTCTTTTTTTGCCACATCGAGAGCCTGAGTTCCCACAGACCCCGTTGAACCGAGGACAATGACCGAACGTGTATTATCCATTAAGCACCTCAAAAGATATTATAAGAATAAACCAGCACCATCAGCACCGATGACACCGCCAGAACCGAATCAAAACGGTCAAGCACTCCGCCGTGCCCCGGGAACAGAGAGCCATAGTCCTTGATTCCGTATTCTCGTTTTATCAGCGAAGCCGAGAGGTCTCCCACCTGAGAAACTACCGAAATTATAACACCAAAAATTGCGAGTGCTATAATATTCATTTCAACCTCAAAAGCATTTGCAACAATAAGACCGTATATAACATAGCCAAGTGAGCAGAAAACTATACCGCCGATGCTTCCCTCAACGGTTTTCTTTGGAGAGACATCGGGAATAAGCTTATGCTTGCCAAAAGCCATGCCGCAGAAATATGCGAAAATATCGGTCATCCAGGCACCGATAAATGTAAGCAGGAAAATATAAACCCCAACATCCTTATAATCGCGCAAAAGCACGATCGAGCTAAAGCCCACGTTTATATAAAGACAAACAGCAAAAGCTGTCATTGCCGTACCGACATTGATCTTACCGTGCGAAAACACCGAAGCCGCCAGCAAATACATCATATAGACGATATGTGCAAAAATTGCCGTTTGAAGCCAATATCCCGTCCCTCCGCCAAGACGCATGAGCAAGGGCATTGCAACAGCTATGATATACTGCGGTATTGCAATGGCGTAATTATGATGCACACCTATACAGCGCATAAGCTCAAAACAGCCTATCACGGAGAGAAGCGACATCGCCCCAACAAACAGATATGTATCCGAAAACCACAGCACCGGTACTAAAATCACAACCCCCACGACCGAGGTGATAATTCTCTTTAACATAATTTTTTCCTTAAACCTTACCGTATTTTCTCTTTCTGTTATAGAATTCTCGTACTATCTCATCAACATTTTCAGGCGACAGATCCGGCCAGAGAACGTCTGTGAAATACAGCTCCGAATATTGTGCCTGCCAAAGCAGGAAATTTGAAAGTCTTATATCTCCGCCTGTGCGGACGATAATATCAGGATCGGGACAATGGGCAGTATAGAGTGCGCCCGAAATATCCTCCTCGGTGATCTCCCTTTTGCCCTCAGCCGCCAGCACCTTGAAAGCATGAACCATCTCAGCTCTCGAACCGTAATTCAAAGCAACATTAAGAAGAAGAGCATTGTCCTTCGAAATATTTTCAACATGAGCGATCTTTTGGCGAAGCTCGGGGCTAAAAACGCTCATATCTCCGAGAAATTTATATCTGATATTATGGATCTTCATTTCTTCTTCGCAACTATCAAGATACTGTGAAAGCAGATTTATTATTGTTTCAACTTCGTTTTTAGGTCTGCCCCAGTTTTCCGTTGAAAAAGCATAGACCGTAACGGCTTTTATACCGATATCTCCGCAATATCTGACGATCTTCTTAAAATTCTCGGCTCCGTGCTTATGCCCGTATGTTCTGGGCATGAGACGCTTCTGCGCCCATCTTCCGTTACCGTCCATGATAAACGCGATATGCCTGAGCCGCTCGTCAACCTTGATCCTATTATCAAAATCAGCCATATATTAAGTCTCTCCTTACATAAGAACGGAGCGGGTCGCCCCACCCCGTTCATATTGCGAGATCAGATAGCCATGATCTCCTTTTCCTTTGCGGAAACGATGCCGTCGATCATCTTTGTGAACTTATCGGTAGCATCCTGCACAGACTTTTCGGAAGCCTTCTGCTCATCCTCTGTCATGCTTCCGTCCTTCTTCATATTTTTACATTCATCATTAGCATCGCGGCGAATGTTACGGATAGCGACCTTACATTCCTCGCCCATCTTCTGAACCTGCTTTGTGAGATCCTTTCTGCGCTCCTCTGTGAGCTGAGGGAATACAAGACGGATCATCTGACCGTCATTTGAAGGAGTGATTCCGACATCACTTGTAAGTATAGCCTTTTCGATAGCCTTAAGTGTGCTTGCGTCATAAGGCTTGATGGTAAGTGTTCTCGCATCTGCAACTCTGATATCCGCCATAGATGAAAGAGGAGTGGGAGAACCGTAATATTCAAAGGAAACTCGGTCAAGAACTCTCGCATTTGCCTGACTTGCTCTGATCGAAGCCAGATTATATTCGAGAGAATCGATTGATTTCTGCATCTTTGACTCTATGTCTTTAACGTTGATCTTCATAAGCTTTAATTCCTTTCGATTATATGTATATATGTAAAATTATTTATGGATTGCTGTTCCGATCTTTTCGCCCATGATAACTCTGTAAATATTCATAGGGTCACTCAGGGCAAAGGCATAGAGCTCGATATTATTCTCCATGCAGAAGGTCGTTGCCGTCATATCAAGAGCCTTAAGCTCATTTGCAAGAATTTCTTTATAGGTGATCTCATCAAGACGAACCGCTGAAGGATCCTTAGCAGGATCTGCGGTATAAACACCATCGATGTTTTTCGCCATGAGCACTGCATCAGCCTCGATTTCGGCGGCTCTCAGAACAGCCGCTGTATCTGTTGAAAAGAAAGGTGCGCCGAGACCGCATCCGAAGATCACAACATCTCCGTTTTGGAGGTGCTTCAAGGCATCTCTCGTTGTATAATGCTCGGTGAATGTATCCATTTCCACCGCAGTCATAACATGAGCGCGAAGACCTTTATGCTCAAACGCATCCTGAAGAGCAAGAGCATTGATGGTTGTCGCCAGCATACCCATGTGGTCAGCTCTGACTCTATCCATATCCGTGCCCTGTCTGCCTCGCCAGATGTTACCTGCTCCAACTATTACCGCAACCTGAATACCGTCATCACAGCATTTCTTTATTACCTCCGAGACCTGACCTAAAAAATCATGATTAAGAATCCCGTCAGAGCCTTGCGCAAGTGCCTCGCCCGAAAGCTTCAAAAGCACTCTTTTATATTTCGGTGTCATATCCGTTAAAACCTCCAAAAGATTACTACTATACTCCACTATATTTTACCCGATAACTCTGAATTTGTAAATAGTTTTTTGAAAATTATTTTAAAATATTTACTCCTAAATAATATTTCATATGAGCATATTATTCTGTTTTAAAAAAAGAAAACCCTCCGCTTCTATGCGGAGGGTCGTTACGATCAATCTGTATATAATCTCGAAAGAGAATATTATCTACCGATTAGCCGTTCTTTCTTGCTTCAAAGCAAGCGCTGCAGTAGACAGGTCTGTCACTGGAAGGCTGGAAGTTAACTCTTGCAACACCTCCGCATTCAGCGCAGGTTGTTTCGAAAACTTCTCTGGGAGCTCTGCCTGCATTCTTTCTTGCATCACGGCAAGCTTTGCAGCACTTAGGCTTATTTACAAAGCCCTTTTCCTTGTAGAACTGCTTTTCGCCTGCGGTGAAAACAAATTCATTTCCGCATTCCTTGCAGACCAGAGTTTCGTCCTCAAAAACTTCCTCTTCTACCACTACATTCTCTTCTTCGTACATTACCTTTTACCTCTCTTTGTGTACATGTTGTCCGTCTTTTGCGGACTGATTTATTAAAGGGTATCATTTTTGATTCCCGTTTAATACAGATTTAAGTTTGTTTCTTGCCCTGAATATCGCATTGTCAACAGATTTCTCTGTCTTGCCAAGCCTGTCCGCAATTTCCGAAGAGGAGTAGCCATAGGCATAGAGTTTGAACACATCATTTTCAAACTCCGAAAGAGTGCTTTTAATCAGTTCATGAAGCTTATCGACATTCTCTCGATCGATTATTTCACCGGAAATGTCATCAGGATCCGCCATGTCGAAAACTCCGTCGATCGGCAATATCTCAACATGTTTTCTTCTTGCCGAACGCAATTTTGACACAAGCGCGTTTCCTATACATATCTTTGCGTAAAGTCCAAAGGACACCTTATCCTGATCAAGATTATACGCAAGCGCGGCCTTTGAAAAGGCTATCAACGCATATTGCAGAACATCTTCCCATTCGCAATATGCCGAAAGACCTTCAAAGCATCCTGCAGCCATACTCTCGATCAAAGGACGGTATAATATGACCAATCGGTCAAAAGCCGCCTCGTCTCCTTCGCGATAAGAACGGATGAGAACGGTGAGCGACTCATTAGAGGATTCGAAAATCTCTGTTTTATTATCCGACCCCATATGAGCACCGCCGATTTCCATATAATACTGCAACACAAATTGCGCCTACACTAACTATTATACCATTATTTTTCACAATGTCAAGAGTTTTTTTGCAATTATTTGTTGTTATTTTCGACAAAAATGAATAAAAAAATTGTATAAACCGCAAAAAATACAAAAAAATCGACATTTTTATCATCAAAAATCGAAAAGATAATTGACCTGTCCTGCCAGCAGAGCGGTTACGCCTCTGTAAATAACCTCCGGGCGGTCTCTGAAATTTTCTTTCATTCGCTCAACTCTCTCCTCGGTATCCACGACAAGTGTAGTTGAATAGATGACCACACCCTTTTCGGTAAGCGAACATTCGATCCTGTATCTTCCGTCCTCGGTACGCTCCGAAGTACATCTTGACTTAACATCACGGCGCTTAAAATCCAGATATCTGAGCGCATATCGCAAGCTCTGATCGAGTATAGAAGGAAGTATATCGCTTTTAAGCTCTCTTGCAACAAGTCTGCCCTTTTCCGAAACATAGTAATAGGGTTCATCACGGCTGTTATCAACAAGTATAAGTCCGTCATCAACCATCTGATGAAAGCACTCCGCAAAATCAAGATAAATTATATAATCGGTTTGCATAACTATATCGTTTATAGTAATAAAATCCATTGGATAGTTGATATTTTCCATTAAATAAAGAACAAATATCTTTACATTTCTCTGACTTCCGCTAGGTGAACTCATATTTTTTACCTCCCAAAGGTAGTTATATATATATATTTTACCACAAAAATAAAATTTTTCAAGATATTTTGACTTTTTATCTTTACAAACAGTATGTTTTTATGGTATTATATATACATCTTTTTCAAAAATCAGGAGTAAAGCGATGATAAACGTAGCTATTCTCGGCTTCGGCGTTGTCGGCAGCGGCACTGCGGAAGTCATCGAAAAAAATAAGGATGTTATAAAATCTAAAACCGGGGCAGACCTTGTTATCAAGCATATTCTTGACCTGCGTGATTTTCCCGGCAGTCCCTTTGAAGATCTTGTGACCCATGACTTTAATGATATCATAAATGATAAAGATGTCGATATAGTAGTAGAAGCTATGGGCGGTGCTCATCCGGCATACGATTTCTCAAAGGCGTCACTTGAAGCCGGCAAGCATGTTGTAACCTCAAACAAACTGGTTGTTGCTCAATTTGGTACCGAGCTGCTTGAGATCGCCGAGAAAAACGGCGTAAGATATCTGTTTGAGGCAAGCGTCGGCGGCGGTATTCCGATCATTAAGCCCATGATGAGCGATCTTGCACAAAACCGCATTAACGGTATTTCAGGTATTCTCAATGGCACTACCAACTATATCCTCACACAGATGTCGGAAAACGGAGCGGAGTTTGCCGATGCACTGAAGGAAGCTCAAGCAAAGGGGTATGCAGAGGCAGATCCCACCTCGGATGTGGAGGGGCACGATGCGGCAAGAAAGATAGTAATTCTCGCAGCTCTCGCTTATGGCAAGCTGATCTCCCCCAACGCTATTCACTGCGAAGGAATTACAAAGATAGACGCAAAGGATGTTAAGTTTGCGGGAAAAATGGACGGGTATTCCATCAAGCTTATAGGTCACGCCGAAAAAGCAGGCGACAAGATACTTGCTTTTGTTGCACCAAGGCTTATTCCCGCCTCTAATCCTCTCCATGATATTTCGGATGTATTTAACGGCATCCTCGTCAACTGCGATATGCTCGGTGACGCAATGTTCTACGGCAGAGGAGCAGGCAAGCTACCCACAGCAAGCGCTGTGGTTTCCGACGTTATCGACATTGCTATCAAAAGCGAGATGAAGGCAGGCTCGGCAAAGTGGACAAATGCTGCAGAAAGAGATATTGCTTCCCTTTCGAATTATTCCTGCAAGCATTATTTCCGCATCGCAGGCTGCACCAAATGTATGGAAAAGGTATGTGATAATATCGTGCACTGCTTCAGCGAAAACGGTGAAACCGCATTTATCACCAAGCCTATGACCGAGTCGGAGGCTCTCGAAAAAGAAAAAGTCTTTGCCGAAAACGGCACTAAGGTTCTCTCCAGAATCAGAGTTCTTTAAATATTAGCAAAAAAAGATGCGTTTACCGCATCTTTTTTGCTGTCAGGAAAAATCTATACATTTTTCTTATCCCCTATTGACCGCAGAGAAAAAATAATGTATAATATAGTAGATAATATTCGATAAAATTCTATTTTGGGGAGATATTACTTATGAAAAAAGCTGTTATATCAGTGCTTGTCGTTCTTCTTATCTTTATTCCGACGTATATTGCTATTGCAAGTTATATAACAACTCAGAATTCGCCTATTTCAAACAATTTTGTTGAAAAGATCGATATATCGGATCTTGACGGCGAAACTCACACTGTTGCAAAAACGAATAAATCCGGAGATCTCGTAAATTTCTTCGTTTCTATGAATTCAAACGCTGATAAGGTTGCAGAGCTTCCCGATCCTCTCGTTGGAACTCCTTTTTATAAGGTAACCTTCCATAGCGGCAATATGACTGAAGATTATAAATATTATCTGAACACCGTCGGTGCTCTCAGCTATGCGGAGTTCCCTGACGGTACGGTTTATCAGCTTGATCCCGCCGATGTCAATAAGTTTCTTATAACCCCCTATGCTATTTCTCTCTTTCCGGATGAAAAGCTTCCTGTGCTGAATACTGCTACTTCCGGAGAGATAATTCCTTCAAAGGTTAGCTGGAATTACAAGGTAGACGGAGAAGAATTCAGTGAACTCAGCGGTTTTAACACCACAGAAGAAATTATCACATATGATATGGACGGCAGTATCGCTCTGCTTTTCTCCTCCGATGCAAGCCTTTACACGCTAAAGGTCTATGATGAAAATTCAGAGCTGGTTTACGACGGTTCGACCGATGACCTTTCCGATCTCGAGCTTGACACGGACTCGGATCTCACTTTTATGCTCACAGCCTCCTGGTATGAAGACAGCAAGAGAGATTTCTACGGTGAAGCTACCTATAATTTCAAAACACATCTTGTTGCAGGTGCGGAATTCTTTATAGGAAACAAATCAAACGACTTTGTTCTCGGCGATTTTGTAGCAATAACAGGTTATAATATTTCAGATCCTTCAAAAATATCCTTTAAGAGCGAGCCCTCCATCAATTTCACCCCCACCTTCTATGAAGACGGCGATCATGTTGTTGCATTCATACCGCTTGATCCTGAGCTTAATCAGGAATCATTTGTATTCACGCTCTCTTACGGCTCGATAAGGCAGGATATAAACCTCACTCTCAAGTCAAAAAGCTTTGGAAACAGCACTCTTAACATCAATAAAACAACTGCCGATGGCTTGAGAACCGAGAAAACATTGGCGGATTTTGACAGAAAATTTGAAGAGATCTGCGCAGAAAGCGAATCCACAAAATACTTCTCCGGCTCCTTCATTGACTACAGCCAGGGCGAACATTCTATCAAAGCTTCAATCAAGATCGGCTTTGGACGCAACGTGACAGTTTCCTCCACAAAAGAACAATACAGAAATATCGGTGTTGACTGGAGAGTTGCTAAAGGCACTGAGATTCCTGCCTGCAACAGCGGCAAGGTTGTATATGCCAGTGCCGATACTTATGCAGGACGCATGGTAGTTATTGATCACGGTCTCGGACTTAAAACTTGGTATCTGCATCTTGACGAGATCAAGGTTAAAGTAGGAGACATAGTTGCCACAGGCGATACTATCGGAACAGCCGGCAACACAGGCTTCGCGGAAGCCAACGGAGTCTATACGATAATGACTATCGGCAATGTTCCCGTCAGCCCTTATCGCACATGGACAAGCGGTGTCGGCATAGACATCTATACCAAATAATTTTTATATCGCATCCCCCTCCGGCGAGGGGGATGCTTTTTGCTTGCATTAAAATCTCCTCTGCCGCGTAAATTTAATATCGGGAATATCAAAACAGTAATTTAGAGGTACGTGAGGACGAACGCAAGGCTTCCCCTTGAGGGGAAGCTCCCGCAGAGCGGGTGATGAGGTGTAGCCCTGAAAGGGCATATTTATAAAGTTATGATACGCCTTGCCTACCCCTCATCCGTCAGCAAAGCTGACACCTTCCCATGGGGGTTCCCATCATCGAGCTTGCGAGGTGATGGGGTTCGCCACTAGGGGGAAGGCTTATAAATTATTGTTTGTATATTAA
>JAZOAL010000009.1:0-7328 GCA_045595425.1 Eubacteriales bacterium
CTACTGTTAAGTCAATCGTGATTTAACGCAGGAAAAATTGCAAACAGTTCAGTACTGTCATCCTGAGCCCCAGCGAAGGATCTCATGAATTGTTTGTGACTCTACTTCGACAAATTATTGCTTAAAACGGCATATAAAAATTTCTAAAAAATAAAAGGGAGCATATCATGTTAATAGGAAAAGTTGTTGGAAGCGTTGTTTCCACGAGAAAGAACGAAAAGCTGGTCGGCAGTAAATTCATGATAGTTGAGACATTGGCTAAAACGGGCAACTGCACAAGAGTTGTAGCCGTTGACAATGTGGGCGCGGGAATCGGTGAGCTTGTCCTTGTAACTATGGGCAGTGCGGCTCGCGTTGGACTTGACTGCGCAAATTCTCCCGTGGACGCGGCAATTGTCGGAATCATTGATGATGGAAGCGGAATCCCCGATATAGAATAAATATGGAACTCAGCGAGCTTAAAAAAATTTTGCGTGAAAACGGTGTTGTCGGTGCAGGAGGCGCGGGCTTCCCCACCTATGCGAAGCTTTCCGCAGGGGTTGATACCGTTATTCTCAACTGCGCCGAATGTGAACCGCTCATAAAAATTCACAGGCAGGTGCTTGAAGAATATGTTTCTGAAATTCTGACAGCCCTTGATGTTATCCTTTCGGCAACAGGCGCCGAAAAGGGAATAATAGCGGTAAAATCACATTACAGTGCTGCCTTAAAGGCTCTTGAGGGTGAAATTACGGATCATCCGAGACTTTCTGTGTGCAAGCTCGGCTCGGTTTATCCTGCAGGCGATGAGCTGATACTGATAAAGGAGGTCACAGGCAGGATAGTTTCTCCCGGAGCACTCCCGGCATCGGTAGGCGTTACCGTTTGCAATACCGAATCGGTGTATAATGTATACAGAGCACTGAAGGGAGAGCCGGTTACCGATAAATTTGTGACTGTTGCGGGCGAGGTGAAAAATCCGATCTCCATCCGCGTTCCTCTCGGCACAAAGATAAGTGAGCTTGTAATGGCAGCGGGCGGTGCTGCTATTGATGATCCCGAATACATAAGCGGCGGACCAATGATGGGAAAGCTGATAAATCCAAGCGATGTTGTCACTAAAACGACTAATGCTATTATCCTTCTTCCGAAGGATCATACAGTGGTGATGAACAAGAGCCGCAATGCGAAGATAGGGCTTCGCCGCGCAATGTCGGTCTGCTGTCAGTGCAGGAGCTGTACCGATCTTTGCTCACGTCATAATCTTGGTTACGGCGTTGAGCCTCATATGGTTATGCGAGTGCTGTCAAACGGCGGAAAAGGAGATATAGCGAAGCTTTCGGATTCGCTCTTTTGCTCGGGATGCGGACTATGTGAGGCATATTCCTGCCCACAGGGTCTTTCGCCGAGAAGTCTTATTGATGAGCTTAAAGCGGCGGCAAGATCTCAGGGCTACAAGCCAACGGGATCAAAAATATATACCGTCATGGACGCGAAATATAAACGCGTTTCAGTGGAAAGGCTTACGAGCCGTCTGGGACTAAAAAAATATGATGTCCCGGCACCGCTGACCGAAGGCTTTGCCATTAAAACCGTTAAAATACCGCTTCTGCAGCATATCGGTGCAAGTGCCGAAGCGCTTGTGAAGGAAGGCGATGCGGTGAAAAAAGGCGATATTATTGCTGCCGCAAAGGATAATGCCCTCGGCGTAAATATCCATGCTTCGATTGACGGAAAAATTACTGCCGTAACACCGAAATATATTAAAATTTCAAACTGAAAAGGTAAAAATAAATGAAAAAAGCACTGGGAATGATAGAATTTAAAACGGTTGCCTCGGGCATAACCGCCACCGATATCATGCTGAAAACGGCTGATGTTGAGGTGGTGCAGGCAAATCCCGTATGCCCCGGAAAATATCTTGCCACAATTGCGGGCGAGATCAGCGCGGTCAAGGCGGCGATCGAAGCGGCGGAACGCTTTAACTCCGCAATGCTTATCGATAAATTTATTCTCGGAAATCCCCATGAATCGGTACAGCCGGCTATTTGCGGCTGCCTTGAAATACAAAATAGGGCGGCAATCGGAATCCTTGAAACATATACTGCCGCTTCGGCAGTTGTCGCGGCGGATACGGCGGCAAAAACGGCTCTTGTTGAGCTTGTTGAGGTCAGACTTGCTAAGGGTATGTGCGGAAAATCATACATAATTCTGACGGGAAGCGTTTCATCCGTCACTGCGGCAATCGAGCGCGCAAAGGCGGGAGTTGAGGACGGACTTCTGCTCGATACTTCTGTTATCGCCGGCCCCGACGAACGACTTTGGGAGAGTATTCTTTGATTTCATTTTATAAACAATAATTTATAAGCATGGGGCTCTGCCCCATACCCCGCTAAAGACCTTTCCCAAAAACGGTCTTTAGAATCCCAAAAACTTTAAATATAAAAGTTTCTTATTTTAAAGTTTTGGGGTTCATAGGGACTTTTGGGGAAGTCCCTACGCCGCCGGAGGCAAAGATAAATTATTGTTTATCAAAACCAAATAAAACAGTTAATCACGTTTGCTGTTAATAATATTGGAGGTAAGCTATGCTCGCCATTGAAAGAAGAAGAAAAATAATATCAAAGCTGACAGCGAACGGCAAGGTTATAGTCGCTGAGCTGGCAAGAGAATTTGATGTCACCGAGGAGACCATACGCCGCGATCTCGAAAAGCTTGACCGAGAGGGTCTTGCTTCAAAGACCTACGGCGGCGCGGTTTCAAAGAATTCTTCGTCTCTGGATCTTCCATATAACGTCCGCGAAAGCGTTAATGTTGAGCAAAAGCAGAAGATAGCTGAGAGGCTTGCTGAACTTATAAATGACGGCGAGAGACTGATGGTAGACTCCAGCTCAACAGCTCTCTATCTCATAAAAAAGATCAAGGATAAAAAGAATCTTACCATAATCACAAATTCTGTTAAAATACTGCTGGAGCTTGCAGACAAGCCCGACTGGACGGTGCTTTCCACCGGCGGCGCACTGAAAAAGGGTGCACTTTCGCTGGGCGGCTCCTCTGCGGAGAAAATGATAAATTCATATCATGTTGACACGGCGGTATGTTCCTGCAAAGGGATTGATATAGCTTTCGGTGTTACCGATTCCAATGAAACCGACACCATGATAAAGCAAGCAATGTTTTCTTCTGCCGAGAGAAAAATCCTCGCTCTGGATGCGGAAAAATTCGATAAAAAATCCTTTGTGCGTATCTGCGATTTTGCGGATATAGATATCATCGTCACCGACAGTGAGCCGGAAGAAAAGTGGATGACTTTCTGCGGTGAAAAGAAAATTGAATTAGTTTATTGAAAGGCGTAGAAAATGGCAAACATCACTGAAGCTGAGATAAGAAAAATCGTTGAAAATATAATAAAAGGAGCTCCCACGGGGGCAAAAAAATACAGCCCTGCCGAATATGAGGGCAGAAAGCTTATCGGTATTTATGCCGATATGAATGAAGCCATTGAAGCGGCTGAGCGCGGCTACAAGGCAGTCCGCGCGATGACGGTTGAGCAGAGAGAAAAGATAATCACCGAGATACGCCGTCTGACGGTGGCAGAAGCTCCCATAATGGCAGAAATGGGCGTTGCCGAAACGGGCATGGGCAAGATTGAGCATAAGCGGCTGAAGCATATTCTCGTTGCCGAAAAGACTCCGGGAACAGAGGATATTATTTCCGAGGCAAAAACAGGGGACAGTGGTTTAACCCTCACCGAAATGGCACCCTTCGGAGTTGTGGGCGCGATCACGCCCAGTACAAACCCCTCCGAGACGGTCATCTGTAATTCCATTGGTATGATAGCTGCCGGAAACGGTGTTGTTTTTAATCCTCATCCAGGTGCGATCTGCGTTTCAAATTACGCTGTTGACCTTGTGAACCGCGCATCTGCTGCCGCGGGAGGCCCCGAGATACTTGTCTGCTCAATGGTAAAACCGACCATGGACAGCGCATCTGTTATGCAGTCTCACCCGAAGATCAGGCTTCTTGTTTGCACAGGAGGCCCGGGAGTTGTCCGCGCGGTGCTTTCCTCGGGCAAAAAGGCAATAGGAGCAGGTGCGGGAAATCCGCCGGTTATCGTTGACGATACCGCCGATATCAGAAAGGCGGGAAAGGATATAATCGATGGTTGCACCTTTGATAATAATCTTCCTTGCATTGCCGAAAAAGAGGTTTTTGCTTTTTCAAATATTGCGGACGAGCTGATAGCGGAAATGCTTCGAAACGGCGCATATATGATAGATTCCGAGCAGGCGGACGCCCTTGCAAGAATAGTTCTTGAAGAAAAAACGAATAAGGCAGGCAAGACCGTTAAAACTGTCAGCCGCGACTGCGTTGGACGCGATGCCGATGTACTTCTTGCCAAGATTGGCGTTAATGTGGATAAGAGCGTTCGCTGTATAATTTGCGAGACGGATTTCATACATGATTTTGTTCAGCATGAGCTTATGATGCCCATCCTTCCCATTGTCCGTGTTTCGAATATCGAGGAGGCTATTGACCTTGCCGTAAAAGCCGAGCATGGCAACAGGCATACGGCACATATGCATTCCAAGAATATCGACCATCTTTCGGCATTTGCAAAGGCCGTTGAGACAACTATTTTTGTTAAAAATGCTCCTTCATATGCGGGAATCGGCTTTGGCGGAGAGGGACATACCACCTTCACCATTGCAGGCCCTACGGGAGAGGGAATTACCTCCGCGCGGTCCTTTACGAGAAAACGCAGATGCGTTATGGCTGATAATTTCAGAATTATTTGAGGTGCTGTATGAAATATACCGAATCAGAGCTTAAAGCGCTTGTAAATAAGGTGATTGAGAGCGTTCGTGAAAATGGAAATACCGAGGGAGATATACCCGTTGGTATATCAAACCGTCATATCCATCTTTCAGCAGAGCATGTGGAAGCCCTTTTCGGCAAGGGCTACAGGCTTACAAACCTGAAAGATCTTTCCCAGCCGGGGCAGTATGCCTGCAAGGAACAGCTTACTATCGTTGGCCCTTCTATGAGGGCGATCGAGGGGGTTCGCGTTCTTGGTCCTGAGCGCAAAAGGTCTCAGGTGGAGATATCCAGAACAGACAGTTATGTGCTGAAGGTCAAGCCTCCTGTAAGAGAATCCGGTGATCTTGAGGGATCAGCACCGATCACTATTATAGGCCCTAAAGGAATCGTCACTTTGAGCGAAGGCTGCATTATCGCAAACCGCCATATACATATGAGCGAGGACGAGGGGAGAGCCTTTGGTGTCAGTGACGGTGATTATGTTGATGTTGAGCTTTCGGGCGAGAGAAGAAGCCTTTTCTATGACGTTCAGATCAGAGTTCATAAGGATTTTCGTCTTGAAATCCATATTGATACCGATGATGCAAACGCCGCAGGCGTAGGGAACGGGTTTAAGGCAAAATTGATTAAGAGATGATATTAGTGGGCGATTTAAAGCGGTTTCTCATCAGCCCGTTATTCGTTCCAAAGAGAAAAGGGACACCAAAGTGTCCCTTTGCTCTTTGGAGCGGATGACGGGAATCGAACCCGCGTATCTGGCTTGGGAAGCGAGCACTCTGCCATTGAGTTACATCCGCACTATTACTATTATATACCAAATTTCAAAAAAATCAACCCTGTTTTTCAAAAAAACATTGACAAAATTCGGCTCTTTGTCATCAATCAATATAAAATGATGATAAACTTCAGAAAGATTCCGCTCATTCCAAATAGTCATCCCGAGCTTACGAAGGATCTCATGAAAGAAAAGCAACTTATAACAGAAAGCATCCTCATCCGTCTCGGCGAACAACGAGATTGCTCTGAATGAAGATATTTCGCCGAGACGGATGAGGATGTTTTCGGAACATTTTTCCTTGTTATCCGTCTTAATATATGTAAAATGAAGGGAGGGGTATATGTGAAAAAACTGTTTTCGATTATTTTTGTGCTGATCATTTTATTGGCATGTGCGGCATGTGGTGAGAAATCTGACGGAGAAAAAACGCCCGGAACTGATGCCGAGGCATACAGAAAATCTGTTGACACTGTAATAGATACGGAAAACATCGAGCCTGCGGTTTATCCGGTTCAATATATCAGAACGGACGGTTACAGAGAGGATATTGATTTCCCCTATACGGTGAACATCGGTTCTGTTTCGGAGCTTGAGAGCTATATTGATGAAAACGAAGAACATTATTCCCTCGGTCATGCCGATAAGGTCTATTCGGACACCACGATCGGTTTTGCCGATGCTGTGAAGGTCTATGATGAAGCCTTTTTCGAATCAAATATGTTGGTCATGGCGATATTTGAAGAGGGAAGCGGATCTAACAGACATGAGCTTGTTGGAGTGACGGCGGACGATGTTATTCAGGTGAAGCGTATAACAACGGAGGCGGGAAGTTGCGATATGGCTGAATGGCATATCATTCTGGAAATGCCGAGAGAACGGGCATATGGTCATACCTTCACAGCCGAATATTACGGCGAGGACAATCGAAAGCTTGCGGTGTTTGCTCATAATTTTGTTCTTATGTCTGCCCGTGTTCCGAAGGGATGGGATTATGAGGGGAAAGTGCATAACATGACCTCGGATACCTTGGGAATGGAGCTTTATCCTCTTGACTCTCCCGAATCGCGGGTAAAGATATATTTTGTTAATAGGGACTATCTTATGTATTGCGGCACGGGATATGATTTTACAAATGTCACCGCAGGAAAATATGAGGCGACAAGGATTACATCTTTATGGGCAGAAGCGGACAAAATTTGGGAGATATACAGCTTCAATGGCTTTGAGGGGATATATGCCTTGGAGATTTGCGGATTTGCTGAAAACAAGGCGGAATATCAGGATGATATAAACGGGATAATCGAGACACTTGAGATAACGGAAATGGGCTTCATAGATAAGGAAGAAGCCCTCGAGATCGCAAAAAACGAATGTACTGTAGATTATGATAATGTATATGCAAGGCTTGATTTTATAAACGGAATCTGGCGTGTTGATTTTCTTGATTACGACAACGACACAGCCGGCGTCGATCAAACGGTAAATTTGAATGCAAACGGTAAATTTCTCAGCAGCGAATACGGTGAATAATGAAAGCTCATATTCAGTTCAAATACCCCTCCCGTCAAAATTTGATTTTGACGGGAGGGGTATTACTTTAAATTTATCGAAAACTCAATTATTAAATGATAAACAATAATTTATCGGGCTGTTTGTAGAGTGACGAATTAACAAATTTAGATGTACGAACGCAAGCCTTCCCTATCAGGGAAGGTGGCGCGGAGCGACGGATGAGTAGAATCCAATTACC
>JAZOAL010000010.1:0-20856 GCA_045595425.1 Eubacteriales bacterium
CCCCTTGTGTAAAGGGGGCTGTCAGCCGTTAGGCTGACTGGGGGATTGTTATGAGTAAGAGAACGCGTGATATTTATTTCTTCAACAATCCCTCCGACCTCGTCGGCTGCGCCTCCACGGCCACCTCCCTTTACACCAGCCAGGCTGTATTATGCGGCACCTCAACCCATTTATGGGTAGTAAGTAACAATTGCATGGCTGGCAGGCCAATATAAAGCGCACTTGTGCGCAGCCAGTAGTATGCCCGAAAATGAAATACCACCCGCTACGCGGGTGGATATTTATTTGTTATAAAAATCACGAACAATTTTTTATTTTTGATATTCGATAATATCGGAAATATCGCAATTAAGCGCAGTGCAAATTCGGTCAAGCACATAACTGTCGTAGCGGACAACTTTATTCTTATAATACTTATCTATAATGTGAAAAACTATGCCGGTTCTTTTTGATAATTCATATCTTGTAATATTGTTTTTTTCCAAAATTTTATCTATTGTAAGCTTGATCATTGATATCACCTCTTTATACTATATATTTTAATGAGTATATCTCTGCTTGACAATTCCGTCATTAAGGTATATACTTATATAGATATATAAAATAAGGAGATTTATTATATGAAATTATTGGTTGCGGGATCGCGTAGCATTAAGAATATTGATCTAACAAAATATATAACAGGAGATATCGAATTGATAATCACGGGTGGTGCAAAGGGGATAGATGAGATAGCAGAAAAATATGCTGATGATCATAAGTTATCAAAGCTTGTACTGCGTCCTCAATATCAAATATACAAGCGCGGTGCACCATTAAAAAGGAATGAAATAATGGTGGAAATAGCAGATGAGGTTCTAATTTTGTGGGATGGTAAATCTAAAGGAACTCTGTTTACCATTGAATATGCTGAAAAGAAAAATAAAAAATTATCTGTAGTTATATTATAAAATGTGGGCAGCGAAATAGCTGCCCACATTTTTTATTTTTCGCTGATGATGCTTTTTATAGCCGAATAGAAGGATTCAAGCTCACGCATGGTGTTAAAGGGGCTGAAGCTGACGCGGACTGCGCCGCTTCCGATCGTTCCGAGGGTTTTATGCCCCAGAGGAGAGCAATGGAATCCGCTGCGGACGCAGATGCCGCGTCTGTCAAGCAAATCTGCGGTTTTTTCGCAGGAAAATCCGTCTATATTGAATAATAGAGTTGATCCCTCATGCTCTTTAGCATAATGGGTGGTCTCGGGGAGGGAAGCAAGCATATCCGCAAGTCGCCTATAGAGGGCTGTTTCATGCCCGTGTATTTCTTCGATCCCTTTGCTTTTTACAAATTCAATGCCCTCGGAAAGAGAAGCGATGCAGGGAACCGACAGCGTTCCCGCTTCATATCTTTCGGGGGAAACCTCCGGCATCTCGGGCAGGAGAGAATTTACTCCGCTTCCGCCCTCGATAATAGGCAACGGAAGCAGATCATCTCCCAGAAGGGCGAAGCCGCTCCCCTGAAGTCCGTATAGACCTTTATGTCCGGGAGCGCAAAGGACGTCAATATTCATTTGGGTCATGCTTATGGGCATGTGACCTGCCGACTGTGCCGCGTCGAGTACGAAGATAATTCCGTGAGCCCTACAGAGCTCACCAATCTCGCGGAGCGGCAAAGCTGCAGAACAGATATTCGAAACATGAGTGGCGATGAGCATTTTTGTTTCTCGCCTTATCATCCTTCTGATATTAGCACATATTCTTTGAGGGCTTCGAAGAGGGGACAGACACATCGTGTCAAAGATGTCATAGCTTATAATGCCTTTCGATGCAAGTGCGGCTAAAGGACGATATACTGAGTTATGCTCCATGTCGCTGATAAGGACATGGTCGCCCCTCTTCAGAAGTCCCTTTATCACCATATTCAGCGCATAGGTGTCATTATAGGTGAAAAAAACATTTTCGGGAGATGGTGAAGAGAAAAATTCTGCTATTTTTTCCCTTGCCTCATATACTTTTTCGGCGGATCTTCGAGAGAGTGAATGTGAGCCTCGCCCCGCATTTCCGCAGTAGCTTTTTATACAGCGTTCAACCTCCCTATATACCGAGAGTGGTTTTGGAAAGGTTGTTGCGGCATTATCAAAATAGATCATATTTCCTTATCCCCCATATAAAAACGGCGGACTCTTATCCTTGAAGAATCAAGGATATTTTTTGCACTTTCCAGCAGACTGCACGGTATCGTGACGCCGTATGCACATCCGCGCTTGCTTTTCTCGCTGTCGAGCTTTATCACTCTGCTCGGTATAACCGAATTTGATAAAGCTTTTTGCGCTTTGATGGCATAAGTCTGCGAAGCAAATGATGCTATGCAATCCATATTTGCACCTCCTTTGTAATATATTATGCAAGGTCTGCATGGATGGTGCTGTGGGTAAAGAAAAACTGCTGTCCGAATGCGGACAGCAGTTTTTCTTTATCAAATTATTATTTTACCAGATCCTTTGTAAGACGAGCTGTATCTCTTGCGATGACAAGCTCCTCGTTTGTGGGAATGAGGTATACCTTAACGCTGGAATCATCGACGGAGAGCTTGATGATATTGCTTTGCGCTCTCGCCTTTGCGTTAACCTCTTCATCCAGCTTAACTCCGAAGGGAGCGAGCTTGTCGGCAATGGCTTTACGGATAGAGGGTGTATTTTCGCCGATACCTGCGGTGAATACGATGGCGTCAAGACCGCCCATAATGGTTGCATAAGAACCGATATATTTTGTTACCTGATATGCAAGCATGTCAAGAACAAGCTGTGCCTTCCTGTCGCCGTTCTTTGCCGCTGCTTCAACATCACGGCAGTCGGAAGATCCGCAGAGACCTGCAAAGCCACACTTCTTATTCATATAGTCGCTCATCTCGGAGGCAGTGAAGCCCTTCTTATCCATGATATATGTAACCATGGCAGGGTCAAGGTCACCGGAGCGAGTTCCCATGATGACACCTGCGAGAGGTGTGAAGCCCATGGAGGTGTCCATAACCTTACCGCCCTTTACCGCAGTGATGGAGGAGCCGTTTCCGAGGTGGCAGGTAACGATCTTTGTGTCCTCTGCGGGCTTATCAAGAAGCTTGATCATCTCGCCCGAAACATAGCGGTGGGAAGTACCGTGCATACCGTAGCGGCGGATGCCGTATTCCTCATACATATCGTAAGAAACGCCGTACATATAAGCCTCAGCGGGCATTGTCTGATGGAAAGCGGTGTCAAAAACAAATACCTGAGGCTTTCCGGGCATTGCCTCTGTGCAGCCCTTGATGCCCATAAGGCTGGCATCTGTATGTAGAGGAGCAAAATCGCGGCATGCCTTGATGGTCTCGAGAATCTCATCATTTGCAACGATGGATTCGGAGAAATAGGATGCGCCGTGAACAACGCGGTGACCGATAGCACTGATCTCATCCATACTTGTGATACATCCGTGCTCGGGGCTTGTGAGTGCGGAGATAACGGCATTCATAGCATCGGAATGATCGTGCATGGGAGTTTCCTCACTGTATTCAATACCCTTGATGAGCTGCTTGTGCTTTATAGCACTGCCTTTGATGCCGATACGGTCACAGTTACCCTTTGCGAGTACTGTTTCGTTTTCCATATCGAAGAACTGATATTTGAGAGAACTGCTTCCTGCATTTATTACAAGAATTTTCATTGAAAAACCTCCTGAAATGTAGTATAATATATTTACGACTACAATTATACTACATTTTCTTCCAAAATTCAAGGGGGAAAGGAATATTTATAATGAGAACATCAGCGATTATTTGTGAATTTAATCCGTTTCATCGCGGACATGAGCGTCTTATTCGTTTTGCACGTGAAAAAGGTGCGGACAGAATAGTTTGCATAATGAGCGGAAATTTTGTTCAGCGGGGCGAGCCTGCCATTGCGGATAAATATACCAGAGCAAAAGCGGCGGTGCTTTCAGGGGCGGATCTTGTCCTTGAGCTTCCGATGCCGTTCTCTGCGGCGAGTGCGGAATATTTTGCACGCGCTGGAGCCTCGATCGCGGACAGGCTGGGCTTTGCGGACGAGCTTGTTTTCGGCAGTGAACTTGGAGAGATTGAAGAGCTGACGAAGATTGCGGAAAATCAGCTTTCCGCCAATTTTTGCGAAAGGCTTGAGGATATTCATTCGGGCGAAATCGGTTATGCTGTTGCTGTGCAAAGAGCTTATGAAGAGCTTTACGGAAAGAATGATGCTTTGACAACTCCAAACAATATTCTTGCAATTGAATATATAAAAGCATTGCGCGGACGTTCTTCAAATATGACTGTGAGAACAGTTGCACGTGAGGACAATTATTCTTCGGCGGAGCTTAGCGGTGAATATCCATCTGCAACCGCACTTCGAAAATTGATCTATTCCGGAGAGATAGAAAGGACTGCCGACGGGATGCCCGGCGGTGCTTATGAAGCATTTGTTGGGGCGTTGGCAAGAGGAACATTTCCTATTGATATGAGCAAATACGGTTTTATCCTGCTCTCGGCGATGCGTCTTGCCTTGCCTGAAATGCTTTTGGAATGTGAAGGGGTGCGCGGTGGGCTTGAAAACAGAATAATTCAATCTGCGCTTGCGTCTGCTTCCTATGATGAGTTTTTGAGCATGCTTTCAACAAAAAAATATACCGATGCAAGACTTCGCAGAACTCTTCTTGCGGCTTTTATCGGTATCAAACATTCTGATATGCTGATCGATCCTTGTTATGTTAAGCTTTTGGCGGCGAGCGGAGAGGGCAGGGAGCTTCTCGCAACTTTGAGAAAAAATGAAAATATTTCTGCCGTAACAAAGGTTTCGGATATTAAGGATATAATTTCGGGTTTGGAGGGCGAAAAAAAGGCGCAGACTGTGAGACTTTATGAGATCGATAAAAGATGCGACGCGCTTTATTCTCTATGCCTTCCAAAAACGAAAAACGCGTTCTTCTTCGATAAAATGTCACCCTTTGTGGAAAAGTGAAGAAACAAGTTTACAAATTATCGTTGACTTATATCCGGAAATATTGTATAATATAGAAAAGTTTATTTATGGAGGAATCATTATGGCAGAAAAGGTTACAGGTAAGTACCTTGAATATAAGGGAAAGCCTCTTGTTAGAGAAGGCGATACCATTTGCTACGGTGATAAAGCAGACAAATGCTTTCTCATTCTTGAGATAATGTCTTATAAAAAGGTTGGAGATGTTGAGATCCCCGATAAGATCTTTATTCAGATCGTGGATTCACAAAATCCTTCAAAAATTGTTAAACAGGGCGATAAGAACGGTCTATACGATGCTTTCGGCATAGGACTGATCTGGCTTGACATGGCAAACAAATAAGAGGTGTCATATGAAGAGGCTTTTAATTATCCTTCTTTCATTTATCTTTGTGCTTGGAGCCCTTGCTTCCTGCGGTGACGGTACAGATTCCGTTTTGAAAGATACAGAAACCGATACCGCGGCGGCATCCGATATCGATACGGGAGCTGTTACTGAAACAGAACCTGTTTCGACTCCGGTTGTGGTGATTCCGGAATATACAAATCCTCTGACAGGACTTGGAACAACTAAGGATCTTTCCGCATCGCGCCCTGTGGCGATAATGATCAATAATCTCAGGGGTGCTCTTCCTCAGGAGGGGATCGCCGATTGTGACATTATGTATGAATGTTTGGTTGAAGGTGGGATCACAAGGCTTATGGCGGTCACAGCCGATTATGAAAATCTCGGCGTGATCGGTTCTATCCGTTCCTGCCGCCACTATTATCTTGATCTTGCAAAGAACTATGACGCTATCTATATCCATGCCGGCGGAAGCGATCAGGGCTATCTGGAAATAAAAGAGCGCGATGTGGATAATCTTGATGGCGTCAATATGTATGTTCCGAATATGTTCTATCGCGATGAAGTCAGACTTCAGACTATGAAATATGAGCATACTCTTATGACAACGGGCGAGAAGATTGCAGACGGTATTGCTTATAAGAAATACCGCACGGAGCTCTCCGAAGAATTTAAGAGCAGTGATGCTTTTGTTTTCGCGGAATACGGCACAAAAAGAGAGCTTGTCGGAGATAAAGCCTCCTGTGTTCTTCTTCCTTATTCTGATTATCAGATAGCAAGATTTGATTACAGCGAGGATACGAATTCCTATTACCGCTATCAGTTTAAAGACGTTCCGCACATCGATGGCACAACGGGCGAGCAGATAAGCTATACCAATATTCTGATCCTCTTCTGCGATGTTCGGGCAACGGGAGATTCCTACGGACATCTTGACATTACCACCGAGAATGAAAATGGCGAGGGCTATTATGTTTGCGGCGGAAAATGCGAGCAGATAAGCTGGTCGAAGCCCACTGAGGATTCACCCACAACATATTATGGAGCTGACGGAGAAGAACTGGTGCTCAATCGGGGAAGGACGTTCATTTCGATCTTTCCGGAATATAACCGTCAGAATATAGATTTCAACTATATGGCACCTGTGCAATCTGACTGAATAAAAATAGTCGGTTCACTTTCGTGACCCCACTATTTTTATTTTGTCACATACCAAGTGTTGCCGCGCCAACGATGCCTGCGTCGTTGCCGAGCTCTGCAATGCGAAGCTCTGTTGCCTTAACAACGCCGCCGCCGTATGTCTCAGACTTGATCAGCGGATCAAGCATGTCGATCAGCACCTGACCTTCATTTGAAATACCGCCGCCGATGGAAACCACCTCGGGTTGGAAGATATTTACGATGTTGGCAAGACCTGTTGCCAGATAAGCGATGTATGTGTCAACAACTTCTTTTGCCGCTTTATCGCCCTTATTCATAGCCATGAATGCGGTTCTGCCGCTGACCTTGCCATGATCTTTTGCGATATCTGTCATGAGAGTGTGAACTCCTGACTTTTCACATTCCTCGATCTTTTCATTTGTCATTTTGATCAGACCTGTAGCTGAGCTGTAAGCCTCCCAACAGCCCTTGCGTCCGCAAGAACAGGGCTTGCCTCCGTGCTCAATAACGATGTGACCAAGCTCAGCTCCTGCAAAGTTAAAGCCGGAATAGACCTTATGGTCGATGATGATACCGCCTCCAACGCCTGTGCCGAGGGTTATCATGATGGAATTTGAAGTGCCCTTTGCCGCGCCTGCGATAGCCTCGCCCCAAGCAGCTGCGTTTGCATCGTTTTCAACATGAACGCTCTTAACGCCTGTGAGAGAAGAAATAAGCGAGCAGATCGGGAATTTTCTGAAGGGGAGATTGTTTGCATACTCAACAACACCGTCTGCACTGTTTGCAATACCGGGTGAAGCAACACCGATCGACTCGATCTCGTTCATTGCAATGCCGTTATCGGCTGTGATCTTTTTGCAAAGCTCAGCGATGTCATTTGCAACCTTATCCGCACCCTCTGTTACAACGGTGGGAACGCTTGCTTTGGCGATAATCTTGAATTCGGAATTGACGATACCTGCGGCGATGTTTGTGCCACCAAGGTCTATACCAATACGATACATAGTGGATACCTCTCTGATTTTTTGATTTGCCGAAACAACAGGGAAAAATCCCGACTTCGGACCGCATATAAATATTATAACGATTATTTCCCATAAAGTCAACCGGATTTTGGATAAATATTGAAGATTTTTGCATCTTTACAAAGCGCACGGACTGAGCTTTTATATGAATGTGTATTTTATTTGTATAAATGTAAAAATGTGTAAATCGGGCTGCTTTTGCTATTAAAAATTGTGCCAAAAACGGAAAAACAGGCGTTTTTGTGCAATTTGTATATGTGTAGAAAATTACGGCTTAAATTTGTGATAATTGCACAAAGATTTTGCGAAGCTTTACATCGTGGTATAGTGGCCGATTATTGAGAAATGGGTAAACAAAACTTACCTTCCGCTTGCTGCGAACTTTTACAAGACAAATTTGCTCGAAAAAATACACAAAAATTCCTCCGAAAACGGGGAATTGTTTAAAATGTTGGTAAAAAACATTTACCTCTTCGCTTTTGGGTGAATTGGTGACAGAATAGGCGTTTTTGGTGATCAAAAATTAAAGACACTTTGAAATTTATTTGAGCTTTTTGAGCGGCCTGTGAAGTTTTCCTATTTTAAATACTATACTTGACATTTTTGCCCCTTGTGTGGTATCATAACCATATGAAAATAGGGTAAATCTGCATGCCCTGACATTCGTTGTTTACTTTATGCGGCTTTTTTGCACGAATATTATAACGAAACAGGATGCCTTTGCCCATAATATTTCTGCGCATAGCGATATGCTGCCGATTTGATCACCGCAAGGTTCGTTTTTTGAATTTGCGGTGTGCGGTTTCTCTGCTTTTATCGGGATTCCGCTTGCTTTGTCCGTCGGCGCATTTGCGGTTATTTTGATTAGCAGTTCTTTCTTTCTTTTTGCTCACGGCAGAGCATTTGGCGGAGGAAGGCTGCGATAAATCGCATGCTGCCGCGCGACTATCTAACCCCGACACGGTTTGTGTCACAATTTTGCAGGAGGAATTTGCAGATGAAGAAAACAGTATTCAAAAGATCAATAGCATTTTTACTTGCTTTGATCACGGTTATCGGTTGCGGTCAGTTTGCCGTTTTCGCCACCGATACGGAAGAGACTGCCGCGGAGCAGGATCCTGCCCCGATCGAGGTCGTGCCGGCCGACGGCGATGATGATAAGGGCGGCTCTTCGGTCTCTGATGCAACCATCGAAGACGTTAAGGAAATTCTTAATGCTCTTTCGTATGAGGAGTATTCGGAGAAATATGCGGATATCCCCAGAGCGACTCAGCCCTTGGTTATAGAGGCTGTGGATTATCTGGCGGATAAAACCGATGCCAAGGTCAGCGTGACAACTGATTATCCCGCAGCGGACGGCAGTGAGATTACGGCGCTCTATATTCCCGGAGACGGTACGGTCATTTGGGGTGTTGAGATCCCGGAAACTGCTAAGTATAGTATTCAGGTTGAATATTATCCTGTTGAAGCAAAATCGGTTCCGGTTCAGAGAATCTTCCGTGTTAATGAGAAGATCCCCTTTGCCGAAGCTCGTTATATTACGATGTCCAAGGTTTGGCGAAACGATTATGAAGAGCTTGATCCCGAGACGGGACGTGTGTTCAAGCTCGATATAGACAGAAATGAGCTTCGCCCCGCAATGGTTCAGTCTCCCGAATGGAGAGTTTATGAGCTTCGTGACGGTGATGGCTTCTATGCGGAGAGCTTTGAATTTGTCTTTGAAGCAGGATATAATGAAATCTCTTTCGAATCGGTGAGTGAGCCTATGGCGGTAAAGAGCATTAAGCTCGTGCCTCATGAGGATATTCCGGATTATGCAAGCGTTTCCGAAGGGTATAAATCAAGCGGTTATGCTCCTGCAGATAAGGATGCTTTTATAAAGTTTGAAGCGGAAGAGCCTGAAGCTATCTCCTCGCAGACGGTTTACCCTGTTGAGGATGTTTCTTCTGCTATCACTTCTCCCTCCGATTCCACAAGAATTCTGCTCAATACAATCGGCGGAGAAAAGTGGCAGACCTCGGGTCAGTGGGTACGTTATACATTCACTCCAGAAAAGAGCGGTCTGTACAATATTATAACAAGATATAAGCAGAGTATAAATGACGGTCTTTACAGCTCCAGAACTCTCTATATCTACGGCGGTCAGTATAACGGAGTTCCGTTTACTGAAGCAACACAGCTTCGCTTTGGTTATTCTTCCGATTGGCAGGTCTCAAAGCTGAATGACGGTACGACCGAATTTGAGTTCTATTTTGAGGCGGGCACAGAATATACTATTGAATTTGAGGTTTCGCTCGGTTCGATGGCTGACGTTGTTCGCCGCGTTGAAGATGCTCTTACGAGAATCAACAATGCTTACCTTAATGTAATTAAGCTTACCGGTTCTAATCCCGACAGCTACCGTGACTACGGTTTCTCGCGTGTTATGCCCGAGGTTCTCAATGAGTTCATTCTCATGTCAAGAGACCTTTACGAGGTTTCCGAATACCTTTCGGATGTGGCGGGCGTTAAGGGCTCGCAGGTCGCAACTCTTGACCGAGTTGCTTGGCTGCTCGAAAAGATGGGCGGCGATGAGGATGTTATCGCAAAGAACCTCAGCGAGCTCAAGGCACATATCGGTAACCTTGGTACATGGATAACAACGGCTAAAACACAGCCGCTTCAGCTTGACTATATCGTTATCCAGTCCACAGAGGCAGAGATTCCCGATGCCACAGAGGGCTTCTTTAAGGCTTTTGTTTATGAGATTCAGAAGTTCTTTATGAGCTTTGTTCGTAACTATGACCGCGTCGGTTCTCAGGAGGAGCTTGAAAGCAAGGATGACGTTGTTGAGGTTTGGCTTGCTTACGGACGTGACCAGTCCCAGGTTATCAGAACACTTGTTAACAATGAATTTACTCCGCAGACAGGCGTTTCCGTTAACCTCAAGCTCGTTGCAGCAGGTACATTGCTTCCTTCAATCCTTGCGGGAATGGGCCCCGATGTTTACATCGGACTCGGACAGTCTGAGGTTATCAACTATGCTATCCGAAGTGCCGTTATGCCTATTGAAGATATGAAAGACTATGATGAGGTTATAAAATCCTTCAACGATGCGGCTATGATTCCTCTTGGAATCGAGGACGCTGAAGGCGTTTACCACTGCTACGGTCTTCCCGAAACCCAGAGATTCCCGATGATGTTCTATCGTAAGGACGTTCTTGCGGATCTCGGAATCGATATCCCCAAGACTTGGGACGATATCCTGGCTGCAGTTCCCGTTCTTCAGGCAAACAACATGGAGATCGGTCTTACAACAGAATATAAGATGTTCCTCTATCAGAAGGGCGGCGAGCTCTTTGCTGACAACGGTATGAGAATTAACCTTGATTCAAATGTTGCGCTTGAGTCCTTTGAAATGATGTGTAACATGTTTACAATGTATTCCTTCCCCTATACCTATAACTTTACCAACCGTTTCAGAACCGGTGAAATACCTATCGGTATTGCGACATACAGTGATACTTACAACAACCTGATAGTTTTCGCAACCGAGATAGACGGTCTTTGGGAGTTTGCTCCTCTGCCCGGTATCGTTGATGAGAACGGAAACATCAATAATGTTTCGATTTCTGCTATCACAGCTACCGTTATGATCGACGGCTGTGATAATCAGGAGGGCGCTTGGGAATTTATGCAGTGGTATTGCGGAGAGAGCTGCCAGATTCAGTATTCAAATGAGATGGTTGCTATCCTCGGTGACTCTGCAAAGCATCCTACAGCAAATATCAATGCGCTTTCCAGCCTGCCTTGGACTACCGATGAGCTGAATAATCTCCAGCTCCAGTTCAATAATCTGGCTTCGATTCCTAACTATCCCGGCTATTACTACATTGACCGTTATACAAACTTCGCGTTCCTTGATGCTTATAACAACAAGGCGAATCCTGTAACAGAGCTTCTCAGTTATATCAATACGATAAATAAAGAGATCACTCGTAAACGTGAAGAGTTCGGTCTTGAAACCCTTGAGATTGGTCAGACTCTCGCTGCAAAGCGTCTGGGTCAGGCATCGGAAGCCCTTGAGGAAATCACAAACGCTTCCTTCTCCGCCCAGATAGATGCCGCAAAGGCCGCTATTTTGACGGAAACGGATATAGAGGCAATCAGTGCCGCAGCTGACGCTCTTGAAGCCGCTGATGCGACGCTCTTTGAGACAGTGATCGGATATCTTCGCGATGCTGCCGAAGCATTGTCTACCTATTAAATATACACATTCTACTTTTGATTAAATATTAAGGAGAGAGCATATGTCACAGAAAACGGCTCAGAAAAAAGCGGTTGCTCGCAAGGATATGACAAAAGCTCAATGGACTTGGAAGGAAATGAAGCGAAATTGGGTTGCCTATGCAATGGTCGCCCCATTCATGATCCTTTTTACAGTGTTTACTGTCCTGCCGGTGCTTCTGTCTATCGTTATCAGTTTTACCGATTTTAACCTGCTGGAAATGCCTAATTTCATTTTCATGCAGAACTATATTACTCTGTTCTTTGATGATGATATCTTCCTGCTGGCGGCACAGAATACGTTCGTATTCGCCGTTATCGTAGGTCCTTCATCTTACCTTATGTCTCTTCTGGTAGCCTGGTTCATTAACGAGCTGGGCCCCAGAATCAGAGCTATTGTAACACTTATTTTCTATGCACCTTCGATTTCCGGTCAGGTTTACCTTATCTGGGGTACACTCTTCTCGGGTGACTCTTATGGTTGGGTAAACGGTGCACTTCTTAACCTCGGTATTATTTCGGAGGAAATACAGTTCTTCCAAAATGCGGATTATGTAATGCCGCTGTGTATCGTGGTTTCGCTCTGGACTTCACTTGGTACCTCATTCCTGTCCTTTATTGCAGGTCTTCAGGGTATCGACCGATCCCTTTACGAGGCGGCTGCCGTGGACGGAATCAGAAACCGTTGGCAGGAGCTTTGGTATGTAACGCTTCCGACTATGAGACCTCAGCTTATGTTCGGTGCTATCATGTCGATCACCAGCTCCTTCGGCTTTGGTGGTATCGTTACAGCACTTTGCGGATTCCCCTCGGTTGACTACGCGGCTCATACTATCATGCACCACCTTGAGGACTATGGTGGACAGAGATTTGAGACAGGTTACGCTTCCGCTATTGCGGTTATACTGTTTGCGGTTATGATAGGCGCGAACGTACTCGTTAAAAATTTGATTTCAAAGGTGGGACAATAAGATGGCAAGCAAACTCAGAACCAGAAAACATAAAGTTGTCCTTAACCGCAGCGCGGGAGGCGACGCCGGCATTACTTTTATGCTGACCATTCTCGGAGCCTTCATGTTCCTGCCTATGGTATACGTTCTCATGCAGTCTCTTAAGCCTCTCGACGAGCTTTTCATGTTCCCGCCGAGATTCTATGTTGTAAACCCCACACTGCAGAACTTTAAGGACCTTTTCACACTCATGAATACCTCTATGGTCCCGTTTTCGAGATACATATTTAATACGGTGTTCACCTCTGTTGCAGGTACGACAGGAAACCTTTTCTTCTCGTCTCTTGCAGCATACGCTCTGGCAAAGATCAAATTCCCGGGCGCAAATATGATGTTCTCTACCGTAAAAACTTCGCTGATGTTCCATTCAACGGTTACGACCATCACCAGCTTCATCATTATGGCAGCTCTTCATTGGGTTGATACATATTTTGCGATCATCATCCCCGCATTCTGTACATCTCTCGGACTTTACCTGATGAAACAGTTTATGGAGACTAACGTTTCCGATGCGGTGCTTGAAAGTGCGCGTCTTGACGGCGCAAGCGAGCTCAAGACCTTCTGGGTCATCGCAGTGCCGATGGTTAAGCCTGCTTGGCTGACACTGATTATCTACTCATTCCAGGGACTTTGGAATGCAGGCGCATCTATCTATATTCACAGTGAACAGCTTAAATCCTTCAACTATGCTATTAACCAGATAGTTGCAGGCGGTATCCGCCGTTCCGGTGCTTCAGCAGCTTCAACGGTTATTATGATGCTCGTTCCGATTCTCGTATTCGTTATTACACAGTCTAATATTATTGAAACCATGGGTTCCAGTGGTATGAAGGATTAAGGAGGAAAGCAAATGAAAAAGTTTTTAAGCATGCTTTGTCTGATAT
The DNA here is from genome assembly GCA_045595425.1 of Eubacteriales bacterium. Taxonomy (GTDB): domain Bacteria; phylum Bacillota; class Clostridia; order Oscillospirales; family CAG-272; genus SIG710. Next base: position 13,698 of record JAZOAL010000010.1, read on the forward strand.
TTGCTTTGATCATGGTGATGACTCCCGTAGTCAGTGCCGCGGCTCCTTATCAGACCTATACTTACTCAATTAACGGCTTTGCTCTTTATTCTCCCGATGCTTATGTGCCGATCATGCGTGTCGATTCAAAGTATATGGGTCTTGATTCCCCTCTTAAGGGAATTAAGGATATGGTGACGGATGATGACAACAATGTATATCTCATTTCCGCTACAAATAATGAGCTTATCGTTCTTGACTCTTATTTTAAGGAAAAATTCACCATTAAAAACTTTGTGAACGATCAGGGCGTCCCGGACGGATTTACAAATCCTCAGGGTATATTTGTAACAAAGGACAGAATTTTTGTCTGCGATACAGATGCAAGCCGAATCGTTACTTTTGACCTTGATGGCAACTTCCTTTCCATCATTCCAAGACCTGAGTCAAACCTCTTTACAGAGGGATCGACTTATAAGCCGATCGCACTTGCGGTTGACCAATATGACCGTCTCTATGTTGTATCCTCTTCAACATATCAGGGTATCATCGTTATGACGGATGAGGGTCAGTTTACACAGTTTATCGGTGCTCAGAAGGTTGTTGCCAGCCTTTGGCAGCTCATTTGGAGAACATTCCAGACAGATAAGCAGAGAGCACTTTCCGAAGCCTTCATTTCCACAGAGTTTAATAACATCAGCATAACAGACGATGGCTTTATCTATGTTACAACTCAGTCTCTTGATGAATCAAAGCAGCAGTCGGCGATAACAAGTCGGAGTACTTCCGGAGACTATGCTCCTGTTAAGCTTCTCAATGCTTCAGGCGTTGAGATCATGAGACGTAACGGCTTCTACCCCCCTTCCGGTGAGGTTGATGTTTCTACCCTTTCTACAGATAAGATCACCGGTCCTTCCAGAATTACAGATGTTGCTGTTGGACCTGAGAAAACCTGGTCTATCGTAGACCGAAAGCGTTCAAAGGTATTTACCTATGATTTTGACGGTAATCTCCTTTATGCGTTTGGTAACGAGGGAACGATGCTCGGTAATATTGCTCAGATCGAATCGATAACATATCAGGGCGATATACTCATGATACTTGATGTGGGTGACGAGACAAATAATACTATTACAACCTTTAAGAGAACAGAGTACGGCGATGCTCTTATTCAGGCACTTGAATATCAGAACAAACGTCAATATGACCTTGCGATCGAATCCTGGATCGAGATTCTGAAAAGAAACAGTAACTTTGATACCGCATATATCGGTATCGGTCAGTCGCTCTTCCGTCAGGGTGAATATGCTGAAGCGATCGACTATTATAAGTCAGCATATGATACCTCAAACTATTCGGATGCTTATAAAGAGCTTCGTAAAGAATGGATATCAAAATATCTGTTTGTTCTGCTTGCAGCAATTGTGGTTCTGATCGTGCTTCTCTCTAAGTTCCTGAAGTATGCAAAGAAGGTCAACTACAAGACCAGTATTACAGTCGGAAAACGTACATATAAGCAGGAATTGCTTTATGTTTTCCATTTGATCTTCCATCCGTTTGACGGCTTCTGGGATCTGAAACACGAGAAACGCGGTTCTGTTCGTGCAGGTATAACAATAATCGCGATAACGATCGTTTCGTTCTATTACCAGTCTATCGGTCAGGGATATATTATGAATCCCGAGGGAGTTTATTCTTCGATCTTTGTTCAGTTTGCAGCAGTTTTGGCACCGCTCTTCCTGTGGGTAGTCGGAAACTGGTGTCTGACAACTCTTTTTGAGGGTGAAGGAAGCTTCAGAGATATCTTCATTGCTTGCTCTTATTCCCTCGCTCCCGTTCCGATCATGGTTATTCCTTCGACTATTATTTCCAATGTTGTCACCGAGTCCGAAACAGCAATTGTCTCCCTGCTTGTAACCGTCGGTTATATCTGGCTGGGACTGCTAATATTCTTCGGAATGATGGTAACACACGATTATTCGCTTTCTAAGAATGTACTTACATGTGTTGGTACAATAATTGCCATGGCGTTTATCATGTTCCTCGCTATCCTCTTTACAACCCTTCTCGGTAAGGTTGTAAGCTTCGTGACTAACATTGTAGACGAGATAAGTTACCGACTATAACGATTACAGATAGGAGAGATAATAATGAAAATGAAAAGAATAACTTCGCTGCTCTTAACTGTATTGTTGGTGCTCGGTGGTATCAATTTTACAGCCATTGGAGCCTCTGCGGCCGATATATACAAGGACGCAAAGGGAAAATATGAATCCTATTTTGAGGCGGAATATAACTCTGCCGAAGACCGGATTGCGGCTATGGAGCTTTATGCTGTTGTTGACGGCATGGAGATATACTGCGATTCTTTCTCGGGTGAGGTTGCCGTTAAAGATTTAGCTTCGGGTCAAGTGCTTTTGACAAACCCCTACAGCGTTGGATCATCCAAGGCATCAAAGACTCAGAAGGAGGAGCTGCTTTCGCAGATCATAGTTGAATATTCAGACAACGATCAGTCTAAATTCCTTTATTCGTTCAAGGATGCAATGGATCCCACGACTTACAGCAGACAGATCAAGGTTGAGAGGATCAAAAACGGTCTTAGAGTTGAATATTCGCTTGGCAGCGAACAGACACGTCTCCTTGTTCCAAAGCAGATAAGCCGTGAAAGATTCCAGACAGAGATTCTTGCCAATGTAACCGATAGTGATGCCAGAAGTAAGCTCACAGCTTTCTATTCTCTTAAAGATCCTTCTTCAGTTGATAAGCAGGCAATGAAGGAAGCGATGTATGAAAGATGGCCTATCACTGAAAAGATGGCTATTTATGTTTTGCCTATAACAGGTCACGGTGCTGTTACCGATAAGGACCAGAAGGATATCGAGGCGATCATCAAGCAGTATTGCCCCGGCTACACTTTTGAGGATCTGGACTACGATCATACAATGACACAGTTTGTGGGTGTTGATGTAGAACCTGTTAACTTTAAGATGGCTCTGGAATATACCATTGATAACGGTCAGCTTGTTGTAACGCTTCCCGCTAACGGTATTCTTTATAACGAGGAAGAATATACCCTTGAGAATATCACTATTCTTCCTTATATGGGCGCGGGAACAAACCCTAATTCGGGTTATACCTTCCTTCCTGACGGTTCGGGCGCTATATTTAAGTTTGAAGAGCTTGCCCAGAACACTACAACGATCTTTACCGAGCTTTACGGTGTGGATTATGCTTATCAGACTATTACCGGCACATATCAGCAGCCCGGCAGAGTTCCTGTTTTCGGCATAGTTGAGAATGAGGATATCTATAAGACTGTTGCTGTAGAGAAAGAGGTTCCTGCTGAAGAAACAGATGAAGAAACCGCAAATGTTGTGGGCGATGTAACAACTGAAGCAGGTGATACAGCAGAGAATACAGAAGCTGCAACCGAAATTGAATATGTAAAGGAATTTGTCCGCAATCAGGACAGAGGCTTCGTTGCAATCATTGAAGAGGGCGAAGCAATGACGACGCTCGCCACCTACCACGGCGGTGCAATGCACGAGTACAATACGATCCAGATGACTGTTACTCCAAGACCTAAGGATTCATATAAGCTTTCAACGGCGATTTCGGTCGGTTCATCGGATATTTGGACTGTTATTTCCGAGAGACGTTATACGGGTAACTATAAAATAAGATATATCATGCTCACAGACGAGGATCTCGCTGCTGAAAAGAATCTCACCGGTACTTATGAGGCTTCTTGGAAGGGAATGGCTGAAGCATACAGAGATTATCTTATTGATAATGGCGTTCTCACAAAGATGACCGATGCAGACCTTGGTGACGGTATTCCGCTTTATATCGAGACCTTCGGTGCAATTGAAAGCATTGAAAAGATTCTCTCAATTCCCGTAACAGTTATGACAGCTATGACCTCCTTTGAGGATGTTCAGACGATGTATAATGAGCTTTCCTCAGAAGGCATCAAGAACATTAACTTTAAGCTTACAGGTTATGCAAACGGCGGTATGAAACCCACCGTGCCCTATAAGCTGAAATGGGAGAGTGCTGTCGGCGGCGCGGATGGCTTTGAGGAGCTGCTCGCTGATGCAAAGGAAAAGGATTATGGTATTTATCCCGATTTCGACTTTGCTTATATCAATGATACCGCTATGTTTGACGGCGTAAGCCTCAAGAAGCATGCTGTTAAATCTATCGATAACCGATATACAAGTAAGCGTATCTACAGTGCGGCAAGACAGAGTTATGCAACATATTATCAGCTTGCAATGTCTCCTGCATATTACTATCGCTTTATCGATAAGCTCGCTGAAAGCTATACAGATTATGAGCCTATAGGGATTTCGGTCTCCACTCTCGGTAATACTCTAAACTCCGACTTTGATAAGAAGGAACCTTATAACCGTGAGGACAGCAAGAATTTCACAATCGATGCTTTCGAAAGCCTGGGAGCTTCTTATAAAAATGTGATGACTGAAGGCGGAAACGCTTATGTTTGGAAGGAATCGGATCATATACTTGGTATTCCTCTTGATTCCAGCCGATATAATATAGCAACCTATACTGTTCCTTTCATCGGTTATGTGCTCCACGGATACAAGAACTTCACAGGTTCTGCTATCAATATGGCAGGTGATATACGCTATGAAGTGCTTAAATGTATCGAAAACGGCGCATACATGTATTTCATAATGTCTTATGACAACACAGAACTGCTTAAGGAAGACGAGCTGCTCAGTAAATATTATTCTATCAGATATGATATCTGGTATGAGGATGTTGTTGAGCTTTACAAGGAGCTTAATGCTATTCTTGAGCCGCTTCAGACTCAGGCAATAGTTGATCATCAGTTCCTTGTCGGTCAGCGTGTTCTCGGTGAAGATGAAGTGATGGACACCGAAAACATGGATAAGTATACAACGATGGATGACGGACGTATCGTTAAGGTAACATATGAGGACGGTACAACCTTCATTCTTAACTACAATTATTTTGATATCACAGTCGAAGGCCAGACAATCGAAGCTTACGGCTACGTGAAACTTAATTAAAGGAGAGGTGAAAAACTATGACAAATGATGCAGTTAAAGCGCCAAAGAAAAGACGTCGCGCCGCTTCTCTTGATAAACGTAAGGCACGTGCCGGTTGGATTTTCGTTCTGCCTTTTGCAATCGGTTTCTTGCTCGTATATCTTCCCATTCTTTGGGACTCGATCAGATTCAGTTTCCACCATGTAAGCTCTCAGGCGGGCGGAGGTATGCTCCTTGAGTGGGTCGGATTTGACAACTATAATCAGGCACTGTTTGTCAACCCCAATTACATAAAGACTTTGATTTCGGGTCTTGGACAGATGGCGTTTGATATTCCGGCGATCGTAATATTCTCGCTGTTTATGGCTGTTCTTTTGAACACAAAAATGGTGGGACGTGCGGCGTTCCGTGCGATATTCTTTATCCCGGTTATTCTTTCGACAGGTTTTATGGCGGCTCTCGAGTCAAGCAATGTTCTTTCATCTTACATGGACAGCACATCAGGTATTTCAGACGGTTCGGGACAAAGCGCATCTCAGGAAATAATTTCTGTTCTCGATTTTGAGAATCTGTTTGATAAGATGAAGGTCGGGAAAGAGATCGTTGTTGTCGTTATCAGTATGATCAACAACATTTATGATATCGTAAACCGCAGTGGTGTACAGATGCTCATCTTCCTTGCAGGTCTTCAGTCTATTTCTCCTGCAATATATGAGTCCTGTCAGATCGACGGTGCCTCCGGTTGGGAAACCTTCTGGAAGATCACCTTCCCGATGATAAGCCCGATGATCCTTGTAAATGCAGTTTACACAATTATCGACTCTTTTACTGCCGAATCCAATCAGGTTATGCGTTTTATCGAAAGCGTAGACGGAGGCTCCACGCCTCACGGCGGTGTAATCAGCTCGGCAATGTCATGGATGTACTTTATTGTAGTAATCCTGATCGTTGCGGCTGTTGCGGGTATATTCTCTGCATATGTATTCTATCAAAGACGTGATTAAGGAGGGATGATAAATGGACGCACAAAACACAGCAAAAAAACCAAGAGTCACAAAAGAAACCAAGAACAAAATTCGCGTTGATTTTGAAAGAACTCCTTTAAAAGAGAGACTGAAGGCGAAATTCGGTACGACATATATCTATCAGAAGGTTCTTGTTGCGATATTCCGTTTTGTACTTTTGGTTGGTATTTCTTATATCGTTCTTTTCCCCTTCATCTCTAAGATCGCATCCTCATTCATGGGAATGACGGATTTTGTTGATGCAACGGTTCGCCTTGTCCCCAAAGCATTTACACTGAATACTTATAAAGCAGTATTTACAGAGCTCAGATATTGGGAGGCGTTCGTTAATACTTTGACGCTTTCATTCCTTTCAGCGATACTTCAGACATTCTCTTGCTGCGTTATCGCTTATGGATTTGCAAAGTTTAAGTTTAAGGGTAACAAGCTCCTGTTTATGCTCGTTATACTGACGATGATCGTTCCTCATCCCACACTTAAGCTTTCGATGCTTCAGAATTTCAAGGACTTCGATATTTGGGGAATCTTTGGGCTTCTTACAAAGATCGGTATACTCCCCGAAGACTTTGCATACGGTCTCAGACTTACAAATACCTATTGGCCTCTTGTTATTCTTTCAGCATGCGGACTCGCATTTAAGAACGGTCTTTACATATTCATGCTCAGGCAGTTCTTCCGCGGTGTACCCGATGAGCTTGAGGAGTCGGCATATATCGACGGTTCCGGAGTTTTCCGTACATTCTTTACGATAATTATTCCTCTTTCCGTGCCTATGCTGATCACGGTATTCCTCTTCTCCTTCTCCTGGCAGTGGACGGATAATTACTATATTGATTTGTTCTTCCCGGGCGGCAGAATGTGGAATTGGTCCAATGTTGTAAAGGAAATCCCTGTTTCTCTCACAACTTCCTATGCGGGAGCAAACCTCTTCTATCAGGCAATTCATAATACAGCAGGTATGATGGCTATCGCACCGCTGATTATCATCTATTTGTTCTGCCAGAAGTTCCTTGTACAGGGTATTGAGCGTTCGGGTATCGTTGGATAATTCTCCGAAGAGCCATAAAAATAAAAAATCTCCGAACGGCTTCAAGTCGGATCGTAGCCATGTCG
>JAZOAL010000011.1:0-4137 GCA_045595425.1 Eubacteriales bacterium
GAATGTATAGAATTGCTTGATGAAATTCCCGGAATAGCAAGAAGAAGTGCGGAGAGAATTATAGCAGAAACCGGAATCGAAATGAAGCAATTCAGAAACTCAGATCATTTTGCCTCATGGGCAGGACTCGTCCCGGGGTGCAACGAGAGTGCCGGAAAGAAAAAGAGTTCTCGAATACGAAAAGGAAATTTGTTTTTAAAGTCTACACTGGTTGAATGCGCACATTCTGCTATTCGTCATAAAGATAGTTATTTCTATGCAAAATACTGTAAAATTTCTGCACGTCGCGGAGGCAAACGCGCCATTGTGGCTATTGCACACAGTATGGCTCTCGCAATTTATCATATGTTGTTGAACCGTGAACACTTTTACGATTTAGGCTCCGATTATTTTAACACTATTTACGCCGAAAAAATAAAAAAGCGAAACATCCAATCCCTCGAAAAGTTAGGATTTTCGGTTTCGCTTTCTTGATTGCTTTTTTTGCATAACACGATCGGCAAGCTCTATTTCGAGGCTTGCTTTTTTGTTATGCTCTTTTTTGTTTGTGGCTATTGTTGGTTTTCAGGACAGCCCCTTTTGAGGCTTTGTTACAGCTGATCTTTGGCGGGCTTTAGATGAAACTTATAATACTTTCTGTATTCGCGAGGGGACATACCGTAAAAAATCTTAAACTGCTTTGAAAAATAGCTGATATCGTCAAATCCGACACGCAGCATAATTTCGGAAATGTTAAGATCTGAATTTTCAAGCAATCTTTTAGCGGTATCCATTTTGCGACACTTTATGTAGTGAGTGGGAGTTTGACCTGTATGCTCCTTGAAAAAACGGATGAAGTGATTTATATGCAGATGGCAGAGTGAGGCAAGCTCGTTATTTGTAATCGGTTGATCAAGATGGCTGTGAATATGTCGCAGAAGATGATCCAGTCTGTCATCGGTGCGGCTTTTGATCAAAAATTGACTTTTCTCGGAAAGCTCTATGTATCTTCCCAGCAAGCTTAAAATGCAGGATTTTATTTTCAGAATATCGGTGATTGAATTTCCTTCCGTTTTCGTGTACACGTCAAAAAGAGAGAGTGCGGGATCATCCTTTTCGACCTTTACGAAATAAGGGAGATTCAGTAAGGAAAAAAGATTTTCGTCTGTGGGGTAAATATCGAAATGCATCCAGTATTTTTCGAAAAGATCATCATCGTTTTTCTCAAAGCTGTGCACGGTTTGTCTGGGAATGAAAAACCAATCGCCCGCGGTGGCATGATATCCGGTTCCTTCGATTGTGATCGTGCAGCTTCCTCTTGTGATGCAGTAAAATTTGTTCTGATTGAAACAGTCAAAATCCGACTTCCAATAATCCTCCGGCGAAAAAGAGATGAATCCGCCGTTATGAACGGTGGCATTCAGATTGGAAACAAACACGTCTTGCAGATATTCCATGCTGAACTCCTCCAAACAAAATATAATGCCGCTAATATTATACAATTTTTTGTTGTCGGTGTCCATACAAAAATATAATATCGCTAATATTATACAACTTTTTGTTGTCATTATCCATGCAAAATTAAAAATAAAGGTGTTATAATGAAGGAAAGAGGTGATTTTTAATGTTGAAAAAAGAAAACAACTACGATTTTCGTGAAGAGCTCCGTCAAGTCCATAAAAAGGATCGCCGTGACTACAGTGAGACTTGCGGAGCAGATGAGTTGGAGCTGAAGAACGGTATTTGCATCGTTCTTCCAACGTGGGAAGATGCTGTCATATACACTGCGGCAAAGGATTTTGCGGACTATCTTTTTGTGTCGATGGGAATCGGTGCGATGATTGCGACTGTCTGTCCCTCGGATGCTCAAAAAATAGAATTGTCCCTGTCTCAAGAAATCGGAGAGGCAAGCGGATACTCAGGGTATTCCATCACAACCGGGGATGACGGTATTTTAGTTGAAGGCTATGATTCGCGCGGTGTGATGCAGGGACTTTTCTTTGTAGAGGATTTGATGAATCTCAGAAAGGGCCCTTTCATGAAAAAAGGGAATATCAGAAGGCGAGCACTCTTTGATTTCCGCATGGTACAGTCACCGCTTGGAATGTTTGACTATACGGATGAGGCTCTTTCCCTCATGGCGCACTTTGGTTATGACAGTCTTGACGTATGGCTGAAGGATGGATGGACAACGCTCCGTGGAGATTACATTGACATGCGATCTCTTGCGAACCGTGCTGAAAAATACGGTATCAAAATCAACATCGAGCTTTACAAGGTTCACGCAATGCATCCGGAGGAGGTGGGCGCACAGGAATATTACGATCAAATGTACGGAGATCTTTTCCGCGCTTGTCCCAAGATCGGATCGATCATTCTTGAGGGAGAGGCAAACCATTTTGTGAGCCGTGATCCGGCTGCGTGCATTGAGTCCACTGTGGATGATATCCCGACGGGAAAACCAAAAACCGGTTGGTGGCCATGCATGGATTATCCGCAATTTGCGCAAATGATCATCAATGCAGTCAGAAAATACAGCAAGGATACGCAAATTCTGTTTTCTACCTATAACTGGGGATTTGCACCGGAGGAGGACAGAATCCGACTGATTGAACAGCTCCCGGACGATCTTACCGTGCTTGCAACGTGGGATATGTTCCATCAATTCAGAAACGAAAACAGTGTTTCGAACATTCCCGATTATTCGCTCCGCTTCATAGGACCGGGAGAATATTTCCAAAGCGAAGCCGTTGCTTGTAAAAAAAGAGGAATGAAGATTGCTTCCATCTCAAACACAGGCGGGAAAACCTGGGATTTTGGAGTGATTCCTTATGAGCCTGCACCCGGCAGATGGATTGAAAGGCTCCGGCGGATCATCCATGCCGGGAAGGAATGGGGAGTGAGCGGCCTTCAGGAATGTATCCATTACGGATTCTATCCGTCGATTGTTTGCGAACTCAGTAAGTGGGCGGCTTTTACCGAAATCAAGCCTTTGGAACAGGTGTATGAGGAGCTTCTTCGCCGTGACTTTGGGGAGCATTCGAAAAAGGTCAGAGAAGCGTTCGATTGCTTCGATGAAGCAATTGCGAGCTATCCTATTTCGGACGCGGATCAATACGGTGGATTCAGAATCGGTCCCGCATATCCCGTTTGGCTTCTTGATGCAGGGAAAAAGCCGGCTATGGAGCATGCCGTGTCCAAGGATATTTACTACGTTCCCTATCATCCTTACGGTCGGGAAAGAACCTCCTTGCCCGGTATCAGACTGATAGAGGAACTGGCGGAGCTCCAAACAATGGATGCGCTTTTTGAAAAAGGGATCTCTATTCTTGAAAATACGGGAAGCGACGAAGAAAAGCTTCTGAAGCTTACCAATATGATAAAGTTTATGAAGAACACCTGTGTGACTGTAAAGCATACGAAAGAGGTCTATCTTCTTGTGCAGAGACTTCATTTTGAGAGCGATCGCAGAGTACTTGACGATATCATAGATCAGCTGGAGCGAATTTTGCTTGCGGAAAAAGAAAACGTTGAAAACACGATTCCGATCGTACAGTGTGACTCTGTTTTGGGGTGGGAACCCGCCATGGAATACACGGGTGACGAGGCGGCATTGCGTTGGAAGCTCCGTCAGCTTGATTATGAAATGAATCACACCATTGGAGAACTCAAAGCAGCAAACTCTCTGATAGATACCATTCAAAACAAGGAATCATGATATGAGTAACAGTGTGAATATGGAGCTTAGTTATCCAAAAGAAATAGACAGGGCAAAGCGTGAGCGGTGGCCCTTTATACTGCCCGTCGGTACGATGGAGTATCACAGCACCCATTGTCCCTACGGGACAGATACCTTGACGGCGGTCGGCATCGCCCGTGAGGTCGCAAATCAGGTGGACTGCGTTGTGCTTCCCCCTATATGGTACGGTGTTGCAAGCTATGCGGTGGGCGGGCCCGAAAGTAACACGATCAACGTAAGCTGCGACACCCTTGAGCTTTATGTGTACGATATTCTGAAATCACTTTTTATGGCGGGAATCAATAGGAATATCTATATTTTGATTACCCATCAGACAGAGGACTATCTTCCCATGACGCTTGCGTGTATGAAAGCGGCAAAGAAGCTGACATTTGAGTATCTTGACACAACAAAAGGCT
>JAZOAL010000012.1:0-34416 GCA_045595425.1 Eubacteriales bacterium
GGGATGGCGGTGTGATCACAAGCACCCTTGAGCTCTGCATACTTGCAGAGCGATCAGGTGCGCGGCTTTCCCAAAGGAAGGGAGTTGCAAGTGGGAAAACTTGGTTTCCCTCTTGTGTGGCGTTCTTTCCCCCATTTCTGGGGCCAAGGCCAGAAATGGGGCGCCGCGCGGCGTGAGCGCAAGGAAAGTAACTTACCGCTGGAATATAATTCAGAGTGATGAAGTTATCATTCTGAATATTCTCTTGGCTGTAAGTTACATTTTTGAGGATGTTAGTTTACCGTTCAGAAATGAACAGCATAGTTTCTTTGATATCACTTTAAATTTTCAAATCAGAGTAATTACAGATAGAGTGATAACGTCACCACTCCGGATAATGTCTCGGCAGTAAGTCTCTTTCTTTGCGCTCCCGCCGCGCGGGCTCCTTCTTTGGCGTTTCCCAAAGAAGGCAAAAGAAACACAAGAGGGAAACCAAGTTTTCCCTCTTGGAACTCCCTTCCTTTGGGAAATCCGCGCACCGGTTCACACCGCAATTCTGCGGTGTTCAAGGGTGCTTGTGGTCACTCTAAATCCCCTTTTTGCCCCCAAAAGAGCACGGGGGCAAAAAGGGTTAGTGCGAAGCGAACTGCTTGCGGCAGTGGTAATCGTTTGTTCGGAGTTATAATCGCAGTTCGCTTTTGTTTGTTCTTTTATAGTTAGCCTTTTTCCCCGACCAGATTGTTCATCCATTTATCACTGCGAACCAAAATAAATCCGATGATACATTTGATAACGTCCACAGCATAGCAGATTATGTATATGGGATATATCGAAAGCGATGTAAAAGTGGTGAGAATATATGCCAAAAGGACATTGACTCCCCAGATATACACGCTGTCAAACAAAAATGTGATCCACGTTTTTCCGCCGGAGCGCAGTGTAAAATATGACCCGTTAAGAAAAGAACTCATCGGCATATAGCATGCCATCACAAGAATGAAAAATGTAGCAAGGGAGCGCACCTCATCGGTGGTGTTATAGATCTTCGGGAAGAATACCGAGCTGATCGCCATGGCAGACCCGACAACAATGCTTGACATAACAGTGAAGGCAAGAAGCTTATTATCGGTATCGCGCGCCTCCTCCATTTTGTTTGCACCGAGAAGGTTTCCGACCATGATAGATATAGCCGTACCCAATGAGATAAAGACGATGTTGAAAACATTTGAGAGCGTTGTGCAAATATTGAGCGCGCCCACCACATTAAGTCCACGAGTGGAGAAGCACCGAGAAAGCATCGTCACACCGAGCGACCAAAGTGCTTCATTGAGAAGGAGCGGCAGTCCTTTCACTGTCATGGCGAGAGCTGCAGACCTCGAAACGCGCAAAGAACGGTAAACACCTTCGATAAAGGGGTTCTCCTTCTTATTTGCATGAGTCCAGATGATAATAGCGGCACACTCCGCATAGCGGGAGATCACCGTTGCGATCGCCGCACCTTCAACGCCGAGCTTCGGAAAACCGAAGTTGCCAAATATCAGCAGATAATTGAAAATCAGATTTATAACCACCGCGCCGACACCGCAAAGCATGGGCGGAAGAGTTTTATTGGTTTCGCGCAGGGTGCTCGAATACATCTGCGTGACAGCGAAAGGGATTATGCCGATCATGATTATGCGCAAGTATTTCATGCCGTAATCGAGAGTCAGCGCAAGATCTCCTCCCGATTCGCTTTCATGCAAAAAAGCGCCGATCAATGGCTCTCCTGCAAAGCCGAATATAAGCAAAGCTGCCGCCGCAAGTACCGCGCCGACCCATGCTTTAAAGCGAAGGCTGTCGCGAACACCCTTCATATCTCCCTTGCCGAAAAACTGGGCGGTGAAGATACCTATGCCGGAAAAGCCTCCGAAAACACACAGATTAAAAACGAAAAAAAGCTGGTTTACAATGGCAACACCCGTCATCTGCTCGGTGCCTATCTTTCCCACCATTATGTTGTCAAGCATATTGACAAAGTTGGTGATACCATTCTGCACCATTATCGGCAGAGCCACGGCAAATACCTTTTTATAAAAACTACTGTCCCCGATAAATTTACGAAGCATCTTTAAAATCCTTTCATAAGATATTTTTGAAAACCATTTCGGCGATCTTCTTTATATGACCGGGTATTACATATTCTTTTTCACCGCGCAGAACAGTTCCTTTTAAAGCCTCTTCTGGGCTCACCCAAAAAAACACCCGACTCTCGCCCAAAAGCGGCTTCAGCTTCTCCTTTGGGTCAATGTTTTCCGGCAAAAATGCCGCATAGACAAAATCGAGATTCTGCACCGGACTGCTTATATTCTCGTGAAGCAAAAACATAGGCACGGGAAGTACAAATTCTGAAGTCTGCGCAACAGGAGCACCGTTCTGATCCGAAAGGATGACCCTCAGCCCCGATTCCTCAAACACCTCACGCAGTGCCGCCTCATGGGGAAGCTCTCCCGACTCTATATGCCCGCCGAGAGGATATAGCTGACCGAATTTTTTATGCAGATGAAGAAGCAGCTTCCCCTGCTTTTTGTCCACAATATAAGTTGTTGCCGTCATAGTTCTGTCGTAGATCAAAGCAATTCCCCCCATAAAAACTCAAAACAGGACAATGTTAACATATTTCCGCTGTTTTGTCAATACCCAATGCCGTTTTATTTTAAAACCGCAAAAAACACAGATAAATATTTGCTATTGGCAGCCTCTAAAAATTTGAGTTTTTAGAGGTAATCTATTGATTTTTTCACTCAAAAGATATATAATTATAAAAAAAGGAGGTAGCAATATGCTTAAAGGAATACCTAAGATCATATCACCCGAGCTTTTAAAGGTTCTCTCGGAAATGGGACACGGAGACAGAATCGTGATAGCCGACGGAAATTTTCCGTCGGAGTCTATGGGAAAGGATGCAATAGTTATCAGATGTGACGGTCACGGAGTGCCTGAGCTTCTCGATGCTATTTTAACCCTGTTTCCCCTTGATACTTATGTTGAAAAGCCCGTCAGCCTTATGGAGGTCATGAAAAATGACAATGTTGAAACACCGATTTGGGATACCTATAAGGAAATAATCTCAAAATACGATGCTCGGGGCGAAAAAACCGTTGGAAATATCGAACGCTTTAATTTTTATGAAGAAGCGAAGACCGCATATGCCATTATCGCAACCGGCGAAAGCGCGCTTTATGCAAATATAATGCTCCAAAAGGGCGTTGTAAAATAATTTTTCGGAAACAAAGGGGTTTATCTCTCTGATCGGAGAGATAAACCCTTTTGCTTATGTGTTTTTTATCCCGCAAAGCAATAATTAACGGGCTGTGAGCACGAACGCATAATCAAAAGTTTTGGTCAAGCTTTTTCAAAAGCTTGCGCGGCTCAAGCGCGTGTGCGCTTGTCGCCGTCCGCGGTCAGCAACCAACACTGCGCGCGTTGGTTAGGCGAAAACTTTTGAAAAAGTTTTATCAAAACTTTTGATTATACGTTCGTAATCATTGCCCGTCAAATTATTTTTAGTGCGCCAATGCCCTCTTTATTTCCGCAAGTATAAGCTCAACAGCAGCTTCAATACTTGTGGCTTCTATGGTACAGCCTGCTGCTTTAACATGTCCGCCGCCGCCAAAGGAGGCACAGAGCTTTGAAACGTCAAAATCCGAATTTGAACGCATCGAACAGCGGAAAATTCCGGCATCTCGCGGCTGTCTTATGGCAATAGCGACCTCAACGCCCTCAATGCTTCTTGCAACATCAACAAGAGTTTCGGTATATTGATCCTCAATGCCATTCTCCGTCTTCATCTCATAAGTGAAGGGAATAATTGCTATCCCGCCGTCCTCATATAGCTTCATGGCTTCAAAGCCGAGCTGCTCTGCTTTAAGCTGAGGAAAGGGCTTTGAATCATAAAGCTTATGATTTATCTCGCCGGCATCAATGTCGGACCGGAGCAGCTCTGCCGCGATCAGATG
This sequence comes from Eubacteriales bacterium, assembly GCA_045595425.1. Classification (GTDB taxonomy): domain Bacteria; phylum Bacillota; class Clostridia; order Oscillospirales; family CAG-272; genus SIG710. The sequence goes on from JAZOAL010000012.1 coordinate 3,975, forward strand.
AGTCCTTGGGGTGACCGATGAAAATCTAAAGCACCCCGTATCCGAGCTTATGGCGGCATAAAGGCAGATATCCACATCCTTTGGAATCTCATTTACTGCCCCACGACGGAGCATTTCCCGGGAAATATCAAAAATCAGTTCTCCCGCCGCCGAAGCTGTGGGCAGAATAAATCCATCCGCATATTGCTCTCCTCTGCCGTGATGGTCTATCATCATCTCAACCCTGCCGAGATATTCTTCCCTGAGATCTCCGAGCTGTGCAGGTGATGCGGTGTCCACAGAGATGACCCTCTCCGCCCCAAAGTCGGAAGGAATATTCTCCGGCAGAAAGCTGTCCTGACAGGAAGGGAGGAACTCCAAACGATGGGGAATCTCATTCATGCAAAGGCAATGCGCCTTCATTCCTGCCGCTTCCAGCAATTTTTTCAGTGCCAATCCCGAGCCTATGGTGTCGCAGTCGGGACGGGCATGGCAAAGGATCAGTGTGTTTTTCCTTTCCATCAGGATATCCACCGTTTCACCTAAGGTCAGGCGGCGGTAATTTGTTGCTTTTTCAGTCATTATTCTTCTCCGTTATCCTCGCCCTCATCATCCGTGAAGGTGATGCCCTCAAGCAGTGTTGCAATGTGAGCACCGTGCTTTATAGAATTATCGTGAATAAATGTCAGCTCGGGAGTGATACGAAGATTCATGCGTCTGGCGATCTGGCTTCTGCAATATCCGCTTGCCGCCTTGAGCCCCTTTTCAACCTCCTTTGGGTCGTCCCCGTTAAGGTAGGAATAATATATCTTTGCATATTTGAGGTCGGGGGTGACCTCTGCCGCTGTCACGCTGACAAACGCCTTTTGCACTCTGGGGTCCTTGACCTCACGCAATATCATGGCGATCTCCTTGAGCATTTCATCATTTATGCGGCCTCTTCTGTAATTTGCCATGTCTTTTCTCCAATCGGTTTGTTTAAAAATTTAGTTTTCGGTGATATCCTCGGTATCCGCATCGGTGTCGGGCAAAGCTTCGGTGTGCTCGCCCTCCGTCACCTCAGGCGAGGGAGCTGTGGTATCCTCCGGTTCTGTTTCTGTGTTCTCCGGCAGATTTGTATCTTCAGGTTCCGGCTCAGGTTCGGGCACGGGCTCCGGAGAAGGAAGCGGAATCGGGTCTTCATCAAAGGTTTTTTCTCCGAAAAGCCGCCTTAGCTGTTCGTTTGCCGCTTCTTTTCGTTTGTTTATCAGACCTGTGGCATAGTCGCTGACGCTGGTACGCGCCTCGCGCACCGCTCCGTAGGTTGCATTTGCCAAAAGATCAGCACCGGAGGAATAGAGTAAGCTGAAGTCAAATGTCATGCTGTCGAGCACGGCATCCATAGAACGCATTGCCTTTATACTGCGAAAATAATTATAAAGGCAGCTCGTCTTATATTCTTCGGCGAGAAGCTCGTATGAAGCCGTGTTAAGCGCGCCGATAATAAAGCCCGTCATATCGAATTTATTGTTTTCGGAGGGCACGGCAAGGACATTCGCCGTCCCCTCGGTATAAGCATAATAATGCTCCTGCTCCTCGCTCACCTTCGGTATTGGCAGAACGCCCCATTCAACATTCAAAACCGAAAGCTCCGACATGCGAGAGAGCGGTGCCATGGCGAAAAGAAGCTGTCCCGAGCCGAAAAGCGAGAAGAAATCATCCTCTGTAGCCCCTGACGCAGTCTTATATGCCGCAGGGTTGCGGTAAATAAGATTGCAGGTGAGTTGAACCAAGCTCTCAAGGGCTTCTGAATTAAATGATATTTCGGGAACTTTTCCCAGCGTATTATCCACAAGTCTTTCGCCGCCCGAACGGAAAACGATATCGGTATATTCATTTCCCATCATCGCACTGCCCTGTCCGACAATGCCAAGCTGATCGGCGGCTTTTCTTGATATCCTATCAAAGGTATCCCATGTCCATTCGCCGTCCTTCACCATCAAATCAAGATCATATCCAAGGGCCTCTGCGATCTCCCTATTAAAGAAGACCCCCCAGATCTTGCTGAAATCTCCGCTTGCGGCACCTATATCGGCGTATATTGCATTTCCTGCCGCCGCCTCACCCGAGAAACGCGAATAGGACTGCGCAGTGCTATAAAAGGGAAGCGAACGCAGATTCATAATAAGGCCTTCCGACGCAAGACGTCCTATCTTATATTCTGAAACCGACAAGAGATCGGCATAATAATCCCCCGAGAGCGCCGCATTTCGCAGATCGGTCTCTATTCTTCCTTCATCCGCAAAAACCGTGATTATATCAATATTGTATTTCTCTTCAACAATTGAATCACGCAGAAGCAGAACGCGGTCATAATAGCTGTCGCCATCCGTGGCAAAGGTCATATTTGAGGTTGTGGCAATGATAAAGCTCTGCCCCGAAAAATTAAGATCCGCAAGTGCTTCAACGCGTTTTTTCGCCCTGTCGGCGGCAGTTTCGGGAGCCTCTGGGCCGTTATTCGGCGTGCCCTCGGTTTCGCCGCTCTGCGCATCCGGCGTGTCAACGCCCTCGGGCTGGTCGGAGGGAACGGTCTCCCTTGTTTCGGCTTTCCCCCCCCCAATAACTATTAGTCCGCATGAGGACAGCACAAGGCTGAACAAAACCAGCACCGCTGTCATAACCAAAAGAAGTTTTTTACTGTTCATAAGTCACCTCACAAGAGCAGAACGGTCACAATGTACCCGTCCGTATTATTCCCCGAAACTGTGTATTCATAACCTCGAGGCAAAATTATCTCCGCCGAGCCGTCTGCCTTTGCGGGGACATAGTATATTTCATATTTATGACCGTTATCGCAGTCGACCTTCAGATGAATGCCGTCATAGGTATATTCCTTCTTCAGCCGCTCAAGGTATTCTTCAAGAACTATATCTTCCGTATACATATAATATGCGTGCGGAACGCCAACATAGCGGAAATGCCATGCTTCATAGGAGATTCCCGTGATCTCAGCCTTGCTCTCGGGATAACGGAGAACAAAGCCGTATTTGTGGGCATTTTCATATATCCAAAGATAGTCCTCTTCGTCCTGTATATAGGTGTTCACCCCATCCTTATAGACCGACATGTCAAACGACATAGCCGTGTGATGCTCGCTTTCTCCGGGCTTCGCCACATATTTAAGCGCCTCTTCCTCGCCGTCTCGCTCTACTCTGTAATCAAAGATCTCTTCCTGGCTCTCATATGAGCGGTATCCGCTCTTCACAAGAAGTCCGCGCTCGCCTGTAGCCTCATAAAAGATCTCTGTCATCTCGTTCAGCTTCGAAAGAACAAATGAATCAAGCTCTATATCCGATCCGCTGACCTGAAAAGCACGGGAGCCATCGTCATATTTCCTTCTTCCCGTATAAAGATTCGCCAGATCCGTCTCCTCCGGGAAAACATAGGGTGCCCCCGCGCGGACGAGAATAAGATCGCCGCGGTGAAGATCAGCCGAAGCAAATTTTTTTGTTATAAAGCCTTCCTTGAGCACACCCGAGGCGGTGTCCTCAGGCTTTGTTTCCATAGCGCTTTCAGAGGCAGAATCACTTTCCGTTTCTTTATCCTTCGCGCGCTCACCCATCCTTTTCAGAGAAAAAAGGAAGATAACCGAGCCTGCAATAATGAGTGCAATTATCAGAGAAAGAACAATGGTCTTTATCATCTTCTGCCGTCTGCGCCTGCGGCTTCGGCTTCCACCGCTGCGCCAATTGTTATAACTGTAGTTCATGTTACCTCCTTCTTTTTTGCCTGGGGCGGCTTAAAAACTTTGATAAGTAAAATTCACAGGTGTTTAATGTATATCGGTTTAAACAATAATTTATAAGCATGGGGCGCTGCCCCATCCCCCGCCAAAGACCTTTTTGAAAAAAGGTCTTTAGAATCTCAAAAACTTTAAATGATAAGGCTTTTTATTTTAAAGTTTTGGGGTTCATAGGGACTTTTTCAAAAGTCCCTATGCCGCCGGAGGCAAAGATAAATTATTATTTTCACAAGAAATATTTAAGACAGAAGCAGGGACGCTCTGCACATCTTATGCAGATGCGTGGAGACAGTCCCTGCCGTCGATTAAAAATCGTAAATTATTTGTCTGCGTCCTTCATGGAAAGGCGGATTCTGTTCTTTTCGTCAACGCCGAGATACTTAACTCTTACAGCGTCTCCGAGCTTAACAACGTCCTCAACCTTTTCAACTCTGTTTTCAGCCAGCTTGGAGATATGAACCATACCCTCCTTGCCGGGGGCATACTCAACGAACGCGCCACAGGCGATGATACCTGTTACTGTACCTGCGTATGTTACACCAACCTCGGGCTCAAAGCAGATCGCGTCGATCATAGCCTTTGCAGCTTCAGCATCCTTGGTATTGACAGCGGCGATATGGATAGTACCGTCATCCTCAATGTCAACCTTCGCGCCTGTTTCGCCCGTGATCTTCTGGATAACTGCACCGCCCTTACCGATAACTTCTCTGATCTTATCGGGATCGATCTTCATGGAGATCATCTTGGGAGCGTACTTTGAAACATCAGCTCTGGGCTCTGCGATAGCCTTGAGAATTACCTCGTCGATAATATAGTCACGACCCTCATGGGTGATCTCAAGAGCCTTCTTGATGATCTCGGGTGTAAGACCGTCGATCTTAAGGTCCATCTGGATGGATGTGATACCTGCATGAGTACCTGCAACCTTGAAGTCCATGTCGCCATAGAAGTCCTCAAGACCCTGAATATCGATCATAGTCTCCCAGCTTCCGTCCTCCTCTGTGATAAGACCGCAGGAGATACCTGCAACGGGAGCCTTGATCGGAACGCCTGCGTCCATAAGGGCAAGGGTAGAACCGCAAACAGAGCCCTGAGAGGTAGAACCGTTTGAGGAAAGAACATCGGAAACCAGACGGATCGCATAGGGGAATTCCTCCTCGGAGGGAAGAACGGGAACGAGAGAACGCTCTGCCAGCGCACCGTGACCGATCTCGCGGCGTCCGGGGCTTCTTGCGCTCTTTGCTTCACCTGTGGAATAACCGGGCATATTATAATGGTGCATATATCTCTTGCTTGTCTCATTATCGATACCGTCAAGCATCTGAGCCTCGTCAAGAGTACCGAGAGTTGCACTTGTCAGAACCTGTGTCTGACCGCGGGTGAACATACCCGAGCCATGAACTCTGGGAAGAAGTCCAACCTCAGCGGTAAGGGGACGGATCTCGTCCATGCGGCGTCCGTCAACGCGCTTTCTGTCCTTGAGAAGCCAACGGCGGACGATCTTCTTCTGGATCTTATAGATAAGCTCCTCCATGATGGAAGCGATCTCGGGATATTCTTCGCTGAATTTTTCTACGATATCGTCCATAATGGGCTGCATTCTCTCATCACGAACGTTCTTGTCGTCTGTGTCAAGAGCTTCCATAACAGCCTTTTCGCAATAAGCGAATACCTTATCGAACATATCATGATCAAGCTCGCAGGAGGGATAATCAAACTTCTTCTTGCCGATCTCATCAACAATGCCATTTATAAAATCAAGAATACCCTGATTTTCCTTATGAGCGAGCATGATAGCTTCATACATAACATCATCGGGAACCTGATTTGCGCCTGCCTCGATCATAACAACCTTTGCCTTGGAAGAAGCGACAGTCAGCTCAAGATCGCTGACCTTTCTCTCTGCCTCTGTGGGGTTGATAACCAGCTTGCCATCAACAAGACCAACGAAAACGCCGCTGATAGGGCCGTTCCACGGAATATCGGAGATAGCGAGAGCTGTGGAAGCTCCGATCATAGCCGCGATCTCGGGAGAGCAATCGGGGTCAACGCTCATAACTGTAAGGGAAAGAGCAACATCATTGCGCAGATCCTTGGGGAAAAGGGGACGGATAGGACGGTCGATAACGCGGCTTGTGAGAACAGCCTTCTCGGAGGGCTTACCCTCTCTCTTGAGATAACCGCCGGGGATCTTCCCGGCGGCATACATTCTTTCCTCAAAATCAACGGAAAGGGGCAGGAAGTCGATACCGTCTCGGGGCTTTGCGCTGGCTGTAGCACAGCAGAGGATAGCTGTTTCGCCATAGCGGATCATAACAGAGCCGTTTGCAAGACCTGCCATCTTACCTGTCTCAATGGTAAGAGGTCTGCCTGCGAGGGTGTAGTTAAACACCTTGTAGTTTTTGAACTCCATTGCGGAGCTAACAATTCCGGACATTTTTATTTCCTCCGTAAAAATATATTTTTTACCGTTTTAACAGAGGCTTAGCACTTAAACGCATATCGCTCGGATATACATTTAACTGCTAAGGCGCGTGTGTAAAACGGCAATTTCCTTGAAAAAACAGTATGGAGTGAGGAGTGAGAGCCGCCTCTCACCCATCACTCCGCCTTTTAAGAATTACTTTCTGAGACCAAGTCTCTCAACGATAGAGCGGTAACGCTCGATATCAACCTTCTGGAGATAGCCGAGAAGGTTTCTTCTGTGACCAACCATCTTAAGAAGACCGCGGCGGCTGTGATGGTCGCCCTTATTCTTCTTCAGGTGCTCGGTAAGATTGTTGATTCTTGCTGTGAGGAGCGCGATCTGTACCTCGGGAGAACCTGTGTCGCCCTCGCAAGTAGCGTACTCCTTGATGATTGCCTGCTTTTCGTCCTTAAGCATCATGATTTTTCACCTCATTAAAAATATTTATTTATGCGCATGCACAGTAGGCGGTAGGTGAAGCTCCCTATGGGCCCGCGCCGCAAACCGAGCGTGCGTATATTCAATTTAAACGGTCAAATGACCATACAGCGGTTATTATAGCATACTTTTTCCTTTTTGTAAAGTGTTTTTTCAAATTTCTCTCCTGATATTTCGAAAAATCACAAAAAGTTTACAATCAAGTCCCATAAAAACAATAATTTAGCGAATAGTTAGTCAATACCCTATGAGATCCTACGCCTTTGGCTCAGGATGACAATAAGGGATCGTTAACTTGGTTTTCTACTGTTAAGTCAATCGTGATTTAACGTAGGAAAAATTGCGAACAGTTCAGTACTGTCATCTTGAGCCAAAGGCGAAGGATCTCATAGGCTGCAACTTACTTTGCCCCGACAAATTGTTGTTTTTATTTCTTTTTTGCTTTTTTAAGCGCAAGCACACCTGAAAAAATCAACATTCCGCCGAAAATTTTGCGCACGAAGTCACCGCCAAGGACATCAAGCAGAAGCGTTCCGGAAACAGCTCCCACAAGACCAAACGCCACAAGCATCAGCACAACACCGAAATTTATTTTTCGGTGTGTCAGATGATAAAGCATCGCAGTTCCCGTGGAAAAGAGGAAAAACAGCAAATTAAGCCCCTGCGCCATGATCTGCTCATATTCTCCCATCATCGTCAGATATATCACAAGCAGTCCTCCGCTTCCAACACCAAGTCCCGAAAGCACTGCTGCCGCCGTGCCGAATATAAAATCCACCATTTTGTTATCTCCTTAGTATTTTAACAGAATTTTGACCATTAACTCCGCAAACCATTTAGTCTCAAAACTAACTTTCCCAAAACAAACAACAGCGAACTGCGATTATCGCACTAAACAATCGCTCACCGCTGACGAAAGCAGTTCGCCTTGCACAAACCCTTTTTGCCCCCGTGCTCTTTGGGGACAAAAAGGGAATGGCGATGTGATTTTTAGCACCCTTGAACACCGCACACTTGCGGTGTGAACCGGTGCGCGGGTCTCTCAAGGGAAGGGAGTACCCAGAGGGAAACCGTAAGGTGTCCCTCTTGGGAGCGTTTTGCTTCCTTTGGGGCGGGCCAAAGGAAGCGCCGCGCGGCGGGAGCGCAAAGGATGTTAGTTTACAGTTCAGAAAGGAACAGCATAATCTCTTTGATATCACTCTAAATTTTCAAATCATGATAATTACAGATAGAGTGATACCGTCACCATTCTGAATAATGTCTCGGCAGTAAGTTACATTCCTTGCGCTCCCGCCGCGCGGCTCCTTCTTTGGCGTTTCCCAAAGAAGGCAAAAGAAAAACAAGAGGGAAACCAAGTTTTCCCTCTTGGAACTTCCTTCCTTTGCAGCCCCCCGCGCCTGATCGCTCCGCAAGTATGCAGAGCTCAAGGGCGCTAAAGATCACATCGCCATCCCCTTTTTGCCCCCAAAGAGCACGGGGGCAAAAAGGGTTTGTGCAGAGCGAACTGCTCTCGTCAGCGGTGATCGATTGTTCGGTGCGATAATCGCAGTTCGATTTGTTTGTTTTGGAAAGTTAGTTTTGAGTGGTGGTTCGCATAAACTGCATTATCTCATTATCATATAGATCCCGGACCAGATCACAAGAATTGCAAAAATGCGTTTCAGCCAAGCCGTACTTATCCGCGAAAGCAAATATGCACCCGCAAGTCCGCCTATAACCGCGGGAATAACGAAAACCCCAAACCGCTCAATTGCGATATTCCCGCGCACTCCGTATATCACCGTTGAAAGCATAGAAATGGGCAAGGTTGCCGCTATCACATTTGCAAAAATATCGCGCCTGGGCATCTCCTCCTCAGTCATCACCATTTCCAGAACAAAGGTCATGATGATCCCTCCGCCTGCACCCAAAAGCCCATTCGCAAGTCCGCCAAAAAGTCCACCGAGCCCAAGTATTATAGCTTTTGTCCGCGCTTTTATTTTTTCTCTTTCCATTATTCTCTCCCGCATAAAATTTTTGCTGTCATAGCTATTGTAATTTTTTACAGAAAGTGTTATAATATATAATAGATTTTTATACTATTTTTCGCGAGTGTGCACAAAATATACGCAATACCGCAAAAATGCGAAAGGATGCCTTAAATAATGAAGCAAAAAGATACTAAAAAAACTTCTTCCAAAAAACAATCCTTTAAAGCGAAAAGCAAGACCGAAAAGCGTGCCAATAACACTCCTGCTAATTCAAAGCAGCTTATCCACCAGATAATCCCATACATTTTGGGCGTGGTTGCTTTTTTTCTTGCCCTCTGCTTCCTTCTTGTCAACATTATGAACAAGCCCGATTCGATGGGCTTCATCGGCACTCTTATTACGAGCATCCTGCTTGGTTTTCTGGGCTTCGGTGCTTTTCTCATCCCTCTGCTTATGGCTTACCTCGCCTTTATTTGGAGGAGGAGCGTTGACGCGGGACAGACCGGCTACAAAATATTCTTTTCCTGCGCTTGCATACTTCTTGTTTCCGCACTGATTCATGTCTGTGTTCTTCAGGGCGATCCTTCTCTGATATGGAATCCCGTAAAGCTTTGGCAAAGCGGCTGTGTCCTTTCAAGCGGAGGTATCCTCGGCGGATATATAGGAAACCTTTTCTTCCTTGGTCTGCGTTTTATTGGCTCTCTTATAGTCATTATTGCAGTGCTGGCAATAACAGTCATGTTCCTTTTCGGAATGACTCCCGATAACATAATTCTCTATATAAAATACAGGGCAAAGGTTCGCGCTGAAAAAAAGGAGTTTGCGGCACAAAACGGAGAATATCCGGTCTTTATAGACAAGCCCCGTTTCACCCCGAAGGATCTCGACTCCGAAGAGGAAGGGGCAAGGTCGCAAACAGCATCGCGCCGCAGAAAGCGCACCTTTGATGTTGAGATCGACCCTGACACACAGACCAATGCAACTCCCGAGGATCTCGGGCTTGAATTTATGGACAACCCCGAAATGATCGCCGTTGCACCGGCTTCGACCCCCTATGATGAAGCTCTGGCAGAGGTAAACAAGCCTATAGGAAGTGCCTCAAAAAAGGACAGCGGCATTGAAAACGGCAGGATCGCTCAAATAAACGATCAAGAGCTTGACGACAGTCTTGATGCTCTTTTCGGAGCAGCAGAGGCAGGTTCACCCGAAAAGAAAACAGATGATGATATAGCCCCATGGGAGGAGCTGCCCATGAAGGCTGAATCCGACGATGATTTTCTCACCGTTTCAAAGGAAAGTATCACCGATGTAAGACCGGAAAAGCCGATTTTCGGAGAACAGCTTCGTGCTGAGATCTATCCCCCGATCTCCCTTCTGTCGGAGGATAAAAATATCAGATCCGAGAACCATCTCGCGGAGCTTCGCTCAACAGCGGAAAAGCTTCAGGAAACGCTGCTCAGCTTTAATGTAAGAACAAAAATTGTCGGATATTCGAGAGGTCCGACGGTTACGCGATATGAGCTCCAGCCCGAAGCGGGAACGAGAGTTCGCAGTATCTCAAATCTTGTTGACGATATCGCGCTGAACCTTGCGGCATCGGGCGGTGTCCGCATTGAAGCCCCGATACCCGGAAAAAGTGCCGTTGGCATTGAGGTGCCAAATAAGTCTCCCAGCACGGTTTATCTTCGCACCATTCTTGAAAGTCCTAAATTCAGTGAAAGCAAGAGCAAGGTCACCGCTTGTCTGGGTGCCGATGTTGCCGGCAATCCCATAATTTTTGACATTTCAAAAATGCCCCATCTGCTTATCGCAGGTGCAACGGGTATGGGTAAATCGGTCTGCATCAACTGCCTTATCATAAGCCTTCTTTATAAGGCTCTGCCAAAGGATGTAAAGTTGCTTCTTATCGACCCCAAAACCGTAGAATTTAAGATCTATAAGGATATTCCCCATCTCATTGCCCCCATTGTCACCGAGCCGAAAAAGGCGGCTGGTGCACTTATCAAAATGGTTGAGGAAATGGAACGCAGATTCGCTCTCATTGAGGAGGTCGGAGTCAGAGATCTGAAATCATATAATGAGGTTACGGCAAACGATCCCGACAGAGAGCATCTGCCTCAGATCGTTATCATCATTGATGAGCTTGCAGACCTGATGATGACAACACCGGATGATGTTGAAAACTCCATCTGCCGTCTTGCGCAAAAGGCGAGAGCCGCAGGCATGCACATCATCATAGGTACACAGCGTCCTTCGGTCGATGTTATCACAGGTCTTATCAAGGCAAACGTGCCTTCGAGAATCGCTTGTACCGTTGCGTCTCAGGTGGACTCCCGTACCATCATCGACATCGCGGGCGCGGAAAAGCTGATGGGACGAGGCGATATGCTTTATGCTCCCGTCGGAGCGGCAAAGCCCCTCCGTGTTCAGGGCGCTTTCGTCAGCGACGGTGAGGTTGAAGCAGTCTGTGAATATATCAAAACCAACACCGGCAAGGCAGAGTACGACAGCAATATTGTTGACGGCATCGAAGAGGCGGCGGCTAAGCTTGATTCTCCTAAAAAAGGCGGCGGCGGAAACGCCGATATCGGTGCGGACGACGGATCAGATCCCATGCTCCGCCCTGCTATAGAGCTGGCAATCGACTGCGGAAAAATATCCACCTCACTTATCCAGCGCCGTCTCTCTCTTGGATACGGCAGAGCCGCAAAGCTCATTGATAAGATGGAACAGCTCGGCTATGTCGGCCCGCCCGAAGGTCAAAAACCCCGCGAAGTGCTCATAACCAAACAGATGTATATGGAAATGGTCGTTAACAACGATATTCAATAAGGAGAATATACTCCGTAGGCTTAAGAGCTTCGCTGAAAGCTCTTAAGTCTACGGAGACAAACATAATTATGGGAAAATTTATAGTGATCGACGGTCTTGACGGCTCGGGAAAAGGAACACAGTCGGAACTGCTTAAAAATCGGCTTGAAAAGGCGGGATACAGGGTGCGGCTGCTGTCCTTCCCCATGTATGAGAGTGAAAGCAGCAGTCTTGTAAGAATGTATCTTGGCGGAGAGCTCGGCTCAAATCCGAGCGATACAAATGCCTATGCCGCATCGTCTTTTTTTGCCGCAGACAGGTATGTAAGCTACCGCACCGACTGGAAAAAAGACATTGAAGATAAAGAAACGATAGTCATAGCCAACCGTTTTACAACAGCAAACGCAGTTCATCAGCTCTCGAAAATGCCGAGAGAGGACTGGGATGCCTTTCTTGACTGGCTCTGGGACTATGAATATAAGAAGCTCGGAGTTCCCGCTCCCGATCTTGTGATTTATCTTGAAATGACCCCTGAGATCTCTATGGCTCTTGTCAGCCACCGCTCGGAAGAAACGGGACAGCAAAAGGATATACATGAGCTTGACCCCACGCATCTCAAAAACAGCTATGCGGCGGCGATATATTCCTCCGAAAAGCTTGGCTGGGAGCGAATCCGCTGTTACGAGGGCAATAAGCCTTTAACTATCGGGAAAATTTCAGAAATGATTGCCGAAAAGGTGCATAACGCCATCGCCATCAATCTATAATAATTTAAGAAAAGGAGCTGACCCGAATATGACAAAGAAGATCATTTGCCTCATTCTCGCTGCTCTTATGTCCCTTTTGGTGCTGGCTTCCTGCGGCGGCAATGAAGGCACTCCCGAAAGCGAAGAGAGCACCGATATGGTGAACCAACAAAACAATGCCGGCGGCAGTGAGTCGGTCACCTATCCACCCGTCTCCGGTTTGACAATAACCCTTGAAGGCGATAAGATAACCTCTTCCGAGGATAATCCCGGTATAGAGATAAGAGGTACAACGGCAACTCTTAAAGCAGGCGGTGATTATACCCTGACAGGAAAATTAAACGACGGCAAGATCATTGTTGATGCGCCAAAAACAGAAATAGTTGAATTGATCCTCAAAAACGCAGAGATCACCTGCTTAAACAATGCCCCGATCTATGTTAAAGGCTGTGATAAGGTGAAGATAATTCTTGCCGACGGCACTGTTAATACATTGACCGATGGCGTGAAATATGAGCTGCCGCTCGGCGAGGATAAGCCAAATGCCTGTCTTTACAGCTCCGAGGACATAGACTTTGAAGGTACGGGAACCCTTATCGTAAACGGCAACTATAACAACGGCATAGGTTCAAAAAACGATATCGACATTGAAAGCGGAATAATTGAGGTCAGCGCACCCAATAATGCTATTAAGGGCAACGACAGCGTCACCATACTCGGCGGCACGGTTCGTATCACAGGCGCAGATGATGCCATCAAGTCAGACACAGAGGATGATCCCTCAAAGGGCTTTGTCAGCATAGAGGGCGGAGAGGTTGCGATCACTGCGGATGATGACGCGATCCAAGCATATACAAGCATCAGCATCACGGGCGGCTCTGTCACCACTAATGTCGGGGGCAAATCGGTCAATTGCGACGGTAACATTACTCTTGCCGAGGGGATATTGACAGAAAACTAAATCAAATCTACTTCAAAATGAGGGAGCTATTATGAAAAAAGATCCGATAGTTAAAGCCATACAAACAGCAACTCGCTTTTGGCGCGAAGCAAAAAAGCCCATCATGCGGACAAGACTGGCAGGAAAAGCGACCCTTCTCCCCTGCAGCGACTGCCCGGAGGCGGGTCAGCCCAAGGCAATATTCCGCACGACCTTTGATCTTTCCATTGCTAAATTGCTTCTTGCATTTTTCGTCATAAATGCTTTTATGCGTTTGCTCAAACGGATATTTTGGTAAAAAAACTTGACAAAATGGGTTGTCTCACATGATAGTGAGACAACCCATTTTATTGTGTTCTTACTCCGAAAAACAATAATTTGTCCTTTAAAATTTAAGCTTTCAAAAGTGTTCTAATGTTTCTTTTTTCCCGCCGATTTTTCTCGTACAGTTTTGCCATTCGGCATTCTCGCTGTCTTCTTTTTGCCGTTTTGGTAATGCTTTACGGCAGATTTTTTTCCGCCTGTCCTGCCGCTTTTATATGTGCCGCTCTTACCTTCTCTCGTGGGCTTTATCAGGCAGTCCTTGTCAAAGCCGATAAGATCTTCTCTGCCTGCCTTTTTAAGAGCCTCGGCAACAAGACGGGCATTTTCCGGCTTTGCAAACTGGAGAAGTGCTCTCTGAAGCTGTTTTTCATGATACTCCGTCGGCACATAAACCTTCTTGCCGTCAAGGGGATTTATACCCGTATAATACATGACGGTTGAAGCCGTGCCGGGAGTTGGATAATAGTCCTGAACCTGCTCGGGGGAATAACCGTCCCGTTTGAGGCAACACGCAAGACTTATAGCATCCTCAAGGCGCGACCCCGGATGGCTTGACATGAGATATGGCACCAGATACTGCTCTTTTCCAAAGCTCTTTGTAAGCTCAAAATAACGCTTTCTGAATTTTTCATAAACCTCAAAATCAGGCTTGCCCATTTGCCGCAGAACCGCAGAGGAGCAATGCTCGGGAGCTACTTTTAACTGACCGCTGACATTGTCGCGAACCAGCTTTTTGAAAAAGCTTTCATCCTTATCCGCCATAACATAGTCAAAACGGATGCCCGAACGGATAAACACCTTCTTAACCCCATCAACAGCCTCCACCGCTTCGATCAGACGGATATATTCCGAATGATCCACCTTCAGATTTTTGCAAGGCGTTGGCGCAAGGCATTTGCGGTTTGCGCAAACGCCGCTCCGGAGCTGTTTATCGCAGGCAGGATAACGGAAATTCGCCGTCGGGCCGCCGACATCGTGAATATACCCCTTGAAATCGGGCAGTCTCGTTATCTTTTCAGCCTCGGCAACAACGCTCTCAATGCTTCTGGAGCGCAGTGTCCGCCCCTGATGAAAAGCAAGAGCGCAGAAATTGCACGCACCAAAGCATCCGCGGTTGTGCGTTATCGAAAACTTCACCTCGGCAATGGCAGGAACGCCGCCCAGAGGCTCATATGAGGGATGATATGTCCTCATATAAGGCAGAGAATAAACATGATCAAGCTCCTCGCGCTCAAGAGGAGGCATGGGAGGATTCTGAACCAGCATTTTGTCGTCGTAAAGCTCAACGATCGCCTTGCCATTTATCGAATCCTGATTTTTATACTGCACGCCGAACGCCTCGGCATATTTTTTCTTGTCGGTTTTCAGCTCGTTATAATCAAAGGTTGCCGCAGTGTCAAAATGGATCTTTTCGTCCTTCTTGCAAAGATATACCGTGCCTCTGACATCGTGTATCTTCTTAACGGGCACGCCCTTTTCGAGCAGATGTGCAATTCTCAAAAGAATATTTTCACCCATGCCGTATGTGAGCAGATCAGCGCGTGAGTCCACAAGAATCGAGCGGCGCACCTTATCATCCCAATAATCATAATGCGCAAATCGTCTGAGGGACGCCTCAAGACCACCGATTATTATCGGAATATCACCGTATGCCTCACGGATGCGGTTGCAATAAACGATAGTCGCCCTGTCGGGTCGAGCACCCATCCTTCCTCCGGCGGAATAATAATCATATGAGCGTTTTTTCTTTGCGGTGGTATAGTGCGCCACCATTGAGTCGATATTTCCCGCCGTCACAAGAAAGCCGAGCCGCGGTCTGCCAAAGGTCTTGAATTCCGCACAGCTCTTGTAATTTGGCTGCGAAAGTATCGCCACGCGAAAACCTGCATCCTCCAGAACTCTGGAGATTATCGAAACGCCAAAGGACGGGTGATCAACATAGGCATCGCCTGTTACATATACAAAATCCGGCTCTGTCCAGCCGCGCGCATCCATTTCGGCACGCGTCAGCGGCAGAAATTCCATCCCCTCTTCGGGAAAGGGCTTTTTATCTGTTTTTTTCATTGTTTTTCCTTAATTTTTTATTTGCCTCCGGCGGCTTAAAAACTTTTTTGAAAAAAAGTTTTTAAGAATTTCAAAAAACTTAAATATGACAAAATTTCGAGAAAATTAAAGTGTATTTCTCCAAACAATTGCACAGAGAAGGAGAAAGCTTATTTTGTGACTATTCTCTTAAAGATCTGGTATTGCCGATGCGTTTATCATCCTGCAAACTGGCTGTTATATAGATCAGCATAAAAGCCGCCTGCGGCAAGTAGCTCATCATGCTTACCCTTTTCGATGACATTTCCGTCCTTCATCACAAGGATCACATCCGCCTCCCGTATGGTTGAAAGACGGTGGGCAACGATAAAGCTGGTGCGCCCCTCCATCATTTTGGCAAAGGATTTTTGGATGCGCGTTTCGGTTCTTGTGTCGATAGAAGAGGTTGCCTCATCGAGAATAAGCATGGGGGGAAGGCAAAGCATAACTCGGGCAATGCAGAGAAGCTGACGCTGTCCCTGAGAAAGACTGCCGCCGTCCTCTCCGAGAGCTGTGTCATATCCTTCGGGGAGACGCTTTATGAAGCTATGAGCGTGCGCCGCCTTTGCCGCTCGGGTAACTTCATCGTCTGTTGCATCCGGCTTGCCCATTTTTATATTATCACGAACCGTGCCGCCTGCGAGCCACGTTTCCTGAAGCACCATTCCAAAGGAGGCTCGCAGATCCTGACGGGTTATATGGCGTATATCCCTGCCGTCAACCGATATCGACCCCTCACGAACGTCATAAAAACGCATGAGAAGATTTATAACAGTGGTCTTTCCGCATCCCGTGGGGCCGACAATTGCAACGCGCTGACCCTTTTCCACCGCCAGATTCAGATCCTCGATCAGCTTTTGCTCCGGCAGATAGGAAAAGCTGACATTATCAAGCTTTACATTGCCCTCGGGATCCTTCATGGGAGCGGCATCCGCCTTATCGGGTATTTGGGGCTTTTCATCAATAAAATCAAATATTCTGCGCGCGCATGCAAGGGAGTTTTGAAGCTCGGTTACAACGCCGGATATCTCGTTAAAAGGCTTTGTATACTGATTTGCATAGCTGAGAAAGGTTGAGAGAGTACCGACCGACATCGCGCCAAAGCCGGGGATTCCGCCAACCACCGAAAGAGCTCCGAAGCAGCCCACCGCCGCATAAACCATGCTGTTTACAAACCTCGTGCAGGGATTGACAAGAGAGGAAAAAAAGGTTGCGCGAAGGGAGCATTTTACAAGGCGGTCGTCGATCTCATTATATTGCTCCATCATCTCGTCCTCTCTTCCGAACGCCTTGGAAACCTTTTGGGAGCCGATAGCTTCATCGATAAGAGATGTCTGCTCTCCGCGAGTCTCGCTCTGGAGCTTGAACATATCGTAAGTCCTCTTTGCAACGAATCTTGCCACAAAAAGAGATAAGGGAGTAAGAACAACAACGATAACGGCGATCAGCGGACTGATGGCAAACATAAATATCAAAGTTCCGAGAATGGTGAGAACTCCTGTGAAGAGCTGGGTGAAGCCAAGCAGAAGACCGTCGGCAAAGGTGTCAACATCACTGATAACACGGCTGACGATCTCTCCCGTCGGTTTTGTATCAAGATAAGAGAGCGGAAGTATTTGAAGCTTGGAGAAAGCCGCACGTCTGACATCGCGAATGACCTCAAAGGTGATCTTATTATTAATGGTGCTTATCACCCATGTGAGAATTGCGGTCAGCACAACGCAGATTGCAGCGCGAGAGAGCAATGGCACAATCTGCTCAAAATCCACTTTTCCCGCGTCTACTATGCAGTCTATGGCATCTCCGATAAGTATCGGCACATAGAGCGTCAGAAAAACGCTTGCGGCTGAAAGCAGGATGGAAAGAATGGTCAAAAAAGCATATGGCTTGAGAAATCTGATCACCTCGGGGAGCACCGACGCGCTGTTCCCGAGCTTATTATCGGTCTTGCTCATGCCCTCTCGCCCTCCTTTCTGAACTGGGATTCATGTATCTCTCTATAAACGGGACAGCTTTGGAGCAGCTCCTCATGCTTGCCCAAGCCCACCTGCCTGCCATCGTCAAGAACCACAATTTTATCAGCACTTTTGAGAGAAGAAGTGCGCTGGGAGACGATGAAAACAGTGGGGTTATAATCAAGAGCTTCTATGGCACGGCGCAAAGCCGCATCGGTGGCAAAATCAAGGGCACTGGTGCTGTCATCAAGTATCAGCACCTCGGGACGGCGCACAAGAGCGCGGGCAATGGTTAGCCTCTGGCGCTGACCGCCCGAAAAGTTTCGTCCGCCCTGTTCCACCTCTTCATTTATTCCCTGTGGCTTTTGGCTGACAAAATCCGATGACTGTGAAGCCTCAAGTGCCTCGGTCAGAGTCTCCTCGGAGGCGTCTTCATTGCCCCAAAGAAGATTTTCTCTGATCGTTCCGCGGAAAAGCACCGCCTTCTGCGGCACAACGCCGATCCTTTCGCGGAGCTTTTCGGTGTCAAGCCCCTTTATGTCCTCGCCTCCAACGGTTATCTGACCCTTTGTGGCATCATAAAATCTCGGGATAAGATTTACAAGGGAGCTCTTGCCCGAGCCCGTACCGCCGATAATACCGATCGTCTCACCGCGCTTTGCCTCAAAATCAATGTTCTCAAGAGATGGCTCGGAGGCTCCGCTATATGTAAGTGAAACCGAACGAAATACAATATCTCCAACGTTTTCGGGAGCTTTTGTGCCATTCGCCATTGAGCTGCGAAGCTCAAAAATCTTTTCCATTCTGTGCTCAGAGGCAGCGCTCTTTGTGATGGTGATTATTAGATTTGCAAACTTTATAAGCTCAACAAGGATCTGGGACATATAGTTATAAAGTGCGATAACGGCCCCCTGTGTGAGAACGGCCGTCTCAACTCTTATTGCACCGATATAAATAAGAATAAGCACGGCAAAATTGATAAGAACATATGTCAGAGGATTCATAAGCGCAGATATCTTTCCAACGCGCTCCTGCTCCTCGGAAAGAGCTTCGCTTCTCTCGCTGAATCTTTCGTTTTCAATACTTTCGCGGCGAAAGGCGCGGATAACTCGCACGCCGGTAAGATTTTCACGGGTCAGAGAAAGAACACCGTCAAGCTTCTGCTGTACAGTGCGGTAGAGTGGGATGCAGATAAGCATGATACCGAAAACAACGATCGAAAGCGCCGGTATGACCGCCGCAAAGGTCAAAGCACTCTTTACATCAATAGTAAACGCCATTATCATCGCTCCGAAAACAATGAAGGGAGAACGCATAAAAAGGCGGAGAGTCAGATTGATGCCGCTTTGCACCTGATTTGCATCGCTGGTCATTCTCGTTATAAGAGTGGATGTTCCTGCTCTGTCAAGCTCGGTAAAGGAAAGCGACTGAATATGAGAAAACAGATCGCGTTTCATGCCGGAAGTGATCCTCACAGCCGCTTTTGCCGAAAAATACTGGGCAATTACCGTGCTGGTAAGCCCCAGAACCCCGAGAAGGATCAGCACAAATGACATTCCCACGATATAACCGCGCCTGCCCTCTCCGATGCCGACATCTATTATCTGCTGCATAACCAGCGGTACTCCAAGCTCAAAGGATGCCTCAAAAAGCTTGAAAAGAGGCCCGCAGACCACTTCTTTTTTATAGTTCTTTGCGTGCTTAAGTAAATGTTTCAATTTGTAATATCCTTTCAGCGAAAGTCTTATATCATCTTTATATTGTAACACAAAAAAGCGACTTTGTACAGAGTTTTTTTGAATACCACCTATAACTTGACTTTTTTCGCACATTATGTTAATATAATTAAAGACTGTTTCTCGAAAATATTTGATAAACAATAATTTATCGGGGAGTTTGCAGTGTGATGAACTAACATAGTGTGATGAACGAATATTGGCCTTCCCCAGCGGGGAAGGTGGCGCAGAGCGACAGATGAGGAGATCATTCTACAGATTTACAAACAGTCAGATGATCTACTCATCCACCGCTGAGCGGTCCCCCTTCTCTGCTAGAGAAGGCTTATAAACGTACCGCTAAATTATTGTTTGCCTATAAATAAAATCGTACATATCAAAAGGGTTATCTGGCTGATTTAGCGAGATAACCCCGTAACAACACTTCGGGGGTATAAAATGTCAAAATTCTTTAGGATCAGCGGAGTTATATTCTTTCTCGGAACTGTAGTTGGTTTTTTTCTAATGTTCTCAAGCGCGGCATCCGACAGTCTCTTTGATACTGTGCTCGGATTGCTGATAGCTTTTTCAGGTGCCGCCATGGGACTGCTCTTTATTTATGTTGCCGAGCTCCTTGAACGCGTTGCACATCTTGAAAAAGCTCTCGGAAAGAAAAAAGACAATTTATAAGAACAGGCATCAATGAACTTTTATAAAAAGGGATTATACACAACGGGCATAATGCGCCTTGCCTCAAACTCGCGCATCAAATGACGGCGTTATATGAAAAGTCTTGGTTTCAATTGTAAAATTTTTGTTTGTTAAATGTGATCAACATCTCATATTCATTAGAGGCAAGCTTCTTTATTTGTTATGATACATCCTTTTTTAATCTGTCAATATTTAAAGGTAATTTTAATTTTCCATAACAAAAAGGGTGTTTCACCTGCAAGTGAAACACCCTTTTTCACTATCAAATATTTTTAAGGTCTCCAGACAGGTGACCAACCATCGTCATCTCCCGTTTCAACAGAAATCCCGCTTTCCGATTCAGTCATATTTTCGCTCTCGGTTTCAGTCACCGTGCCGCTTTCCGTTTCCTCTGGCTCACCGTTGCAGGAAGTAAAACTAATAGAAATAGCAAGCATTAACACAAGCACAAGCATCTTTATCATAAGATTTTTCATTATAATTCCATCCTTCTCAAAAACGTTCATTTATGTTCTAACAGTTTTATTCCATTCTGTCAATCCCTGTATGAAAAACCGTCCATGTAATCAGAAATAAAATTATTTTTTCAGTGAAACGGCTTTTTTAGCCGCTTCGGCGATCGCCGCAGGGGTCAGGCCGTATGCTTCGAGAAGAGCGGGAACTGTGCCGCTGCGTCCGAAGGTATCCTTTACGCCAACGCGGAGAACAGGAACAGGACATTCCTCACTTACGACCTCGGCAACTGCGCTTCCCAGACCGCCGATGATGTTATGCTCCTCTGCGGTAACTATTGCGCCCGTTTCCTTCGCCGCCGCGATGATGATATTGCGGTCGATGGGCTTGATGGTATGAATATTCACAACTCTTGCCTTAATGCCTTCAGCCTCCAGCATCTCAGCCGCCTCCAGCGCCATTGAGACCATAAGACCTGTTGCAACGATGGTAACATCATTGCCGTCTGCGAGCTTAACGCCCTTGCCGATCTCAAACTTATAATCAGGACTGATATTGAAGATAGGAGTTGCGAATCTGCCGAATCGCATATAAACAGGACCTTCAAAATTGATAGCCGCCTCAACAGCCGCTCTTGCTTCAATGGCGTCGGCAGGATTGATGATAGTCATGCCGGGAATGGTACGCATGAGGGCAATATCCTCAAGGCACTGATGGGTCGCGCCGTCCTCACCGACAGTGATTCCTGCATGAGTTGCGCCGATCTTAACACCGAGATGAGGATAACCGACAGAGTTTCTGACCTGCTCAAATGCACGTCCTGCCGCAAACATTGCAAAGGAGGATGCGAAAACGCATTTTCCCGTTGCCGCGATGCCTGCCGCAACCGAGATCATATTGCCTTCGGCAATACCGCAGTCAAAAAATCTCTCGGGGAACTTTTTCTTAAATACACCGGTCTTTGTAGCCGCCGCAAGGTCAGCATCAAGCACCAGAAAATCATATTTATCGCCAAGCTCTGCAAGAGCCTCGCCGTAAGCCTCTCTTGTGGCTTTCTTTTCATAATTCATCATTGCTCTGACCTCCTTTAAGCGTTCAGCTCGCCCACAGCGGTCTCATACTGCTCCGCATTCGGAGCCGAGCCGTGCCAGCTTACGTTATTTTCCATATAGGAAACTCCCTTTCCCTTAACAGACTTTGCGATAATGGCAGTGGGCTTGCCCTTACATGCCTTTGCCGCCTTAAATGCCGCCTCGATCTGCTCAAAATCATGAGCATCGATGCTGATCACATTATAGCCGAAGGCTTCGAGCTTTTTATCAAAGGGGGTGGGGTTCATGACCTGGGCAACGGGCCCGTCGATCTGCAGACCGTTCCAGTCGATGATAACGCAGAGGTTGTCCAGCTTATAGTGAGATGCAAACATAGATGCCTCCCAAACCTGTCCTTCCTCGCTCTCGCCGTCGCCAACAATTGTATAAACACGGTAATCCTTACCGGAAACCTTTCCCGAAAGAGCCATGCCGCAGGCGGCGGAAATGCCGAGCCCGAGAGAGCCTGTGCTCATATCAACACCGGGGGTATGCTTCATATCGGGGTGTCCCTGAAGGAAGGAATCCACCTTGCGCAGAGTTTTAAGCAGAGACTTATCGAAAAATCCTTTTTCCGCAAGAACCGCATAAAGAGCGGGAGCGCAGTGACCCTTTGAAAGAACGAAGCGGTCACGATCCTCCCATTTCGGATTCTTGGGATCGACATTCATCTCCTCGAAATAAAGGTAAGCGAGCAGATCAGCAATTGAGAGCGAGCCGCCCGGATGACCGGATTTTGCATTGAAAACGCCTTCAAGCGAGCCGAGTCTTATCTGACGGGCGATCTCGGAAAGCTCATTTTTTCTGGACTGTTCCATTGAATTTCATCCTCCTGACAGTTTTATATCCATACGTAGATATTATATTACATCTGCCCCAATTTGTCAAGAGAGAATGGCAGATGTAAGGCAAAAAATGATAAGCCTCCCAAAAGTCAGCACTTTTGGGAGGCACTTAAAATTGGACTTGCTTTTATAAAGCTTATCCTTTAATGGATCGAATTTAAGGTTGGGTATCTATCATATGTTTCATTGATATTTGCAACAACCTGATCCTTATGTGTAAGCAGAGTGGAAGCAATGGAGTGATCGTTGTTCTTTGCAAGAGTAGTAAGCTTATCATTAAGATCGCCTGCCCAGCCGTAAGGAACTGCGGCTTCGCATCCGCGGGTACCACGGAGAAGTGCAAGCACTTCGATAGACTCCTGTCTTTCAAGAGACTTCAGAGCAACATGGATATCATAATATCTGGGAAGAAGGCTTCTGTAAGACTCATATGTAAGGTAATCAACGATGGTACCGGTTCTCTCAAGATTAGAGTTTGTGACAGGAATACAGAAGGAGAGACAGCTTGAGAATACATTAGAGTTATAGGACTCCTGGCGCTCGTCATACTTAGGCTGAGGCATCAGACCAAAGTTACCATCCCACTCGCGGAGCATGGTTGCGCCCTTAAGCTCTGCATGGAGGAAGAGAGCTCTGCCCGACTCAAATACTGTGAAGTAACGTCTGCTGCAAGGTCTGTAGCCGAAGCTGTGAGCTGCATACCGTTATCGGGCCCATAGAAGTCGATAAGAGAATCCCAAACAGATGTGAAATGCGGATCTGTATCTGCCGTGAAATGGTATCTGCCGTTAGCATTACGAGATGCATATTCCGCACCCATGCCGTATGCCATGTAGCTGGCATTACCAAAGTTAACAAGACCGTATCTGGCATTGCCGTTTACATTGAATACATAGGAGGAATCGCCGTTGAGGTTAGCTGCTGCGGAGCAGTATTTCTTGAATGCATCAAATGTCCACTTGCCGTCAAGAGCGAGCTGGAAGGGCATGTCAAGACCGAGGTCTTTCATCAGATCCTCGTTGAAGTACATACACCAGATACCCTCAAACGCCATGAGGTTAAGGTCACTTGTTGCATAGAAGAGTCTGTCCTCAATGATGTTACGCTTGATAAGCGGCTGATCCCACCATACTCTGTCGATGTTGAGCTCATCGATCTCGAGAAGGTCATAGAAAAGGTTCTCGGAAATGAGGGGAGTGAGTGACCTTGCAGGGATATACATTACATCATAGATATCCTCGTCTGCATAAATGAGGGTCTTTGCATAGGATGCAAGGTCACCATAGGGCTGAGTTTCCTCACTTATGGTGATGTTGAACTTTTCCTCTGCGAGAAGGTTTCTCTCAAAGCAGCAGTCATCAAGTACATCACCTGTCATATCGGGATCAAGGTAGATGTACATGTAGTAGATAGCAGCAGAGTTGAGGAATGTGAACTCGTGACCATCAAAATCATTTGTATCTTTAATATCTTCAACATATTCTTCTGCGGTCTCTGTAGGATTGTATGTTTCCACAGACTGGCTTTCATATATCGGACGCGAAGCTGCAGATGCATCTTCCGTATCTTCTCTGTCATCATCGTCTTCTGTGTCTTTTCTATCATCGTCATCTTCATCGTCAGCATCTTCGTCTTCATCTGCATCGTCGAAATCGTAATCTTCTCCCCAAGATTCTTCAACAGTGCAAGCCGCCATTCCAACGACGGACAAGAACATAAGCATTGCGAGAATAAAAGAAAAAATTTGTTTAGTCATAGCTTTTCCTCATTACATAAAATATTTTGCTTATTGGGTTTCTGTTTTTTGTGGATGTCTCTAAAAACTCGAAATTTAACTGCTAAGCGATAATTTAAATTAGTAACTTACTAACGGAAGCATCCTCATCCGTCTCGGTGCGCTACGCTTCCGAGCCACCTTCCCCGACTTGGGGAAGGCTTACATCTGTACCGTCTTTTATTCTTTCTACATGAAATTACTGCAAATTGCATGTCTTTTGAGTATAAACGGCTTGTATTTTAGCCTTCCCCAAGTGGGGGAAGGTGGCTCGGCGAAATACCTTCATTTAGAGTGAGGATATTATTCGCCGAGACGGATGAGGATGCTCCTAACATTAACTTACATCTTGATTACTGTTTGAGCTTTTAAATTTGAGTTTTTAGCTTTATCCTAATATTTATCTGTACTTACGATCTTATCGCCGTTTTGCACGCGCTTTGCATCGGCAAGTATCTTATCCGCCATTGTGCGCAGACAATAGAATTGCCCTTCGCCATTCAGCTCAATATAAGATTTTCTCTCTGTATACCTGAAAAATCTGTACCGCATCTCTCTTCCGGATTCGGTATGGATAGTCAGAATAAGCTGTGCTTCACTGTCGGCACTGCTCTGAAATCTCTCAAGCTCGTCCTCCATCAGACCCGATTCTCCTTCATAGCAAGCATAAAGCAAGGTCTTATAGAACTGACGGAAGGTCTCAACATCCATTTCTTTGCCGGTCCCTCTCTCAACAACGCTATCGAGATCGGTTCCCATATCAACTCCATTCGAATTAACGCCCGCGTCAACATGAGTAAGGTCAAAGGTGACATTATAATCGCCCGATTGAACGGTGATATCTGTGATATAGTTTATCTTCATCTGGAAGAAGGGTGCCTCTACCCAATCGAAAAGATCCCATGTCACAAAATCGAATACATCCGAGCCGCCTTTAACGATCTGACGGAACAGGGGCGATGCCGCATAGAAGCTGCCGTCCGAATTGCGGGGGCTGATCAGCAAAAAATTCTCTGTGCCCTTATATGTATAATAAAGCTTATAGCAATTGTCGCCCAGATTGTATTTTTCAAGAGCCTCATCGTCGATACCCAGATGAACGACCTCAAGAGCACTCTCAACAGTTGCCATAGCATCTGTCTGAGCCGCTGTATGGAATCCAATCATTGCCGCGGAAACAGCTTCCGCCGCCGGAATAAGATCCGGATGACTGATCATTCTGTATGTCTGGGTCACAAGCTCGGAATTTGCTCTCTCTTCCTCTTCTATATAGTCGATATGCACGATAGTTTCTTCGCCCTTCATGAGAATAAAGTCATGAACAATGTAATAATCGTTATCCGTCATGGGTGCAACTATCATCGGAGCAACAAGTGTTTCAACAGGAGCAAGAACGGCTTCTTCTACAGAGGTGCTGATAACATAAACAACATCCGGCGTGCCGTTATAGATAAAATAATATCCACCGCCCGTAACAGTCTTATCTCCGACAAGACCGGAATAGGTTACATCTTCGGTTTCACCGGTTTCTTCATTATACAGCTCTGCTACAAACTCGAAGGTCGCGGGGTTTTTCACCGTGCCGTCCTCAAGAGTACGCGGGGCAAGACCGTATTGCGCCAGATCATCGGGATATTCCACCCTGTACATTGCGGTGGGAGTACCGAGACTGGTCATAAGGGCTGACATAGATTCCTCATGGAAGGCTATACCCTCATAGCCTGCAATCTGCGGTATTCCGTCTTTGTCTCTGTAAACCCTGTATGTCCCGTAATCGTTTTTTATGGTAATGTCTTTGATATTGGCAGTGTCTATGGCGTCATATACATTAAACTTATCGTTTGTTCCCAGCGCGTCACCTTCATTATATTTAAGCTCCGCGTCTGTTTGTACGGGTTCTGTATCTACAACCTTAAGCATATCCTTTGTTGAGATCCATACCACCAGAAGCACGACCACTATGCACAAGAGCACAGTTATAACCGTCGTTTGCTTTGCGATGGCTGTTTGCTTTTGTTTTTTATTTTGTGTTTGTTTATTTAACATTTACCTATGACTTCCTTTTGGATTAAATATCCGTTTGCAGATATTTGCGGCAGTCTTTGTGCAATCTCTGCAGCGAAAATGTTTTTTCGGTCATCTCTGAAAACCTGAATTTGAACTGCTAAACAATAATTTATCTTTGCCTACGGCGGTCCAGGAACTTCCCCCAAAGTTCCTGGGAACCTCAAAACTTTAAAAGAAAAAACCTTTATATTTAAAGTTTTTGGGATTCTAAAGACCTTTTTTCGAAAAAGGTCTTTAGCGGGGGGGGCAGAGCCCCATGCCGATAAATTATTGTTTATCATTCTGAATTTAGATTACCGTTCGTTTTTTCTTTTGATCATTACCACAACACCGGCGATAAACACGAGAGAAGCGGGAACTATAGAAAGAATCAAGGTATAGGACGTTGCATCCGAGCTTGTAAGGCTTTCGATGTTAACAGTTGAGAAGGGCTTCTTTGCAATATCCACAAAAACGATCTCCTTCTGCATTATTCTCATCATAGAATAAAGAGATTTGCTGTTTCCGTAAACATTTGACTGGAGCATATCCTGACTTGCAAAATCGATAGAGCCGCATGCCATAACATAGGAATAATCGGCGGTTGTGCTTCCTTCAAGCTGTCTGCCCTCTGTAGTGATGGTGAGCAGAGGTATTCTGTCAACCTCTCCCGCTTCGTCCACCACCTCGGAATTAGCTTTAACCACAGCTTCCGCGCTGGTGACGAAAATATCATTTATCTGACGGGAATATCCGTTTGAGCTGTAATAACCCGAGGAATCATAGTTGTCTGCATGCTTAATCGGCATTACATCCTTGAAAATGACCTTCGGCGCTGTGCCTGCATTGGTGAGGTCATTATTTACCTGAGCACCCAGACTGTTTTCATCGGTAACATACTCGGAAACAATATTGTAGCCTTCAAAATCCAGAGAATTTTCAGCATCGCTTACGATACCGCTATGAATATTGTTCGCCTCATCGGTATATCTGCCAAACTCAATGCCCCATTCATAGAGATATTCCTCAAGATTGGGGAGAACGGGAGTCTGGGGAGAAACAAATATCATAAAAGAATTAAGACCGTCAAGGAATTTATCAAGCTTTTCTATCTCGCTAACCTGAGAAACGCTGTCAAAGGAAGAAATGAAGTCGCTTGAGGGATTATTGCATATCATCAGTCGGCAATCCTCGGGGATCTCGTCCTTTGAAAGGTCAAGGGTGATAACCTCGTAGCCCGCGTCATATACAAGGCTTATAAGCTCGGAATCCGAATAAGCCTCGCGGTGGTTAGAAAGAAATGCGCATATGGGCGATTCCGCTCTCGTTACCGCTATTATGGTTGCGGCAAAGCGGGATTCGGCATTATAAGCCCAGGGATCGGTTGAGTTTGAATTTGAAAAGGTGTAAAATGCCTGAAGGGATATCTTTCGGAATTCGGTTCCGCTTTCGATAATAACGTCGGTAGTCTTGATCTCCGTTGTTGCAGTTGTCTGGTATTGGGTAACTGCCGAACGGTCTTTTATAACATTGATCGTCTCAACGGTTATGTAATCAAGCTTTTCTTCAAGCTGACGCGCCGTATTATAAACAAGCCGCGTATTGTCTGTTTTTTCAAGAACGTCGGGATCATCGCAAAAAATGATCTTTACAGGACTTTTGATATCCTTCAGCAGCTCAACGCACTCATCCGAGAGCGTATAAAGCGTCTCGGGAGTCATATCGATATACCAAAGATACTTTGAAGCAAAGGCTGAAAACAAAACGTTCACCATAATGATGGCAGCGATAAATGCTGCGGTAAAGGCAACGGAAATGCTTCCGTAACGCAGTTTTTTATTAGAATGAAAATTCATATTATTATACCTCCCTTCGATCAGCCCCAACGGCGTTTTTCATAAACGCGGATGGTGAGGAAGATAAACACGGATGTCAGCGACAGATAATAGAGCAATGCCGAAAAGTCAAAAATGCCGTAACCAAATGCTGCAAAGCGGCTGAGAACGCATACCCAGTCAATGATGAAACGCACCGCATAGTTTGGAATGAAGCTGTTCACCATGCTGAGAAGGATCATGACCAAAAGAACGGCAACAGAAATAACAGCAGATGCCAGCTGATTTTCCGTGAGAGTTGAGATCAGCATACCAACGGCAATAAATGCCGCCCCGACAAGAGCTATGCCGATAAGAGCACCTATGATCTGCGCGCCCGAAGGACCGATATGCTTAATGGAAGCGGTGTTGCCTGCCTCTGCTCTCTCCCGAAAAGCAACAGCATAAAGAGGGATGAAATTGATGCAGGAAGCGATCAGCGAGCCTATGAACATAGTCAGCGCCGCAAGATATTTGCCGAGAACCATTCCAGTTATGGTGACGGGAGCGGTGAGAAGCATCTGCTCTGTGCGGAGCTTCTTCTCCTCGGAGAAGAGCTTCATCGTGAGCAGTGGTATGAGTACAACAAAAGCCATTATAAGCGTGGAAAAATAATTTGCAGTGTCATAAGATTTGCTGATGAGAGTTGTATAGCAGAAGATCAGCGCACTCAGCGCAAGAAAAATTCCAACATACACATACCCCATCGGGGTTATGAAATATGATTTCAGTTCTTTTCGATATATGGCGAACATATTCCCATTTCCTTTCTGTTTTCGGGGATTATTGGCGTCCGATTATGTCAGAGTCGCTCTTTTGAGTTTCACGGGTGTTTTTCATGATGTCGTCCGCAAGCTGTTTTTCAAGCCCTGCTTTTCCGGGACGGTATCCCTTTTCCTTTGTGGCTCTCAATGTTTTTCTCTCGTTGCTCTTGTCAACGATATTGATAAAGATATCCTCAAGGCTCATGCCGAGAGCTTCCATTCCGATCAGGGGCCAATTCTTTTCCGCAAGGGTGTAGAACAGATTCTTTCGGATGTCAACTCCAACCGCGCTTTCTATCATATATGTATAAGCGTCTCCGTCACGCTCCGCAAGAGCCTCCGCATAAACTATGCCGTTCTTCCCCTTAAGCATGGCGAGAACCTCGCGCTGGGGACCGCAGATCTTGACATTGAATCGGCGGCTCTGCTCAATGGCGCGGCTGATATTCTCCGTCCTCTCGTCTGCAACGACCTTGCCCTTGTTTATAATTATGATCCTGTCGCAAACCGCCTGCACCTCCTGGAGAATATGTGTGCTGAGAATAACG
Organism: Eubacteriales bacterium; assembly: GCA_045595425.1. Taxonomy (GTDB): domain Bacteria; phylum Bacillota; class Clostridia; order Oscillospirales; family CAG-272; genus SIG710. Next base: position 33,289 of record JAZOAL010000012.1, read on the forward strand.
GTATGATCCCTTCCCAGATTTCTGATCAGATTTCTGATCTCGATTATCTGCTTTGGGTCAAGACCGATGGTGGGTTCGTCAAAAATAATGACCGACGGATTGTTCACAAGAGCCTGAGCGATTCCAACTCTCTGCTTATAGCCCTTGGAAAGATTCTTTATAAGTCTCTTTCTCATATCAGTGATCTTTGTTACCTCGCAGATCTCCGCGATATGCTTTTTGCGGTTATATTTGCAATCCTTGAGCTCGTAAGCAAAGTTCAGATATTCTTCAACAGTCATATCCATATAGAGAGGCGGCTGCTCGGGAAGATATCCGATATGCTTCTTTGCCTCAAGAGGGTTTTCAAGGATGTCTATTCCTGCAATGCTGACGCTTCCGGCACTTGACGAAAGATAGCCGGTAAGCATATTCATGGTCGTACTTTTTCCCGCACCGTTGGGGCCGAGAAAACCGACGATCTCGCCTGCTTCTATTGAAAAGCTGACATCGTCAACGGCACAAAAATTGCCATAGTTCTTTACCAAATGTTCGATTTTTATCATATCTAAATCCTTTCAGATTTTATTTAAAATTCCCCGGCGGTAAGCTTGATAAGCTTTTTCAGATCATCCGGCTGTGTTTTCGCTTCGTGTGCGGCGCGGTTGCGTCTGATCTCTCCGCATTTTTCGCATTTATGGATGATGATATATCCCTTTCGGGGGTCTGTCTCAACTCTTATGGGGCGCAGTATACCGCCGCAATCACTGTTTCTGTCTCCGGGATTCACATCAACATGAAGAGAATAAAGGCAGAAAGGGCAATGATTGCGGGAGCTGTAACCGAGGGGCTCAACAGTCCTTTTGCAATTCACGCAGACAAAGGAATTATCGTTTTTGCGAAAACGTTTTTCTTCCATAGCTCCTCCATCACCATATAATCATACATCATATATATTATCACACCTCACGTTTTTTTTCAATAGAATACATTATTTTTTTACATTTCAGTCCCATAAAGGACAACTTTTTATCAGAAAACACATTCAACTCTAAACTAACTTTCAATAAACAAACGCAAGCGAACTGCGATTATCGCTCAGGGCAATCGATCACCGCTGACGAAAGCAGTTTGCGGCCACACTGACCC
>JAZOAL010000013.1:0-2691 GCA_045595425.1 Eubacteriales bacterium
GTTTAAGCATAAACTAACTTTTTGTTTATAAACCTTTATAAATCAACGAAAAATGTTACTTACTGTAACTAAATTATTGTCCTCGATATCATTTAATATCAGTGGTAATTGGATTCTACTCATCCACCACTCCGTGGTCCCCCTTCCCTGCTAGGGAAGGCTAAGAGCTCGGCAAATTATTTTGTTTGAACATAAAATCCCAAGATTCCTTTTGATTAAAAGTTTTTGGGATTCTAAAGACCTTTTTTCGAAAAAGGTCTTTAGCGGGGGGTGGGGCAGAGCCCCATGCAAAGATAAATTATTATTTATTGCTCTAAAAATCCGTTTTTTGAGTCCGAGAGAAAAAATCCGTCAAAACAGGCAATATAAACCTGATTTTGACGGATTTTTCTTATACAGATATTTTTTCAAAGCTATCTTAATTTGCTGAATTCATTTTCAGGTAAGCATTGATGAAACCATCGATCTCTCCATCCATAACGGCATCGATATTGCCGTTTTCAAAGCCTGTTCTTGTATCCTTAGCCAGAGTATAAGGCATGAACACATATGAGCGTATCTGCGCACCCCACTCAATGTTGGTCTTGTTGCCCTGAATATCCTCAATACGCTCTAGATTTTCACGTATCTTGATCTCCATAAGCTTACTTTTCAGCATCTTCATGGCAGTTTCCTTATTCTGAAGCTGCGAACGCTCTGTCTGACATCCAACAACGATTCCCGTAGGCAGATGCACGATCCTGATAGCTGAATCGGTCTTGTTGATATGCTGACCGCCGGCACCGCTGGAACGATGCGCTGTAACCTCGATATCCTCGGGACGGATCTCTATCTCGTTCTTATCGTCATCAAACTCGGGCAGAACCTCAACCGAAGCAAAGGAAGTATGTCTGCGTCCTGCAGAGTCATAGGGAGAAACACGAACAAGGCGGTGAACACCGTTTTCACTCTTAAGATATCCGTATGCGTTCTCACCTTCAACCATGATCGATGCGCTCTTAAGTCCCGCCTCTTCTCCATCAAGCCAGTCAAGGAGTTTAACGGTAAATCCATGCTTCTCTGCCCAGCGGGTTATCATTCTGTAGAGCATTGAAGCCCAGTCCTGCGCCTCTGTACCGCCTGCACCGGGGTGGAAGGAAACAAGCGCGTTATTGCGGTCATACTGACCCGAAAGAAGGATTTCAATCCTCTGTCGCTCCGACTCCTTCTTTACAAATTCAAGCTCAGCTTCAACATCCGAAACACAGCTCTCGTCATTCTCTTCAATTCCCATCTCCGCAAGAACAATAGCGTCCTCAAGACGGGATACGAGAGTATCATAAGCTTCGATCTTATCCTTGCCGTTCTTTATCTGCTGGAGAACCTTTGTTGACTTCTCGGTATCATTCCAAAACTCGCTGTCCTGTGTAGTCTCTTCCATTCTTGCAACATTCTCTCTCACCGAGTCAATGCTCAGCGAATTTCCAAGCTCCTTGACCTCATCCTGCAGGGCAATAAGCTCGCGTTTTGCATTTTCAAGTGCTACTATCATATAAAACAATCCTTTCGGCAAATTTTCACATTCTATATTATAACATATTATTTACTATTTGGCAAGACTTTATTTCAAAATATAGCATGTGAAGCATTAGCAGGATTAAACCTCAACATTAAAATTGTAAAAACTATGTAAAATCCCTTGACAAGGCAAATACTATATGATATAATAATAACAGTAAAAGAGAGTAGAAGCATTCGAAAGAATGTTCCGAGTCCCGTCAGGACGGCTTTCGCCCGGGATTCGGATGTCATAAAATCATGATTTTCAAGACTTTTACGGCGAAAGCCGTAAAAGTCTTTTTTTAGCTAAAGGACAACCTTTTACTAAAGAAAGCAAAAATTTAATACTTTTGGAGGTATACTATGTTTGGATTACCACTTCCTGCCGCAATAGGCATCATCATCGGAGGTCTTGCCCTTCTGATTTTCATCATCGGTTATCTCAAAGCTCCCCCGGATACCGCTTACATAATTTCGGGTCTGGGAAAAAAGCGTATTCTTATCGGTAAAGCCGGTTGGCGTGTTCCCTTCTTTGAGCGTGTAGATAAGCTCTCCCTCAAGGTAATGCAGGTTGACGTCAAAACTTCCGAGGCTGTTCCTACAAATGAATTTATTAACGTTTCGGTTGACGGCGTTGCAAACATCAAGGTGTCTTCCGATCCCGAGCACCTTAAGCGTGCCGCAGAAGCACTTCTCGGCATGACAAAAGCAGAGCTTGTAAGCCTTGTTACTCAGGTTCTTGAAGGTAACATGCGCGAGATAGTAGGCTCTGTAGGTCTTAAAGAGATGGTGCAGGATCGTCAGGGCGTTGCTAAAAAGATCACGGAAAATGTAGTTCCCGATATGGAAAAGCTGGGTATTGAGGTCGTTAACTTCAACATTCAGAATTTCAAGGACAATGCCGGAACCATTGAAAACATGGGTATCGACAATGTTGAGCAGATCAGAAAAAACGCACAGATCGCAAAGGCAAACGCGCAGCGCGATATTGCTATCGCTACCGCAAACGCAGAAGAAGAAGCTAATGCCATCAAGGTTCAGGCTGATAAAAAGATCGCTGAGCAAAATGCAGAGCTTGCTGTTCAGCAGGCAGAAATGCAGGTCAAGGCCGACACCAAGAAGGCCGAGGCTGATGCCGCATATTCTATTCAG
>JAZOAL010000014.1:0-5130 GCA_045595425.1 Eubacteriales bacterium
GAGAAAAATGGCTGAACTGCCTTACTCGATCGAGGGGCTTCAAAAGGCTCTCGGATATACTTATAATGATATATCGCTTCTCAGAAATGCACTGACACATTCTTCTTATTCCAACGAAATGCGTCTGCGCCATATTGATGCGGAATGTAATGAGCGCCTTGAATTTCTCGGAGATTCGGTTCTCTCCATCGTTGTCAGTGAATATCTTTTTTCTCATTATACAAAGCGTCCAGAAGGGGAGCTGACAAGAATGAGAGCAGAGGTGGTCTGCGAAAAAGCTCTTTCCAAGTTTGCGCAGAAGATAGGACTTGGAAATTATCTCCTGCTCGGTCACGGTGAGGACAAGAATCACGGCAGAGAGCGCAAAAGCATTCTCGCCGATGCTTTTGAGGCGGTTCTTGCTTCTATATATCTTGATGCAGGTAAGGACGGCAAAAAAATGGTTGCTCGATTCCTTCTCCCTCTTATTATTGAAGAGCTGGAATCGGCGGAGAGCGATGGACACAGCAAGGATTATAAAACACTTCTCCAGCAGATCGTTCAGCAGGTGGAGGGGGAGGTTCTTGAATATGTGACGGTTGACGAAAGCGGACCGGATCATTTGAAATCCTTTACCGTTGAAGCAAGGCTCAACAGCAATGTTATCGGAAGAGGCAAGGGAAATTCAAAGCGAGAGGCAGAGCAGAAGGCTGCGGCGGAAGCACTGAAGCTTTTCGGGGCATAAAATGAATATGTTGGGACTGAGCCTATAAACGGCGCAGTCCCTGTCGCGTTTAAAAAGGTAAAGAACCATTGGTCGAAAGGAGCGGATTTTGATGGAGCAAAAGAAGAGAAAGCATGCCAATATACCGATTTTTATTCCTCATCTCGGATGCCCGAACAACTGTGTTTTTTGTAACCAACGTTCGATATCCGGGCATATGGACTTTGATATAAATACCGTTCCCGATGAGATCGAAGCAGCGCTCAAAACCATAGAAGAGAGGGGCGGTGACACAGAAACTGAGATCGCCTTTTTCGGCGGATCCTTTACGGGTATAGATCGATCTCTTATGATATCGCTTCTTGAAACGGCATATTCCTATGTGCAGAGCGGCAGAGTAGACAGTATAAGACTTTCGACAAGACCTGATTATATTGATGAAGAGATCCTGAAAATCCTTGGTAAATATGGGGTTAGAACCATAGAGCTGGGTCTTCAGAGCATGTCCGATGAAGTGCTTCTTAAAACAAAGCGCGGACATAGTGCAAGGCAGGCGGAGCAGGCTTGCCGACTTATAAAAGAATACGGCTTTGAGTTTATAGGACAGATGATGATAGGTCTGCCGGGTGCAACACAGCAAACAGAGGTTGAGACTGCAAAAAAAATCTGCGGGCTCGGTGCTGACGGAGCACGAGTTTACCCAACTGTGATTTTTTACAAAACCGAGCTTTGCGAAATGGCGGAGAAGGGGATCTATGAGCCGCTGACAAATGAAGATGCCGTTATGAGGACAAAAGAGGTCTTGAAGATTTTCGACAGCCTTAATGTGCCCTGCATAAGGGTCGGACTTTGCGCTTCTGAAAATCTTTCCTCAGAGAAGGAGGTTTACGGCGGCGCAAATCACAGTGCTATAGGCGAGCTTGCAATGGGAGAGGTGTTTTTCGACAAAATGTGCGAAATGCTTGAAGCTCTCCAGTCCGAAGGTGATAAGGATATCATTTTTTATGTTCCAAGAGGGGCTACCTCCAAGGCTGTTGGGCAAAAAAGAAGGAACATAAATAGAATTAAAGATAAATATTTTGTAAAAAAACATATAATGAGCGTTAAAATCCTTGAAAAAATCGAACTTTTGGGTTATAATATAAAGATGGAATTTTAAGACATGGGAGGACTAACCTTTGTATTTAAAATCACTTGAACTTCAGGGCTTCAAATCCTTCCCTGATAAGACGAAGTTAACTTTCGAAAAGGGCGCAACCGTCATTGTTGGGCCTAACGGAAGCGGAAAATCGAATATTTCTGATGCTATGCGTTGGGTTCTCGGAGAAATTTCCTCAAAGAGCCTTCGAGGCTCAAAGATGGAGGACGTTATCTTTGGCGGTGCGGACAGCCGCAGACCTATGGGCTATGCGGAGGTTTCGGTAACCTTCGATAATACGGGCGATGAAGGCGGAAGGCTTGACAGCCCTTATGATGAGGTGACTGTTACCCGCCGTTATTACAGAGCGGGCGAGAGCGAGTATTTTATCAATCGCAAGAATGTTCGATTGAAGGATATCTATGAGCTGTTTATGAATACCGGTATAGGTCGTGACGGTTATTCCATTATCGGTCAGGGTAAGATAGCGGAGATTATTTCTCAGAAGAGTGATGAGCGCAGGAGCATTTTTGAGGATGCTTCGGGTATTGCAAAATATCGCCACCGCAAGAATGAGGCTGAAAGAAAGCTTGCCGCAACCGAGGATAACATGCTTCGTGTAAACGATATCCTTTCCGAGCTTGAGGGGAGAGTTGAGCCTCTCCGACGTGATGCGGAAAAGGCGAAAAAATATCTGGAGCTTTATGAGACTAAAAAGAAAGCGGATGTTCAGCTCTGGCTTTATGATACCGAGAAGCTCCGCTCGGATATTTCAGATGCGGAGACTGCATTCAAGCTCTCGGAAATGGAGCTTCAGAACGCCGAGGACAGTATTGTTGCTCTTGAATCGCAGAATGATAAGTTTTTTGAGGCGGCGCAGTCCAATAAGATGGAATCCGAGGAGCTGTTACAGAAAATCAGAGAGCAGACCGAGAAAAATCACGATCTCGACAGCGAATACAGAGTCGGCGAAAACAATATTGAGCATACCAAAGAGCTCATTTCAAATATCGAGAGCAGCATAGCTTCTTCAGAGCAGGCTATACTTGCCGAGAAATCCGGAAAAGAAGAACGGGCGAAAAATATCGAGGAGCTTTCTCTAAAGCTGGACGATATGATCGATCTGCATCTTGCGAAAACTGCCGAGCAGAAGGAATGTTCGGATAAGGCTGAGGAGCTTGAGGGGGCTGTTGCCACGGCTCTTGAGGATATAAGAAGGCTTGAAGGCGAAAGAGTTGATATAAGAGTACGCAAATCGGTTCTTGAAAATGCAAAGAGCACCGATACCGATAAGAACACTTCAATTCTTTCCGAGATAGAGCAATATAAAAAGACCTCGGCAGAGCTGGAAAAGAAGTGTGCCGTGGCGAAAGAGGCTGTGGACAAATATCTTGTCGAGATCGATAAGATCGATGGGGAAGCCGAGAAGCTTGCTGAGAAAACAGCGTCACTTTCGGCTCGCAGACGCACGCAGAGTGAGGAACTCGGCAGACTTAGCGTCAAGCGCGATACGGCTGCGCAGAGAATCGATGCTCTGAAACGAATGGAGGAACATTTTGAGGGATATAACAATTCTGTACGCTTTGTTATGAAGCAGTATGATGCCGGTTCTATCGGGGGCAAGGTTTATGGACCTCTTTCAAAGCTCATAAATGTTGATAATCAGTATATCACTGCTATTGAGACCGCTCTTGGAGCAAATCTGCAGAATATCGTTGTTGAGGACGAGGAAACCGCAAAGGCGGCGATACTTGCTCTTAAAAATGCAGGTGCGGGCAGAGCTACCTTCTATCCGATCGCTTCGATGAAGGCCTCGGAGCCTTCTAAAGATGTTAAGGACGCTTCTGTCTACAGAGGATATGTCGGCACAGCCGATAAGCTTCTGAAATATGATGCGAAATTCAGCAATATAGTTGCTTCGCTACTGGCGAGAACTGTTGTTTTTGACAATATTGACAATGCCACAGCTATGGCAAAGGCTCTCCGTTTTAGGGTAAGAGTTGTTACCCTTGACGGTCAGCAGATCAATCCGGGCGGTTCATTTACCGGCGGCAGCGCAAAGCGCGACAGCGGTATTCTTTCCCGTTCGGGTGAGATAGAAAAGCTCCGTCTTGAGCTTGAAACGGCGGCAAAGGATGCCGATAAAGTAAAGAAGGGGCTCAATGAGATCGACCGTGAGCTTTCTTCTGCCGAAAATGAGGAATTTTCCCTTGACGACCGCAGAAAGCTCATTCAGACTATGATGAATGCTGAAATTTCAGGCTACGATCAGCTTGCGGCAAAGCTTGAGGCAAATAATTCTCTTATCGCAAAGCTGCACTCTGATTTTGAAACGCTCTCTCAGATGCAGAAGAGATATGAAGAGGATCTTGCAGAGCTTCTTGCAAAGGAAAAAGAGCTTACGGTTCGCATAGACGAGATATCCGAATACAGAAGCGAAAAAGAGGTTGAGAAGAATGATATGCTCGACCGCAAAAACGCTATAGGTGAGGAACTCACTCAGCTTTATATTTCTATCAGTGAAACCCGCAAGGATATAGAGACAGCAAAGGAGCTTCTTTCCACTTCGGATGACAGAATACTTGCCATTGAGAGCGAGATGTCAAATTCACGAGCGAGAATTGAGGAGCTGAGGATAACTCTCGGTGCATATGGGAAAGCACAGAGAGATAACAGGAGGCTTGCCGAAGAGGGTGAAAAGACCCTTGTCTCGCTTAACGCAGGCAGAGAAGAGAAGGAAACGGGCGGCTTTGAATTTGAAAAGAAGCTGAATGAGATCAGGGCAAGGATCCGTGAAAAGACTGGCGAAAAGGAACTGATCTTCCGTAGCCATACCGCAAATGAGACCAAGATTGCACAGCTTCATGCCGAGCAGGACAAGCTTTCATCACGTCTTTGGGATGATTATGAGCTTACCCGTGCGGCGGCTATGGAGCTTGATTATCCGATGATAAAGTCAGAGGAGAGAGGGGCTGTTCACAGTATTCAAACCGAATGCCGCAATAAGCTTCGCGCTCTCGGCTCTGTCAATGTGGGAGCTATCGAGGAATATGCCGATGTAAAGACCCGTTATGATTATATGACGGGGCAGATAAAGGATCTGAATAAGGCAAAGGAAGAGCTTACCGGTATTATCGGAAAGCTTGAAAAGGAGATGAAGAACTCATTTGTGGAGGCATTCAACGCAATAAATGAGAATTTCCATAAGACCTTCTCCGAGCTTTTCGGCGGAGGAAGTGCGGAGATACTTCTGACCGATCCCGAGGATGTTCTGAACAGCGGAATCGAG
>JAZOAL010000015.1:0-3982 GCA_045595425.1 Eubacteriales bacterium
GACACCTTGCGGTTTCCCTCTGGGTACTCCCTTCCCTTGAGAGCCTCGCGCACCTGATCGCTCCGCAAGTATGCAGAGCTCAAGGGTGCTCGCGATCACTCTAAATCTCCTTTTTGCCCCCCAAGAGCACGGGGGCAAAAAGGGACGGGGCAGAGCAAACTGCTTTCGTCAGCCGTAAGCGATTGTTTAGTGTGATAATCGCAGTTCGCTCGCGTTTGTTTTGGGAAGTTAGTTACACATCGATGGGGTATTGCAAACTCGCAGTTCGCTTCGCTTGTTTTTCAATTAAAGTTATATTTTTGGCAATTATCCTTGACTTGCTTATTTATATGTGGTAAAATAGAACAAAGAATGAGGTTTTTTCCTCAATAGGTCTATTTTTGGGAGGTATTCAGATGAAAAAACGTATTTTAGCCTTTTGTATTACCGTACTTTCGCTTGTGATGCTCATGGCATTTTTCACAAGTGCTTCGGCTGTTGAATATGTTGCTACGAGTTCAACAACGGTGGAAATCACAAAATATCCCATAACTTCAAATGTGATTACGATCCCCGATATTACATCCACAGGCAAGAAAATTGTCGGTATTGCTCCTGATGCCTTTGTATATACGGGTGATGTTGATAGAGTTGACACATTAAAGCTCGGTGCCCATGTTGCAAATATTTCAGAAGGGGCTCTGAACGGTCTTGATTTTCTTGAAACCATAGAGGTCAGCGAAAAGAATACAAAGTTTAAGGTTGTGGATAATGTTCTTTTCAGCTATGATATGAAAACACTTATCAAATATGCGGCAAAAAAAGCTGATACGGAATATACAGTGCCCGCATCGACCGTAACTATTGGCGCGGATGCTTTTGAAAATTGCGTAAAGCTTGAGAGCGTGACCTTTGCCGGAAAGCTGAAAACTATCGGCAGCTTTGCTTTTGAAAACTGCAATTCTCTTAAGAGCATCACTCTTCCAAACAGCGTTACAGCCATTGGAGATTATGCGTTTAAAACATGCCATTCGCTTGCGGAGATCACCATTCCCGGCAGTGTTAAAACTGTTTCAAAAGCCGCTTTTATGGGATGTACAAAGCTTGAAACAGCAGTGCTGAAGGAGGGTGTTCAGGTTATTTCCGACGATGCGTTTTACGGGGCTTCTGCACTTGCTGACGTTAATTTGCCTGACAGCATTACCAAAATCGGTTATAATTCCTTTGCCGCAACTGCAATTTATAACGACTCCGATAAGATGGAAAACGGATGCCTTTATATCGGCAATCATTTGCTCAAGGTGAATAAAGACTACAGCGGCAGACTTGCAATAAAGAGCGGTACCCTTACTATTGCATATGGCACGCTCGATTCTGTATCGGGAATCACGGAGATTCTTTTGCCTGCGAGCTTGAGATACGTTCCCGATGGAGCTCTTTTCAGAAAGCCCGAGCTTAAATACATCATTGTGGCAGGATATAAGACCGAATTTGAAAAGGGTTCATTTTATCCCGGTGAGAATTTTGACTGCTTCTATTTCTGTGAAAACAGTGCTGCCCACAAATATTTTGAAAATCAGCTCACAGGTATAAAAAGGAAGGCTGTTGTTTCCAAATATATCAGTGATGATTTCAGACTGACGATAAAGGAAGGCTTGGCGAATACCGGGGCAATAACCCTTGGCATTGAGGATGTTGATGCTTCCGCTCTGCCCGCGTCGGTTGTTGCGGAATTTACAGACGGTGATTTTGCGGCTTATTCCATAAGCCTTGTTCGTGGAGAAACCAAAGTTAACCCCGGCACGAGTGTTACTTATTCTCTCTCTCTTCCCGAAAATTTCAGAAACAAGGTCAGCCATGTTTATTATGTGAACGAGAAGGATCAGCTCGTTTGGCTGAATTCAACTTATAATGCAGAAAATATAATTTTCTCCACAAACAAGACAGGAACTTTCGTTATCGGCAGAGTTGTTAAGCCCGGCGATGTTAATAATGATTCTTATGTAAACACCAAGGATGTGGTATTGATCGCGCAGTATTTGGCAAACTGGAATATTAAGAATTTTGATTTTCAGTCCGCAGACGGAAACTGTGACGGCAAGATTTCCACAAAGGATGCCGTGCTTCTTGCTCAATATCTGGCAAACTGGGCGGTTGTTTTCGGAGAAGTACAGCCTGAAGGCTTCCCATATGAGTTCGTTGCCTTTGATCCTTATAAATCCGAATTTGCTCTTGAAGATGAGGTTCTTGTAATAAAGAGCGCGCTCATGGACGGTTCCGGAGTTTACGGAGAGATCAAGATCGATTCGATCAACGGTCAGTCTGCCGAGAACCTCCCTTATGAAGCTTTCTGCAATTATATGGATAAGCTTTATGAGGAGAATGTTACTCCTGATCATTATGCAGGCTTCTTTGATATTGAAAAACGCGAAACTGCGAGAGCTACCGCTCTTTATAAGAATATATTCAAAGCCACTGTCATTGAATTTTTGAGGAATTCTATCGGCGAAGAGGCATATGCTCCCGGCGTATTCGCTATAGATGCTGTAAACGATGATGGAAGCCTTGTGCTCACAAGTGAAAGCTCCATTGGCGATTATAATGAACAGCTTCTTGAGGATTATAAGCCTTCGGCTTCGACAGTTTATACCTTCATTGCCGCAGACGGTATATACACCTACAGAGGCAAGCCTCGTACAAATCATAAGATCGAAGTTTCGGATTCCGCATCCGTTATTTGCTACGGTCTGCAGATATTTATATGTGATCTGACAAAGGATGTTGATGAAATTGCCATCGGCACATATGATTATTCCACAAAGTATACCGATGAAAATCTGAAGACTCAGTCCCGTTCCCATACGGATACATGGTATTTCAGATAAAACGATATGTTTTGGGGCTGACTCGTTTGAGTCAGCCCCGTTTAATTTTAATAATGAAATTTTTATTGACATCCGTTCGGAAATATGGTAAGATAAACAAAAAGGTTTCGGAGGAGAAGGAATGTTAAAGACAGAACGCACTTCGGTGATGAATTTCGAGAATGCCATAAGGGGTGCAAGGAACCCCATGAACAGTTGGGCAAAAATGGACAGCACATATGATGCCGAGGGCAACTTTGTCTTCGGGGAGAACGATATGGATCTTGCAAAACGCCTTGCTAAGGCAGGAAGCGACCATAGAAAGTTTCTGCGTCAGATCTTTGTTTCGGTTGATATAACAGCTCCTCTTTATTGGTGGAAGGAGTTTGATACATATAAGGTAGGAACGGTTGCAAACTCCTGCTCCACAATGCACAAGATACACACAAAGCCTTTTGAAAGAGATGATTTCAGCCATGATCGCCTCACCGAGGATGCGCTTGAAGCTCTTGACGCCCTTATCGCATATCTGGAGAGCGAAAGGCAGAAATTTGCGGAGAATAGGGACGAGCGCAGTCATTGGCATAATATGATCCAGCTTTTGCCCTCTTCCTTTAATCAAATGCGCACTGTGACGCTGAATTATGAGAATCTGATCGGTATTTATTATGCCCGCCGCACCCATAAGCTTGCCGAGTGGCATACACTTTGCGATTGGATAATGTCGCTCCCCTATGCCGCAGATCTCATAGCTGTAAAAGACTGACAATCCTTTTGATATATTTTTAGGGAAAACAATAATTTGTCGGGGCAAAGTAACATAAAGCCTATGAGATCCTTCACTACGTTCAGGATGACATTTGTAAGTTGTTTGTGTATCTTTCTACAGCAAATCTCCTGATTTTTTCATGTAGTAAAAGCTACAAATGAGCACTATCTGTCATCCTGAACACAGTGAAGGATCTCATGTGGAAAAACTAATTTTTTCTTTCTAAAATCCTTTTTTCCTTATAGAAAGGCACAAAACAGTATTCACCGAAAAGTCATCCCGAGCTTAGTCGAGGGATGTCTTTTCGGGAGTGTTCGCCTTGTTCACTTATGTTTATTTGCCTTTTCTAACAGCCCGCTAAATTATTGTT
>JAZOAL010000016.1:0-13918 GCA_045595425.1 Eubacteriales bacterium
GTGCATCTTAATTTGTTAATTCATCACTCTACAAACAGTTCGACAAATTATTGTTTATCGCTCTGGAATCAAGTTTTTGAGCTTAACATATGATTGAGGCAGATATTATTTTTACAATTGATGAAAAATTTGATATATCCCTTGACAAATCGGTAAATAACTGTTATAATACTGCCATAAGGATAGAGGCGCGCATGACAAGAGTAGCGTCGGCGGCAAGCTTTCGCAGAGTTTTGCCGACGCCAAAGGGGATTGCGCCGAGGGTTGCCCGGGCGAAAGGCATCACCGGTATGGGGGAATAAGATCTGCCGTACTGTCGCATTTCTGCGGAGAGCTATCGGTCAATAAAACTATGTCTCGGGCGAATAGGAGCTTTTCGCCGCATAATTAGTATTGAACGGTAGCCAATTCGTAAGAGTTGGCTCTATTTTTTTACTAAATATATAGGTAAAAGAAAGGAAACCGAAAAATGGCAAAGAACAAGAAGACGATTTTTGAGGGAGCGGCTACAGCTCTCGTAACTCCCCTCACGGAGAACGGCATCGATTATAATGCTTTTGGAAGACTTATAGACTGGCAGATCGACAGCGGCATTGACGCGCTCGTAGTCTGCGGAACAACAGGCGAGGCATCGACCCTCACCGATGATGAGCACAGAGACGCCATCGCCTTTGCGGTAAAGCAGACAGCAGGCAGAGTGCCCGTTATCGCAGGTACAGGCTCAAACGACACAGGCTATGCTCTGGATCTGACACGCTGTGCATGCGAAGCGGGCGCAGACGCGATGCTCGTTGTAACTCCCTATTATAATAAAGCAACTCAGAAGGGTCTTATCAAGATGTTCACAACCCTTGCGGATGCTTCTGATAAGCCCATCATCCTCTATAATGTGCCGGGCAGAACAGGCATGAATATCGAGCCCTCTACATATCTTGCTCTTGCGGAGCATCCCAATATCTCCGCTATCAAGGAGGCTAACGGAAATATCTCCAAGATCGTCGAAACGGCAACTCTCGTCGGCGATAAGCTGGATATCTATTCGGGTAATGATGACCAGATCGTCCCCATTATGGCTTGCGGCGGAAAGGGTGTAATCTCCGTACTATCAAATCTCCTTCCGGGCGAGACGAGCGAGATCTGCAAGGCATTTATGCGCGGAGAGACCGCAAAGAGTATGCAGCTGCAGTCAAAGTATCTGTCGCTTATAAACGCTCTCTTCTGCGAAGTAAACCCCATTCCCGTGAAGGCGGCAATGAGCGCAATGGGCTATTGTGAGAACTATCTCCGCCTTCCTCTTACCACAATGGAAGAAGCGAACGAAGCAAAGCTCATTTCCATTATGAAGTCTCACGGAATAATTTAAGAGGTATTTTGAAAAATGAAAGTAATAGTTTGCGGCGCATCGGGCAGAATGGGTAAAGAGCTGATCTCCGCTATCGAGGGCGGATATTGCTCCGCGACCTTGGCGGCGGCAACCGATATAGTTCTTCCCATAGTGAATTGCCCCGCATATACCGATATTGCCGATGTAAAAGAAGAAGCGGATGTTATAATCGACTTCTCCCATCATAGCGCAACAAATTCTCTCGTAGCCTATGCTGTGGAGAAAAGGCTTCCGTTGATAATCGCCACCACAGGTCAGACAGAAGAAGAAAAAGAAGCAATAAAGAAGGCTTCCGAGCTTATTCCCATTTTCTATTCCGGAAATATGTCCATCGGAATAGCTCTGCTGGTCTCTCTTGTAAAGCAAGCGGTCAGAATCTTCCCTGATGCCGATGTTGAGATAACCGAAGTTCATCATAATCAGAAGGTCGATGTTCCAAGCGGCACTGCGCTTATGCTTGCTGAGGGCGTGCGCGAAGCAAAGGGATACGATAGCACCTTCTGCATAGGCAGACATGAAAACGGAAAGCGTCCGAGGGGCGAGATCGGCATCCATTCTCTGCGCATGGGCAAGGTCATCGGCGAGCATGAGGTCAGGATCGATACAGGCTCGCAGACATTGACTCTTTCACACAAATCTCATAGCCGTGCGCTCTTTGCCGAGGGTGCTTTGACTGCGGCTGTTTATCTCTGCGGAAAGGAAAACGGGCTTTACAGTGTCAACGATATGCTTGAATGAAAAAAACGGGATGATCTGTGATAATCTTGATATAAATGACGCGGGACATCTGACCTTTGCGGGCAGAGATACCACCGAGCTGGCACAGAAATATGCAACACCGCTCTATCTTCTCGATGAGGATAAAATAAGAGAAAAATGCCGTATTTATATGACGGCGATGAAGAAATATTTCGGCGAAAAGGCACAGCCTCTATATGCTGGGAAAGCCCTTTGCATTAAGGATATTTACCGAATTATGCGCGAAGAGGGCATGGGAATTGATGTTGTTTCTCCGGGAGAGATCTATACCGCATCTGTCGGCGGATTTCCCATGGAAAATTCCTATTTCCACGGTAATAATAAGACAGATTCGGATATTGCCTTTGCAATGGACAGAGGCGTGGGATATTTTGTTTGCGACAGCGATACGGAGCTTCTCTCAATCGAAGCGGAAGCAGCAAGGAGAGGCATAAAACAGAATATCCTTCTGCGCATTACCCCCGGTATCGATCCCCATACCCATCAGTCGATAAATACAGGACGTGTTGATTCAAAATTCGGCGCGGCAATCGAAACAGGACAGGCAAAGGCATTGGTCGCCCTTGCACTAAGGCAGCCTCATATCTCCCTTATGGGCTATCACTGCCATATAGGCTCGCAGATATTTGAGACCCAGCCCTTCACCGATGCGGCAGATATCATGCTGGGCTTTTCGGCGGATATGAAGGATGCCTTCGGCTTTGAAGCGGAGATCATAAACCTCGGCGGCGGCATGGGCGTCAGATATCTTGAAGAGCACCCCGAAATTGATTATGAAGCCAATATAGCCGTTATTGCGGAGCATATGAAGGCTGTTTGTGTGAAGAGAGGGCTGAAAATCCCCGCAGTGCGAATGGAACCGGGCAGAAGCATTGTTGCCGATGCAGGTATGACCCTCTATACCGCCGGAACGGTGAAAACGATCCCGGGATTTAAGAATTATGTTTCGATCGACGGCGGCATGCCCGATAATCCGCGCTTTGCGCTCTATCAGTCGCCATATACCGTAGTTCTTGCCAATAGAATGAATGAGGAAAGGGATTTTGTCTGCACCGTGGCAGGCAGATGCTGTGAGAGCGGTGACCTTATCCAGGAGGATGTTCCTATGCCCCGTCCGAACCGCGGCGATATAGTTGCGGTCATGACCACAGGCGCATATAACCATTCGATGGCATCAAATTATAATAGGATCCCACGTCCGCCCGTGGTAATTCTCCGCGGCGGCGAGGATAAAATGATCATCCGCCGCGAAACATATGAGGATATGCTCGCCTGCGAGATCTGAAAAAACAAAACCGTGCACTGTTCTCTTTTATTTAACGCTTTCGCAAAAACGAAGAAATGCTGCTTTACCCTCATCAGTGCGCTTATAAACGCCTGCGTCCTCAAGAACCTTGACAAAGGTCTTACCGATTTCGGCATGGAGTATTTCCATGACATTTTCTTTCGTAAATTCATAGCTGCTTGAAAATGCTTTAAACCAATCCGCGTGCTTTGCGGTGCTCTCATCGGCAGAGATATCGGATGAATCGAGAATTTTTTCTGCAAGGACTTCCATTTCCGTTTTCAGGCGGGCGGGCAGAACTGCAAGACCCATTACCTCAATAAGACCGATATTTTCCTTTTTGATATTGTGAAGCTCTGCATGGGGATGATATACGCCCATGGGATGCTCTTTTGTTGTAATATTGTTGCGCAAGACCAGATCAAGCTCAAAATCGCTTCCTCGGCGGCGGGCAATGGGAGTTATTGTGTTATGTGGCTCGCCCTCGGTCTCGGCGAAAATGAAAGCATTTTCATCGGTATATCCTCTCCAGGCGAGAAGTATCTTATCTGCAAGCTCCACAAGGCGATCCTTTTCCTCAGCGCGCAGACGAATGACCGACATGGGCCATTTAACTATGCCTGCCCGAACATCCTCAAAGCCTTCAAATGTCAGAGCCTTTTCGATGGGGGCTTTCTCCATTGCAAAGGTGTACCTTCCGCCCTGCATATGGTCATGGCTGAGAATGGAACCGCCGACGATAGGCAGATCGGCATTTGAGCCGATGAAATAGTGGGGCAGATATTCCACAAAATCAAGGAGCTTTGCAAAGCTGGAGCGGTTTATAGCCATCGGAGTGTGATGGGCGCTGAGGGCAATGCAGTGCTCGTTATAATAAACATAGGGAGAATATTGCAAAAACCAATCACAGCCATCGATCTTAAGGGGAATGAGACGGATATTTTGTCTTGCGGGGTGATTGAGCCTTCCCGCATAGCCCTCGTTTTCGCGGCATAGCAGACATTTCGGATATCCTGCCTGCGGCAGCAGCTTTGCCGCTGCAATAGCTTTTGGATCTTTTTCGGGCTTTGAGAGATTTATTGAGATATCGATGTCCCCGTATTCGGAGGTCACAGACCAGCGGAGATCCTTCTTAACTCTGCCCTGGCGGATATAGTTGCTTGTGCGGCTGATGCCGTAAAAATAGTCTGTTGCCTTTTCGGGACTTTCGGAATGAAGAGAGGTGAATTTTCTTGTGACTTCAGAGGGACGTGGCATTATTGCACCCATGATCTTTGTGTCAAAGAGGTCGCGGTAGTCAACTCCGTTTCCCTCCATAAGTCCTTTTTCGTAGGCATAGTCGCATATTGCGCCGAGAATAGAATCAAGCTCATCCTCGGGAAGGGGAAGCACCTGCGGCATTTCGGAATCGGCAGGTTCGCAATAATCATCAAGGCCGAGCACTTCGAGCACTCTGTTTACTGCCCAGGGGCAGTCATTTTTTTCTATCAGACCGTTTTCCTCGGCATAATTTATCAGTTTTTTTATTTGAATGTTAATGTTTTCCATTTTTTGTCTTTTGTACCTTATTCGAAATAGATATTATTTTTCATTGCTTCAAGCATTATGGTTGCACTGCTTGCGTTTGTAGCCAGCGGAATACTTTGAACATCACCGAGGCGGAGAAGTGCGGAAACATCGGGCTCGTGAGGCTGAGCCGTAAGAGGATCGCGCAGGAAAATGATTAGATTGATATCTCCGTTTGCAAGCATTGCGCCGATCTGCTGGTCGCCGCCCAGCGGCCCGCTCTTCATGCGGTGAATGGTGAGTCCCGTTTCACCCATAATGAGAGTGCCTGTAGTGCCCGTTGCATAGAGCTCATGCTCTCCGAGAACATCCTTATATTTTTTTGCCAATTCAATTATTTCATTCTTTTTCTTATCATGTGCAATAAGTGCTATCTTCATAAAAGGTCTCCGATCATTAAGAAATATTATTATTACTCTATTTTACACCTTTTTATATTCTTTTTCAAGTACCTGCAAAAATTTTTTACATGAATTTGAAACAGTCGTCTCATCTCCCAAATTCCATTTCCTTGATATAATCTATCAGAGCTTTCATCGGGACACCTATCCATTTGTTTTTGTGATATATGAGCTGTTTCCAGATATCGACCTTGATATCGCTTACATTGAGATACATTAGCTTACCCGCCCTCTCTCTTTTTCTCGTTACAAATTCGGGCAAAAAGGATATTCCGAGACCTGCTTCAAGCATGTTCATGATAATATCTGTTCGCCCGATTTCGAGAATAGGGAGTATTTCAAGCGACTGCTTTGCAAGCGCATCGTCAAAGGCACGGCGATATGCAACCTTTTCGGTAAGAATGAAGGGGCGGTCTGCGATATCTTTTATCGAAAGCTCGCGGTCTGTGGCGAATTTTGAGTCTGTGCCTGTCACAAAATTCATCTTCACGGGCTCTTCCTTTGCAATAATATACTCACTGCGATAGGTGTGACTGTCGAGTGTCACCATAATATCAGCTTCATTGCGGCTTAACATATGGAACATGGTGTCGGTGTCGGTATTTGTAAATTTGAGCGAAATGCGCTGATGTCGGTTGTGAAAATCGACATAATTGGTGTTTATCATATCCTCGCATATCGAATCGGGCACAACGATATGGATAAACCCCTCGGGGTTTTCGGAGCTATCGGAATTTTGACCGAACTCCGCCGTGAGACGGCTGATCTGCCGTGCATATTCAAGCAATTCTCTGCCCCTTTCCGTCAGCGTTACGGTTCGGTTTATGCGCTCAAAGAGCAGATCGCCGATCTCGTCCTCGAGCTGTTTTATCTGAAAAGATATGGTGGATTGCGAATAATCAAGGGCTTTTGCAGCTTTCGTAAAGCTCCCAAGCTCGGCAACTTTTACGAAGGTTATAAGATTTCGTATTTCCATGACACCCTCCTATCGAAAAAATCGATCTGTGTTATCTAAAACATCTACTTGACTAATGGATATTTTTATTATATACTATTTTCGACAGTTTTTCAACAATTTGGAGGAAATAAAAATGCCGAAAATTCAGTTTTACAACCGTACACCTGTGCCGATGGAGATGCACAAGGTTAAAATCGTTCAAAAGTTGACCCTTCTTCCCGCAAAGGAACGCCTTGAAAAAATGAAGGAGGCAGGCTTCAACACCTTTCTTCTGCACAACGGCGATATTTTTATGGACATGCTTACCGACTCGGGTGTCAACGCCATGAGTGATAATATGCAGGCGGCAATGCTTCGCGCTGATGATGCTTATGCCGGCAGTGAGACCTTTTACCGCATGAGAGATAAGCTGGAGGAGATATTCGGGATCAAATATCTGCTTCCCACCCATCAGGGACGCGCTTGCGAGCATATTCTTGCAACGCATTTTGTAAAGCCCGGAAACTGCGTTATCATGAACTATCATTTCACAACCTCAAAGGCTCATGTAACTCGTCTCGGAGGTCATGTTGAAGAGCTTGTAAAGGACGAAGGACTTATCCCTAAGAGCGATCTGCCCTTTAAGGGTAATATTGATCTTGATAAGGTTAACGCCTGCATTGAAAAGGAGGGCGCAGACAACATTGCTTATATGCGCCTTGAGGCGGGAACAAACCTCATCGGCGGTCAGCCCATCTCATATGAGAACATGAAGGATGCAACCGATATTGCACGCAAGAACGGTATTCTCACAATTCTTGATGCCTCACTGCTTCAGGACAACCTTTATTTCATAAAGACACGCGAAGAATCGATGAAGGATAAGTCTGTTGCCGAGATCACAAGAATGGTGGCGGATCTCTTCGATATCATCTATTTCTCTGGACGTAAATTTGGTTTTGGACGCGGCGGCGGAATCCTTGTTAGAGATGAATCCATTTTCCATGAGCTTGAGGACTATATCACAATGTTTGAGGGCTTCCTCACATACGGCGGTATGTCTGTGAAGGAAATGGAGGCAATGATAGTCGGGTTTGATGAAACAATGGATATTGACATTATATCGCAGGGACCGCAGTTTATCGATCACTGCGTAAAGGAGCTTGATGCTCTCGGTGTTCCAATGATAACCCCCGGCGGCGGTCTCGGAGCGCATATAGATGCCCGTCAGGTGGTGTCTCATATTCCCTCGGAGCAGTATCCCGCAGGTTCTCTTGTTGCGGCACTCTATCTTTGCGGCGGTATCCGCGGAATGGAGAGAGGTACTCTTTCGGAGGAGAGAAATCCCGACGGAAGCGAGCGCATCGCATCGGTTGAAATGGTTCGCCTTGCTTTCCCGAGAAGAGTGTTTACCCTTTCGCAGACGGAATATGTTATCGACCGCGTAAAATGGTTATATGACCACAGACATATGATCGGCGGTCTGCGCTTTGTTCACGAGCCTAAATCCCTGCGTTTCTTTACGGGAAAGCTGGAGCCGGTTTCCGATTGGGCAGAGAAGCTTGTTGAGGCTTATATCGCAGATTTTGGCGAGGATCAGTGACGCTCTGTTTAAATAACAATAAAGAATGACTTAATGTAAATAAAGATATTGGGGTCTCGGTATTTTCGGGCAGAAGATGCCGAGATCGCTTATGGCTGACATCACATAAGAAAACAACAAACCCGAACGTTTCACCGATTGGTAAAAGGTTCGGGTTTGAATGCTTTGGTGCGGGCGAAGGGACTTGAACCCCCACGTCGTAGACACCAGATCCTAAGTCTGGCGCGTCTGCCAATTCCGCCACGCCCGCAAGCCTTGTATATTATACTAAATTTTTTGCGATTTGTCAATATTTATTTGAAAATATCCGATTCGAAGCAGAAAACAATAATTTTGTGTTCGTCCTCACGCACCGATAAATTATTGTTTAACATCTTGCCACACGATGGGAATCCGACATTCATTATATCTGCAAAGATCGGATATCCTGCAAATTGATCTTCCTATGATTCAAACACAGCTCACAAAAATTATATAAATTTAAAAAAACTACTTGACAAATATTTCTGTTGGGGTATAATTAGCGCAAGCAGGGAAATAAGCCTGCGGAAAATTTTATAAAAAGCCATGGGCGAGTGAAATGGGAGGATGTGTTATGAGCACAAAGAACCACGCGCAGTTACCCGACTATGAAAAGCTTTTTGCAGAAGAAGCCGAAAAGAGCCATGATGGTGCAGGGGTAATTACAAAGCTTATGAAGCAGAATTCGCTTAAGATTTTGCTTTCCGCCGTTATGTTCGGTATTAAGGACATGATTGGCTTTGTATCTCCTATCGTCACGGCAAACATTATCAATGCTCTCGTCTCTCCGGGAGACGGTCTTGTAACTCTTATCGCAAAAAATGCCCTTCTCCTTGTAGTCCTTTATGCTATTCACATTCCGGGGCATATGATATATGCAAAATATGCCGACAATATGCTGAGAACTATGTCGGCGGGTTTGCGCCGTACTCTTATCCGCAAGCTCCAGCATCTTTCTATCACATATCATAAGGAGATCGAAAGCGGCAGGGTGCAATCCAAATTTATCCGCGATATCGAGGCTGTTGAGCTGCTGAATAACCAAATAATCAAAACGATCGTGCCAACGGTGACCTTGCTGATAATCAATGTTGTTATTATTTTGAGCAAAAACTGGATGGTTGCAGTGTTCTTCGCGGTTGTGATTCCCTTTCAAGTGGTGTTCACGCAATTTTTCAGAAAGCAGCTTCGCAGCAGAAATGCCGCTTTCCGCCGCGAAAATGAGCAGATGTCGGCACAGGTCTCGGAAATGATCAGCATGATCCCCGTTACCAAGGCGCACGGACTTGAAGAGGAAGAACTGATAAAGCTGGAAACGCAGATCAAAAGCCTGAGGTCTAAGGCTCTTGAGGTGGATAAAGTAAATGCTTCTTTTTCGTCGTCTCTTTATATAACCAATCAGATGTTCAGCCTGCTGAATTTGATCTTCAGCGCGTTCCTTGCATATAACGGATATATAGATATCGGAGACATCGTCCTTTTCCAAAGCTTTTACAGCCAGGTTTCGGGACGAATAAATACCATCGTGTCCATGCTCCCCGAAATGACAAAGGGACTGGAATCCGCACGTTCTGTTTCAGAGATCATGTTCTCAAACGATGTTGAGGATGACCGAGGAAAAATCAAGCTTCGTTTTGTTCACGGTCATCTGAAATTTGATAATGTCTGCTACCGATATCCCGGGGCGGGCGAGGACACGATAAAGAATTTTGATCTGGAAGTGAAGCCCGGTGAGTGCGTCGCCTTTGTCGGCAGCTCGGGATCGGGGAAATCCACTATTATGAATATGATAATCGGATTTCTTCAGCCCACCTCGGGTCAGTATCTCATTGACGGCAAGCCTGTAGAGACACTTTGTCTGAGCGATTACAGGCATTTCATTTCCGTTGTTCCTCAAAACAGCATTTTAATGACGGGAACTATCAGAGACAATATTACCTTCGGCATGCCCGGCGTCAGCGAAAAGCGGCTTCAAGAGGTTTTGGAGCTGGCGAATATCAATGAATTTCTGGATACTCTGCCAAATGGCATTGATACTTTGATAGGCGAAAACGGAGGCAAGCTCTCGGGCGGTCAGAAGCAGAGAATATGTATCGCGCGGGCTCTGATTCGCGACCCTAAAATACTCATTCTTGATGAGGCGACCTCTGCTCTTGACAATATTTCCGAATATCATGTTCAGAAGGCGATATCAGAGCTGATAAAGAACCGTACTACCTTCATCGTTGCACACAGACTGTCCACTATACGCGATGCAGACAGGATCGTTGTTATGGAACAGGGAAAATGCGTTGAAATAGGCACATATGACGAGCTGATGGAAAAGAAGGGCAAATTCTATGAGCTTAAGACCCTTGGCGATATCAATGTGAGCGAGTAAACAACTCCGGTCAAAACAGATCGGAAACCTGTTTTGACCGGAGTTTTGTTCATTTGAGTTTTTTGGATTCTTAAACCCTTTTTGAAAAAAGGGTTTAACCCGCCGGAGGCATATACTCAAAGCTCCAGCTTCATATCGCCGGTTTTAATAAGACCGAGCTTTCGGAGTATCTCATTGAAAAGGATCGAGAGGATGGCGGGGAGAACTATGCAAACGAGCAATAGCCCTATCCAAAACATAGCGTCCTTATGGGCTGCCGCGTCAATGATGCCGATTGGCCCCACCAGACCGCAGGTACCCATACCTGCTGAAACGCCGGTACATTCAAGCTTGAATATCATTGTTGAAATAGGGCCTGTCACCGCCGAAGCGAGGGTTGCCGGCACCCAAATGACCGGCTTGCGGATAATGTTTCCCATCTGAAGCATCGAAGTGCCAAGACCCTGAGCAACGATGCCGCCCCATTTGTTCTCGCGGAAGCTGATAACGGCAAATCCGACCATCTGTGCACAGCAGCCTGCCGCCGCAGCTCCGCCTGCCAGCCCCGAGATGCCGATCATGGCGCATATTGCCGCCGAGCTTATCGGCAATGTCAGTATCACTCCCACAACAACCGAAATAATAATACCCATAAGTAGGGGCTGCAGCTCTGTGGCGGTATTGATGAAATCGCCGAGATAATACATTGCCCATGCAATGGGTGGGCAGACGAGCTTTGCGACTGCAAGCCCTGAAATAATAGTGACCGTTGGAGTCACAATAATGTCGATCTTTGTCTCCTTTGATACCAGCTTTCCAAGCTCGCATGCAATAAGTACCGCCACAAACGCACCTGCCGGGCCTGCTGTTAAAGTTTTTTCAGCACCGCCTATCATAAATACCGAGCCGAGCATATAGCTCGCCGCTCCCACAACTCCGGAGCTATACATGACCAGAGGTGCCGCTTTTAGAGAATTTGCAATGGCAACACCAATGACCGAACCGCTGACAAAACCGTTTTTGGCAAAATTCGCGCACTCTGTTAGAAATTCTCCAAAGGTGCCGGGAATATATCCGCCGACCGTGGCAAAAATGGTTCCGATCAAAAGGGAGGAAAAGAGTCCCAGTGCCATTGCTCCCATGGCGTCAATAAAATATCGTTTAAAGGATATTTCAATATTTTTTTTCTTTAAAAAAACCTTGAATTTTGTCATATATATTACCTCTTTAGATTTGATAAGCAAGGAAAGGAGTATTATCCCCACTCGGTGATATTCCCCGATCTCAGGGTCAGCGGCATATCTATGAGCCGCTGATTTGATGAGCCGCGGAAACGCAGAGAGATATCCTTCAGCTTTTCAACAAAGCGTCCATCCACAAGGACATCGATCATGGAAAGAAGCTTTTCGGTAACTTCGCAGTTCCCGCGGCAGTCGGGGCTTTGAAGCTCCTCCAAAGTGAAGCCCGTGTATGCCCAAACGGTTTTCTGCGGATACTTCGCTCGGACCCGCTCCACAAAAGAGCAAAGCACTCGCTGATTTTCCGGCTCAAAGGGTTCGCCGCCAAGCAGAGTCAAGCCGTCAATGTATGAAGGCTCCAGCATTTTCAGAATTTTCTCCTCTGTCTCGCTCGTAAAAGGCTGACCGTAGCAGAAATCCCATGTCTGCGGCTGAAAGCAATGCTCGCAGTGATTTCTGCAGCCCGAAACGAACAGCGAAACGCGAACTCCGATGCCGTTAGCTATGTCGCAATTTTTTATTTCTCCGTAATTCATATGAACTCCTTACAAATGGAGAACTCTTTCCTTGATCTCCTGTGTTCTGCCCTGATTCCAGAACTGGGTGCCGATATAGCCGCAGGTACGGCGTGCAACATTCATCTTGTCCTGATCTGTGTTGCCGCATTTGGGGCAGGTCCAGACCAGCTTGCCGTCCATTTCACGTATTTCGATCTCTCCGTCAAAGCCACATTCCTGACAGTAATCGCTCTTGGTGTTAAGCTCGGCATACATGATGTTGTCGTAAATGAAGCGCATAACGGAGATAACGGCATCAAGGTTATTTTGCATATTGGGAACCTCAACATAGCTGATAGCCCCGCCTGTTGAAAGCGCCTGGAACTGTGCCTCAAATTTCAGCTTGTCAAAGGCGTCTATCTCTTCGGTTACATGGACATGATAGCTGTTGGTTATATATCCCTTGTCGGTAACATCCTTGATAATGCCGAAGCGGCGCTGGAGACACTTTGCAAATTTATATGTGGTGGACTCCAGCGGTGTTCCGTAGATACCGAAGCCGATTGTGGTCTGCGCCTTCCAGCGGTTGCATGCCGCGTTCATGTATTTCATGATGTCAAGGGCAAAGGGAGTGGCACTTGGATCTGTATGAGACTTGCCGGTCATGTATCTTACACATTCGCACAGTCCGGCATAGCCGAGAGAAATGGTAGAATAGCCGTTATAGAGAAGCTTGTCGATGGTCTCGCCCTTCTCAAGTCTAGCGCAGGCACCGTACTGCCAAAGAATGGGCGCAACATCGGAAAGAGTGCCCTTCAGGCGTTCGTGACGGCACATAAGTGCTTTATAGCAGAGCTCAAGACGCTCGTCAAAGATCTTCCAGAATTTTTCAAGGCTTCCGCCGCTGGAAAGGGCAATATCAACAAGATTGAGCGTTACAACGCCTTGATTGAAGCGACCGTAGAATTTATAATTCCCGTTCTCGTCCTTGTAGGGCGACAGCGCACTGCGGCAGCCCATAACCGGGAAGCAGTTGCCTTCCTTTAGCTCCTTCATCTTCTTTTCCGAGATATAGTCGGGAACGAGACGCTTTGCGGTACACTTGGCGGCAAGCTTCGTCAGATAGAAATATTTTGAATCGTCATGAATATTCTCTTCTTCAAGAACATAGATGAGCTTCGGGAAGGCGGGAGTTACCCAAACACCGCTTTCATTCTTAACGCCCTTGTATCTCTGCTCGAGAACCTCCTCGATGATCATTGCAAGATCATGCTTTTCCTGTTCGTTCTTAGCCTCGCCAAGATACATGAAAACCGTTACAAAGGGAGCCTGACCGTTAGTTGTCAGAAGGGTTACGACCTGATACTGAATGGTCTGAACACCCTTGCGTACTTCCTCGCGCAGACGGCGTTCCACAATTGCGGAAAGCTCGGAGGCGTCCAGGTCTCTGCCGATCTCCCTATTTTCTTCAACAACATCGCGCTGTATCTTCTCGCGGCTGACCTGCACGAAGGGTGCAAGATGGGCAAGGGATATGGACTGACCGCCATACTGATTGGAAGCTACCTGCGCAATGATCTGCGTTGCGATATTGCAGGCAGTTGAGAAGGAATGCGGACGCTCGATGAGAGTGCCTGTGATCACAGTTCCGTTATTCAGCATGTCCTCAAGGTTAACAAGATCACAATTGTGCATATGCTGTGCGAAATAGTCGGTATCATGGAAGTGGATGATACCCTCATTGTGCGCGTCAACGATCTCACGGGGGAGAAGGATGCGGTTTGTGATATCGCGTGAAACCTCGCCTGCCATATAGTCACGCTGAGTGGAGTTGATTATGGGATTCTTGTTGGAGTTTTCCTGCTTTG
>JAZOAL010000017.1:0-5728 GCA_045595425.1 Eubacteriales bacterium
CTTTGACGCTTATTTTGTAGATCACACAACAGGAATCTATCCCGCTTCTGCGGCAGGCGTACCCTTTACGGCTGCTTATCTTCAGTCAAAGGGCGATCCTATAACCGATCTGACGGAGGATATGGGCGCGGAACAGAAGGCGAGAACCACTTATGAAAATATCCTCAAGCTTGTAGACGACCCTGATGTACTTGACCCAATTAAATTCCTTCGTGCCAGAGAAATCGTACATTTCCAGCGCTTCGGTGAGGCTATGGGAATGGTGAGAGACAAACTTGATTCAAAAAATTATTATCAGTATAATCCGGCTTTTCCGAGAAGATGAAAGAAGTGACTGCCTAACTTAGGCAGTCACTTTTTTCATTTTACTCTTCTGCATTCAAGATAAAATCTCTTGTCATCTGCATGTCCCATGGAAAACGTCTTTCTGGGAAGCGCGCCGTCACAAATAACGGTCTTGAAAAGCTGATCCTTTGTCATACCATCAAAAAGGAAGCCTATCGCGCCATCCTTTGATGCCAGCTTGCGTAGTGAATCCTCGCCATGTATGTAGTCGACCTCTGCACCTTCATGCTTCTCAATATAAGAATCCAGAAAGCCTTGGAGTGTGCCGACTGTGAGCTGAGCGAAAGGATGCTCAAACACAAACTCCTCATCGCCATCGGATGTTACAAGAGTAACCTTCTGCTCTTTTCCCGAGCCTTGAAGCTTTGACGCATATCCGCAAAGTTCTTTCTTCAGATCATCCTTGTCCGCCCCGAAAACAACCCTGTAAATAGGCTCAAATTTGAGAGCACTGTCATGCAGGTTCTCAACCTCAACCAGTGCGTATCTCGCCGCACTCTTTGCCGCCTCTGCCTCGCCTATCTCTTTTTTCAGCTCCTCATAGCAGGTCTTTGCCGTTGCCAGAGAGTGGTTCCCGTCTCCAACAGCAAAAAGCAGCGCGGCATAATCATCTCCATAGCGTTTTTTCATAGCCTCTGGCGATGCCAAAGCATCAAGCGCACCGCTTATCCTCTCTTGCTCCGCCCTGTCTACAAAATAACCGAGAACATGACCGCTATTCATCATAAGATCAAAATCATAAGCCTTTTTCATGGAATCCTTCAAGCGCTCAACAGGCTCGATAACCGTTTTTTCCGGATCATCGATGAGCATCAAAACATGCGGGAGCTCAATATGAGCACCGCGGCGGATTTTTACACGGGGAGGGATACGAGAAAGCACAGTGCCCTCGGTTGCTCTGATCATCGAGGCAGAGCCCTTGTTAAAATCATAGGCTTCAAGATCCACCATGCCGATAATACCGCGGCGAATCTTACCGTTTGGCTGTGTTCTCTCAAGATAGATCATTGTCTCATCATTCGAAATGAGAACCTCCTTCAGATACTTTTCCATTTCATCGTTTATGACAGGCACCCGCTTCTCGGTCTCAGAGAGATACACCTCGGGAAGGGTGATTCTGAGAGTTGATGGTGCCTCACCAACGATTTTCTCTACCTTTGACCAATATTCGGGTTCGCTTGTATACTGATCGCAGGCAATGACCGACCATTTTGTGCCGTCAACCTTATTAAAATCCGGCAGAAGAATGTTTGCCGAAAGAAAACATTTCATCTTTTATACCTCCAAAAAATATTGCTTTAATATTTTATCATATCTTGAATAAAATTTCAACTATATTCTCAAAAATAGTTGCAAACGCAACCATTATGTGGTAAAATATAAACAAACGATCTTCAATCCTAAATTCAGAAAGGATGTTGAAATTGCCCCCACCGCCAAGAAGTAATTTTGAATATGAAAAAATTGCACCGCCAAAAGGAATATGCGACCTTCCCAGATATCTGAAACAGCTTCTCGGAGGATTCTTCTCCAGAATGATCTATATCGTTAAGCTGGTTTGGGAAACAGGACCTTGGATAATGATAGTCATGTCCCTCGTTGCGCTTTTTCAGGGTATCCTTCCGATAATCAGCTCATACATATCAAGATATCTGCTTAACGCGCTGCAAAACGGCTTTCAAAAATACGATTCTTTAGAGCAATTTTTTAAATTTTCTTTTTCGGCAGATAATGTGCTGTTCCTGCTGATATTCATGTTTGTTTTCAGAATACTGAACAGTGTTGTGGGTCAGCTTAATACTGCGGTTTTGAGAATATCCGGCGAAAATATCGTAAAATGCGTGAAGATCAGAATCATGAAAAAAGCGAAGGAGCTTGATATTGCCGCTTTTGATCAGCCTGCGTTCTATGAAAAGCTTGAAAATGCCAACCGAGAGGCAGGACACAGACCCATTCAGATACTGAATTCAACCTTCACCATAGTCAGCACAGTGATAAGGCTCATATCTTATGTGGTGATTCTTTCAACAGCTCCCGGCCTCTGGTGGGCATCTATCGTTATGGTGCTGATCTCTGTGCCGTCCGCGATAATAAACTTCACTTATCGCCGTAAAAACTTCTTCTATATGCGCTGGAAGTCGAAGGAACGACGCCAGATGAATTATTACAGCGACATTATGGTAAATAAGGATGTTGCAAAGGAGATCAGAATTTTCGGCCTTGCAGACTCCTTTATCGGTAAATTTGATCAGGTCTATCAGGTCTATTATGCAGGTATAAAAAAGCTGGTGCTCACAGAAAACGCATGGCATGTTGCCATTGCCATTCTTTCGGCAGTGACCAACTGCGTTTTCTTTGCCGCAATCGCCTTCATGGTTCTTGCAGGCAAAATAATGATAGGCGATTATACCCTTTTCACCGATGCTCTCACCTCCATTGCGTCCAATGTTGCGTCCCTTATCGGAACCTCTGCGTCGATATACGAGGGCACGCTCTTTATAGACAATCTCATCTCATTTATGGATGAAAAGCAGTCTGTTGTTCCCCTTAAGCCTGAAAAGCCCGAAAAGGTCGATCACGGCGCACCCCATACCATTGAATTCTGCAATGTAAGCTTTTCCTATCCGGGAACAGACAGACCGGTTATTAAAAATGTCAATCTGAAATTCAATCCGGGGGAAACCGTTGTGCTTGTAGGTCTCAACGGCGCGGGCAAAACCACTCTCATTAAGCTTTTGACCCGTCTATATGATCCCACAGAGGGAGTTATCCTCCTTGACGGCAAGGACATCCGCTCATACGATGTGTCAGAGATATATAAAACCTTTGGTATCATCTTCCAGGACTTTGGAAAATACGCAGTTACCGTTTCGGAAAATATCGCATTCGGCGATATTGAAAGAACGCTTGACCCCGAAAAGCTCAAATATGCCGCAAAGCAAGCTGATGCAACAGATTATATAAGCCGTCTGCCTGCAGGCTTTGATACACCGCTTATGCGTCATTTCGAGCAGAACGGAATCGAACTCTCTATCGGTCAGTGGCAAAAGCTTGCAATTGCCAGAGCCTTTTACAGCGAAAACGATATACTGATTCTTGACGAGCCCACAGCCTCCCTCGATGCCATCGCCGAGCAGGAGATTTTCAACCAATTTGACCGGCTTCGCAAAGACAAAATGTCGATCTTCGTCTCTCACCGCCTTTCAAGCGCAACCATCGCATCCAAGATCGTTGTTCTCGAATACGGCGCAGTGGTCGAAGAGGGCACCCATAAAGAGCTTATGGAGAAAAAAGGCAGATATTATGAGCTCTTTTCCACCCAAGCAAAGCGATATATTAAAAGCCAAGCTGATGCGTAAATATATCCATTCCCAAAAGAAAGGCAAAAAATATGGCATTTGATGCAGGTATGCTCGCCTCGGTGATCTCGGAGATAAAATCCGAGGCTCTTGGCGCGAAGATAGAAAAAATACACCAGCCGGAGAAGGATCAGATCGTTATTCTGACACGTTCCATCAGCGGCGGAAGAAAGCTGCTCATTGACGCGGGAGCTAACAATCCACGCATAGGATTTTCTTTTATCCAAAAGGAAAATCCCATGACGCCGCCTATGTTCTGCATGCTTCTGCGAAAGCATCTGACAGGTGCAAGACTCACAGAAATAATACAGCCCGGATTTGAACGCGTAGCCATGCTGATTTTTGAGACCTATGACGAGATGGGATTTCCTTGCAAACGCAAGCTCATTGCGGAGGTCATGGGTAAATACAGCAATCTGATCTTCACAAATGAAAACGACAAGATCATTGCGCTTTTAAAAACTGTTGATTTCACAACCAGTTCTCTGCGTCAACTGCTCCCGGGAATGACTTATGAAATGCCCCCGAAGCAGGAAAAGGCGAATCCTCTTGAAGCTGATTTTGAGAGTTTTTTCGCGGAGTATAACAGGATGCCCAAGGACAAGGGCGCGGATAAATTTATAACCACAGCCTATCTCGGCATCTCCGCTTCACTTGCGCGGGAAATCGTTTTCAGAGCCACAAGGCATACCGATACCCCTTTGAATTATTGCTCGGCAGAGGAGCTTTGGCAGAGCTTTTCCACTGTTATGGAGCAGGTAAAAAACGGCAAGTATTCTCCGACAATGATATGCGATGAAAGCGGAAGGCCTATTGAATACTGCTTCACAGAGCTTACCCAATATGGCGCGCCCATGCAGTCAAAGCACTTTACGACCCTTGGAGAATTGCTTGACTCCTTCTATGACGGCAGAGACAGAGAGATGCGCGTGCGCCAACGTGCCGCCGACATTCTCCATCTTCTGACAAATGCCGAAAGCCGTCTTATAAAGAAGCTCGGTGCACAGCAGGAAGAGCTTGCGGCCTGCGAGCGCGGTGGGGATTATAAAAAATTCGGAGATCTGATAACCTCAAATCTGTATATGCTTCAGAGAGGCATGAAAAAGGTGAAGCTCACCGATTATTCGGATATGAAAGAGGATGGCAGCTTCGGAGAGGTGGAGATCGAGCTTGATGAGCGCCTTTCAGGTGCGGCAAATGCCCAGCGGATGTATAAAAAATACAACAAAGCAAAAACAGCAAAGATCGAGCTCACAAAGCAGATCGCCATTGCAAAAACCGAGCTTGAATATATCTACACGGTTTTCGATGCTCTGACAAAAGCCGAGACCTCCGCCGATCTTGCGGAGATCAGAGACGAGCTTTATTCCTCAGGCTATGCCTCGAGAATGAAGACCTACACAAGGGGAAAGAACACTGCTCCCGCATATCTGAAATTCAAAACAAGCGGAGGATATATAGTTCTTTGCGGAAAAAATAATATTCAGAACGAATATATAACTCACCGTCTCGCCGAAAAAAATGATTATTGGTTTCATGCAAAGGGCGTTCCCGGTTCTCATGTGGTGCTGCTTTGCGGCGGAGAGGAGCCTGACGGAGCGGACTTCACCGAAGCCGCTGAGATCGCTGCCCATTATTCAAAGCTTTCGGGCGGTCAGAATGTTGAGGTTGACTATACTCTTGCCAGAAATGTAAAAAAGTCCGGCATAGGCAAGCCCGGACTTGTTATATACCATACTAACTGGTCTGCCGTTGTCACCCCCGATGCGGAAAAGATCGCAAAAATGAAGATTAAATGATAAAAGGTCTGTCTCACTGATTTTGCGAGACAGACCTTTTATCATTTTTTACTATAAACAATAATTTGATGGGGAAGTAACTTGCAGCGCATGAGATCCTTCGCTCCTCTCAGGATGACAGCTGGTGCCCATTTATCGCTTTTACTACATGGAAAAGTCAGATAAATTCTTGTAGAAATATAAAAAAACAAACACAATTGTCATCCCTCGACTACGCTAGGGATG
>JAZOAL010000018.1:0-40144 GCA_045595425.1 Eubacteriales bacterium
CACCCCAAAAGTGTCTAACTTTTGGGGTGCATATCAGATATCCGTGCACTGTTTTCTTTTAATTTCTAAGTCCTTTTGGATAATAATTTTTCGCTTCGCCGCCCGTCACCTTTGCTCCGCCGACAGCGGAGTTTCCGATAAGAACCGCCGCAAATCCGTTTCCACAGTCTGTCATAATACTCTCGCCATGAAGATATTTGCGAACTCTTTCATCGGCGACATCAAGGCAAATACGATGCTTAAAAAGCCCTCCGTATGCCATGAAAAAGCTGTGATGGGGAATAACCCTGCCCTTTTGAACGCTCCCCAAAGCAACACCCGGACACCTCACAGATCTGCTTCCCTCGGGCAAAGGAATGTCAGAAGCAAGAAAATAACTGCCGTCAGATCCCTGAATAATTTTATATTTCTCGGTTTCGCAGACCCCCGCTTCGGTAAGTGCCTCCGAAAGAAATTCTTTTACTACCGCAAGCTCAGCCTGCGCATATCTATCCTTCTTCTGCCTATCATTTCCTCTCTTTTTTCGTTTATCCTTTGAGAATATTTGATCAGATTCCGTCGAGACCTGATCACGCTCAAGAAGTGCCATAAACTGTCCTTCCCCTTGGGAAATATGGGGATAGAAACGCCTGCAAAGCTTCATTTGGACATCAAAAAATTCCCCTTCATATTCTGTCAGACCGTCTGCGGTTACGCATCTTATGCGGTCGTTTACGGGAATCAAATGAAAATCCGGATGATCCCGAAGAAAGCCAGCGATCTGCATTTCGTTTTCCTGCGGCGCAAAGGTACAAGTGGAATAAAGCAGTCTGCCGCCGCCTTTTACGCAGTCAGCTATGTTTTGGAGTATCTCTCTCTGACGACCGGCGCACATATTTACGTTTTCGGTGCTCCATTCACTGACCGCAAGAGGATTTTTGCGCATCATTCCCTCCCCGGAGCATGGCGCGTCAACTATCACAAGATCGAAAAAGCCCTTGTATGTCTCACCAAGCTCACGGCTGTCGGTGTTTGTCACAATAGCGTTTTTCACGCCCATGCGCTCAATATTCTGAGCCAAGATCTGACAGCGGCTATGATCGATCTCATTTGAAACAATAACGCCCTCTCCGCTCAGCTTTGCCGCCGCTTGGGTGGATTTTCCTCCCGGTGATGCGCAAACGTCAAGTATCTTCATCCCCGGCAGGATATCGGTACATTCGATCGCCGCCATCGCTGCAGGCTCCTGAACATATATCGCCCCCGCATGGTGAAGGGGGTGTGAACCGATATGCTCATGATCAAAGCGGTAGCCCTCACTGCAAAAGGACAGCCCTTCAATTTCAAAATCACAAAGCCCTTCAAATTTCCCCGCAGAGCATTTCAGCGTATTTACACGCAGGGATCTGACAGGCATAGTGTCCATGGCAGCTGCAAAAGCGTCATAATCAGCACCAAGGATCACCTTCATTCTATCTGTAAATTTTTTTGGGAGCTCCATTTTTACCTCAAAATTTATTTATGTGCTAAATAATAATTTGTCGGTGAGTAGAAAGGTGAACTATGGCAGATGATGACAAGCGTTAGCCTTCTCTATCAGAGAAGGCTTGCGTTCGTACATCTAAATTTGTTAATTCGTCACTCTACAAACAGCCCGATAAATTATTGTTTAAATCCTTTTACGAACATATTTTATCATATAAAATTCTATAAAGCAAGAATTTTTTTGTTTTTTTACATAATTCACTTTATTTTTTGGGGGGTTTATGTTATCATATAAAAAAACAAGGAGATTAAAAAATGCACGATAAGCTTACAAAGGTTGATATACAAAAAATGCAGGATGAGATCGACTACCGCGCAAGGGAGCTTCGTCCCAAGCTGATGGAGGAGGTAAAGCGCACGCGCGAATACGGAGACCTCAGCGAAAACGCGGAATATAAGGAAGCAAAGCGAGAAAAGAACCGCAACGAAAGCCGAATCAGATATTTAAAAAACATGATCGAGACCGCCGTTATCGTTGAAGTTGACGGGAACGCGGAGGAGATCGGGCTTTTTGACTTTGTTGAGCTTTTCTATGAAATGAACGGTATGACAAAGAAGATACAGATAGTAACAACTCTGCGTCAGGATGTAACAAAAGGCTATATCAGCGGCGAATCTCCGCTGGGGAAAGCACTGATGGGCAAAAAAGCAGGAGACCGTGTGCTTGTGCAGGTGGCTCCCGACCGCAGTTTTTATGTTCAGATAAAAGCCGTTGAAAAGGGTTCAGACAATGACGCTCTGCCGATAAACTCCTTCTGATAGCTAACAAAGCGCCATTTCTCTCGCGTTATTAGCGGAGAAATCATAACGCGAAATGCAGAAAAGGAGATCGCAGGGCGGGGACTTCGCATTTGTATTACATATGGGCACCTCTAAATACTCGACGTGCGTGGAGTTTTTAGGGGTGCCCAATAATTTGTCGGGGCAAAGCAACTTACAACCTATGAGATCCTTCACTTCGTTCAGGATCTCATGTGGAAAAACTAACTTTTTGCCTTCTAAAATCCAACTTTTTATGGAAAGCCGCAATAGATCAGCTAACCTTTGTTTTCGCTTCATTTGATATTTCATTTACTCTGATCAGCAAAACAGAAGCGTCATCACCGCCTCCCTCCTCTGCCGCTCTCGCACATATTCTCTCGGCAAAGCCATCAAGACTCTCGCCCCTGTCCCATTCTCCACAGAGCATTTCCATCAGCCAAACACATTCCTCAGGAGATTGACTGATTCCATCGCTGAGCATGACAATAACATCTCCGTCCGCAAGATCAAATTTCACCTGCTCCGCATCGATCGTCCGCATTATCCCAATAGGGGCGGTGGCAGAGCGGAGCTTATAAAGCTTGTCAGCGCGCCGAACAAAGGACGGTGCCGCACCGCTCTTAACGAAGGAAGCAACCCCTGTTATCAGATCTATCTCCATGAGATCCACCGTTGCCGAGCTCTCCTCTCCCTTTGAGCGCAAAAGCGTATTAAGCATCTTCAGCGAGGTTTCTTTCCTGTTTCCTCCCATCAGCATTTTGTTCAGAAACATAGTGCATATCTCCGATGTAAATGCCGCGCTCTGCCCCGATCCCATACCGTCGCTTATAATGGCATAAAAACTGTCGCCGGGGGTACTAAAAAGCTCTGCCGTATCGCCGCAAACACTTTCACCGGCTCGTGAATGAAGGGCCTTGCCGCTCTCTGCTTTAAATCTCGGTGCCGCCTCGGTTCTCAGAGCGACTTTACCCTCGTGCAGCTCAAATACAGGATCGCAAAGAGGAAATCCGCATGCCTTTTCAAGCTCCTCTCGCAGTTCTCTTGCGCCCATTTCCTCCGCTTTTCTGCCTATATTACCGGAATAAATTCGCTTTTTCCTTTCTCCTCTCACATATATCTCCTTCATCCCGATACCTGCGCCGCCGCAAAAGCGGCGCAAACGCTCTGAAAGCTCGACGTCAAGCTTGTTTTCGCGGTCAGACACCTCAAGTGCATCCGCAATAATATGAGAAACAGCGTCATAGTCCAGGGCAAAAAGCTCGGTCTTTTCCCCCGTTA
The DNA here is from genome assembly GCA_045595425.1 of Eubacteriales bacterium. GTDB lineage: Bacteria > Bacillota > Clostridia > Oscillospirales > CAG-272 > SIG710. The sequence goes on from JAZOAL010000018.1 coordinate 3,565, forward strand.
TCCTTTCCCGTAGAAGCTCGGCAAAGGAAGTATTTGCCTCTTCAGACACATTTGAAATACGGTCGCATTTTTCGTAAATATGCCCGGGTATCCGTTCGGTTCTTATACGACCATCCATGCCAAGAATCTCGCTGAACTTTGACACCATTTCGGAAAATTCGCCGTATTCGCGATGACACAGCTCATTTTTCGGGCAGGAGGTACAATAAACCTCAAAGGAATGGGCACAGATAGACCTTATCTCCGAGCCTCCCGGGGCTCGGAGCCTATCCGAAATGCCGTAAAGTGCGCTTGAAAGCTCCCCGAAGGTCGCGCTCAGCCTATTCAAGCGTTCCTTGACACTTTCCTCTCTCGAAATATCCGTTTCATAAGCCTTTCCGCCTGCGGCAATACGCTCCCGAAGGTTCTGCGGCAAGAGGGCAAGTCCATCCGCCGCGCATACAAGCACAGAGGAGGAAAGCAGCGCGGGCATAAGTGCGGTAAGCGCTCCCGTTCCGTCAATATAAACGCCCCAAAGCAGGGCAATTCCCGATGCCGCGGTGCATGAAGCAAAGGCTGATCCGGGAACTACTCCCATGGCGATCGCTGCCAAAACAAATGCCGGCGCATATATCGGCGCAGCCGCCAGTCCTGCCGCAAGTCCTACCGCCGAAGCATAGAGAATAGCGCGTTTTCTCGCAAGATACAGCACCGAGCCAAAGGCAACAAACACAGCCGCACTGACACCGAGAATATATGTTTCCCGCAGGGCAAAAACCGACGCCGAAAGCATTGCCGCAACAGCCACATTCTTAAGAAGATGATTGATACGATCATCGCCCTCACAGAAAAAGCCCGAAAAAATAAATGTTATCGCAGGAGCACTGACCATGGCAAACATGGCGGAAAACAGATCATAAAAACGGTATGAGCCCATATTCATAGCATAGAGACTTACAAGAAATGCCGAAACGCAAGCCGTTGCCATTCTTAGATATATATTTTCCTCAAAACGCGATGAGAAGAGCAGGCGAAGTTGGCGGAGAGTATTTACGGAAGACTTTTTGCCCCCGAAAAGCAGCTTCACTCCAAATCCCTCGGGCGGATCGATAAATATCCTTGCCGAAAACCTTATAAGAACGATCATAAGATATGCCGCAAAATAAACATAGGGAGAAAAAATCAATCCCTCTGTGCCTGCGCTCACAGTAAAAGCCGAGACCGCCGCACCGATAAATATATACAGCATGTTTTTCTCTGCCGCACAAAGCAGAGCTATTCCCAGTGGATATGTATCGAGCAGAAGTGAGGTCCTTCCAAATAAAAATGCCATTATTCCGAAGCATAGCCCTCTTATAAGTGCCGCAGTGAGCACTGCAGGATCACGAACAACTCCGATCCCCATGGCAAGACCAATCTCCCTTGCCCATACGCGAAATCCTTTTTCCCCTGTCAAAGCAGGCTTCTCCGAAGGCTTTGACGCCTCTGCCGTGCCTGTCTCGAAAGCAACCTCTCCGCTGTTTATCCCTCTCTCCTTGATTCTTTCTTCACCCTTTGATAGTCTTCTTCTCTTTTTCATTTCCGACATCCTCGCTTTTCGTTTTTGAGCGGCGGTAAATCCGTCTTCTTCCTCCGCTTTTCGGTACTATTTTATACCCCTTATCTCGCATAATCTGTCGCTTATCGCAGATAAGATTTTTGAATTATAATCAAGGAAAAAGCCGGAAAATATCGGAGAAGGATGGGGAAAAAAACAGCCCGTCACGAAAAATATACGGAAAACTCGTTCGCAAACGGCAATATAAATCTTTTGTCATACGATTTTTTTTGTAAACTGTTGTATTTTTTCATTTGGTATGATAAAATATTTTATATCGCATTTATAAACAATAATTTGTCGGGCTGTTAGTTAAGGCAAATAAACATTAGTGAACAAGGCGAACACTACCGAAAAGTCATCCCGAGGGAAGCCGAGGGATGACTTCGGTTAACACTGATTTTGCGGCTTTCCATAAAAAATTGTATTTTATAAGGCAGAAAGTTAGTTTTCCCACATGAGATCCTTCACTACGTTCAGGATCTCATAGGCTGTAAGTTACTTTGCCCAGACAAATTATTGTGTACCCTTCAATTTTGAATTTTTGATATACCGATATTTATATACTATCTACAGTTAACTACTATTACAGGAGCAAATATGAAGATCGACAAGCCTAAAAATGAAGAACTTTTTGATGAGACAAGCGAATTGACCGACCCCTTTGATGACAGCATAACCACGGTGTGCTTCACAGGTCATCGCAATATAGCCGAAAATCTGCGTCCCGTGATCGCCGAGCTTCTCAGCGAGATCCTACCGGGGCTTTATGCGCGCGGGGCAAGAATATTCAAGACCGGCGGCGCGATCGGCTTCGATACCATGGCGGCACACACCGTTATCGATCTGAAGGTGGCAACTGAGGATCCCGATATCAAGCTTTGCCTTTGCCTTGCCGCCCCAGACCAGTCAAAAAGCTTTGACCGCTATGATAAGATCATCTATAATATGGTGGTGGAGAACAGCGATACCGTTTCGTATGCTTCTGATCACAGCACACCCGAAAGCTATTACGCCAGAAACCGCAAGTTGGTTGAAGGCAGTGATGTTTGTATTGCATATTGCACAAAACAGCGCGGCGGCACCTACTATACCTGCAAGCAAGCACTGATGAAAGGCGTTGAGTTTATCAACCTGGCAGATTTCATAGAATTCGAGTGATCTTTCTGCTTTTTTACTCGATATATTTCAGGTTTTTATGATTTTCGGCAATAATTTTTCAGGTTTTTTAAAAAAAGGTATTGCAAAATCCTTTACCTTGTGGTATAATACACCTTGTTGCTGAACCTTTCAGCGTGTAAAGCAAATATAGGGGTATAGTTCAGTCGGTAGAACACCAGTCTCCAAAACTGGGTGTCGTGGGTTCAAGTCCTTCTGCCCCTGCCAAAAAATTCATCGCTTCGGCGATGGATTTTTTCATTTGTGCCGCGAGGCACAACATTATTTGAGCGTCAGCTCAACATCATTTGAGCGTCAGCTCAACATCATTTGAGCATCAGCTCAACATCATTCCGTCGTAGGCGGACACAAATGAACGATGTTGCAACAAGTTGCAAATGATGTGCTTCGCAAAGATGTTACGGCTTCGCCGTAAATGAAGTTGCGCTTCGCGCAAACGGAATAAAACCGTTCGCTCGGTGCGCTGAAATATAGTTGATCTACAATCGAAAGTATGATATAATGTTTTATGGAAGGCGGTGATATCGTGAGAGAAGATAAGCTTGGTGATCTTTCAATGGAATTATCCGTTGAGATTTTACAGTTAACCAAGGAATTACATGCAAGACACGAAAATGTAATCTCAAATCAAATTGGCAGAAGCGCAACGAGTATTTGTGCCAATATTGCTGAAAGTAAATACGCTCACGGTCGAGCCGACTTTATTGCAAAGCTTGAGATTTCACTTAAAGAAACCAACGAAACGAGCAAATGGCTTGAAATGCTTTGGAAAAGTGATTACATTAACGAAGAAAGATATAAAGCGCTCGACCGCAAGTGTTCTACGATAAGATTTTTGCTTGTAAAGTCTATTACAACGGCTAAAAAGAATATCAACACTGTGAAGGGAAATGCAAAATGAAAAAACTATTGAATCTTATAGGCAATATTCTTTACATTGGAATATACTATGGGATATTATTGAATTTTTAGTGCTTCCTGTATTGTTCCTCATAATTGGATTGATAAATTCGTTTCCTTGGCAATATTATGCGATTGCAATTGGAGGATATTTTGCATTATTCATCATTTTGGAAATCATCTTACACTTCATATTCAAGGCTTTGGACAAAAAATATACACCTCTGATAGAAAGGAAACTCGAAAAATACTTCAATAGGTTTTCAAAAAAAGATTAATTGTACATAGATTCGTTTGCAAGCATAATATTCAGTCTCCGGAAGATAGCGGGTAAGATTGACATTCCATCATCACCAAGGGATAAGTGTATCCTCACGGCAAAAATCATGGACCGTTTTTGTACGATAGCCTTGTATGGATCTATTTTGTAGTGGTATCACAACAAAAACAGAGCATTTGTCTGCCAACAAATGCTCTGTTTTTGTTTATCCAAGCCGCAGTAGGGGTTCCCCGAAGCGAGTGTGCGAGCTTTGGGGGTTCCCGTAGGCTTGGCATATCATCGCCGAACAAAGTGCGGTGCATATCATCAAGGGCGGTGAGCCGCCCTTGTATCTCATCACGCGTCAGCGTGCATTTTCCTGCAGCCTGATGATATACAACACTTCGTGTTGATGATATACAAGGCTACGCCTTGATTTATTTACTAAAGTGTGATATAATTAAGCAAGGAAAGGAAGCGGCTGCTTTGCCATCAACTAATATATGGATATCGTGAAGTGCGCTTCGCACGACAAGATGCCGAACACTTAACTTCACTTTCTCCTCCACATCCGTTTTCGATATTTTGGTGACCGAAAGGACTCGAACCCAAGAGAGGTTCAAAAATCCTTTCGTTTTTTTGCGCTCGCCACAATTTTTTGTTCAAGGCTATTGACAAACAAAATACTTCGTGATATGATGTATTGCGTAAGGAGGAGTATGCTATGGATATTCAACTAAAGCGAGGTCTGCTCGATGTATGCGTATTAGCCGCTATAAAAAACGAAGATTCATACGGCTATAAAATCATTAAGGATATGAAGCCGTATATAGAAATGTCGGAATCGACCTTATACACGATTTTGAAACGATTGGAAACGGCTGAAATGCTAACGGTCAGCACCGCAGAGCATAACGGCAGGCTGCGGAAATACTATCATATCACAAACGCAGGGCTTGGACGTATTGAAGATTTCAAGAACGAGTGGAGTGAAGTGATGTCAATTTACACCTTTGTGACCAAGGAGGACGAGAAAAAGTGAAAAAACAAGAATTTTTGGCGGCGCTCAAAAGAAGGTTATCGGGCTTGCCAAAGAACGACGCCCAAGAACGTCTTAATTTCTATAGTGAAATAATCGATGACAGAATAGAAGAAGGGCTTTCAGAGGAAGACGCGGTTTCGGAGATCGGCTCCGTGGACGAGATTTCTTCACAGATCATAGCGGACATTCCCTTTTCAAAAATCGCAAAGGAAAGAATCAAGCCGAAAAGACGGCTCAAAGCGTGGGAGATCCTGCTTTTGGCACTTGGCTCACCGATTTGGTTATCGCTCTTGATCGCCGCAATCGCCGTAGCTCTTTCGCTTTACGCCGTGTTATGGACGGTGATAGTTTCCCTGTGGGCGGTCTTTGCTTCGCTTGCTGCTTGTTGTTTTGCCGGCGTAGTTGCAGGGATCGGTCTTGCTTTAGGAGAATACGGTCTTACCGGGATTTGTATAATGGGCGCAGGACTTGCCTGCGCGGGACTCGCTATCTTCCTGTTCTTCGGATGCAAGGCGGCAACGAAAGGAAGTTTACTGCTTACCAAAAAGATCGCCTTGGGCGTAAAAAAACGTTTTGTAAAAAAGGAGGAAGTATAATGAGTAAAGCGGCGAAAATATGGCTTATAGCGGCGGCTTCGCTCGTGTTGGTTGGAATTATCATTTTTGTAGGTATAATGGCAATGCTCAAGTGGGATTTTACGAAATTATCAACTAATAAACACGAGACAAACGAATATGAAATAGCTGAGGATTTCGCATCCATTTCGGTCAACACCGATACTGCCGATATTATCTTTGTACCTTCCGAAAATTCAAAATGCTCGGTCGTGTGCTATGAGCAGAAAAATGTCAGACATACGGTTGAAGTAAAAGACGGCGAGCTTGTTATTAACGCTTTTGATACAAGAAAATGGTATGAGTATATAGGCATCAATTTTGGTACACCAAAGATAACGGTATATCTTCCCGAATCTGAATATTCCACTCTCATCATAGAAGAAAGCACGGGAGATATCGAGCTCCCGAATGCTTTTAAGTTTAAGAGCATTGAAGTTTCGGTTAGCACAGGCGATGTTAAGTGTTCCGCTTCCGCGGTGGAAGCTATAAAAATCGAAACATCTACGGGCGGCATCTTTGTTGAAAACACATCTTCGGGATCGCTTGACCTTTCTGTTTCCACAGGCAAAGTGACAGCTTCTGGCGTAAAATGCGAGGGTGATATCACGGTCGGTGTGTCAACAGGCAAAGCATATCTGACAAACGTTGTGGGCAAGAACGTTATATCAAGCGGAAGCACGGGTGATATAACCTTGAAAAACGTTATCGCTGCGGAAAAGCTTTCTATCGAGAGAAGCACGGGCGATGTGAAGCTTGAAGACTCGGATGCCGCCGAGATCTTTGTAGAAACAGATACGGGTGATGTTGAAGGAACATTACTTTCAGATAAAGTGTTTATAACAAAAACAGACACAGGACGAGTCAACGTTCCAAGCTCGGTTACGGGCGGAAGATGCAAGATAACTACCAACACAGGAAATATAAAAATAGACCTCGTTGGTAATACATAGACATCGTTTGCGGGCATAAGGCGAATTATTAAAAAGTTGTTCTCAAAATTCCATTAAATTCTTGCAAAATACGAATAAATGTGGTATCATATAAGGGATTATAAATAATGGCAGACAAATGAGGTAACAAAATATGCTTAAAGATAAAAAAGTTACATTTTCGGGCGTTCAGCCCAGCGGAAATCTCACCATCGGAAATTATCTCGGTGCGCTCCGCAATTTTTCTAAATACAGCGAGGAATACCAAACCTTTTACTGCGTGGTGGATATGCACGCGATAACGGTACGTCAGATTCCCGCAGAGCTTCGCCGCAGAACATATGAGACCCTTGCTTTTTATATTGCCTGCGGTCTCGATCCCGAAAAGAATTGCCTTTATGTTCAGTCTCATGTTCCTGCCCATGCAGAGCTCTCATGGATACTTAACTGCTATACCATGTTTGGCGAGCTTGGCAGAATGACGCAGTTTAAGGATAAGAGCGCAAAGCACCATGACAATATCAACGCAGGTCTTTTCACCTATCCTACCCTTATGGCGGCGGATATTCTTCTTTATCAGACCGATGTCGTCCCCGTTGGCGTTGACCAGAAGCAGCATGTTGAGCTTGCGAGAAATATTGCAAATCGCTTCAATCAGGTATATTCGGATACATTTACGGTTCCCGAACCCATCATCGAAAAGAGCGGCATGAAGATCATGTCCCTTGCCGAGCCCACAAAGAAGATGAGCAAATCGGATGAAAACACGAATGCTGTGGTTTATATTCTCGATGATAAGGACACTATTATTCGCAAATTCAAGCGTGCAGTAACCGATTCGGATACCAAGGTGCGCTATGCCGAGGGCAAGGATGGCATCAACAATCTCATGACCATCTATTCCTGCTTCACCGGTAAGACTATGGAAGAGATAGAGTCTGAATTTTCCGGCAAGGGCTATGGTGATTTCAAGCTTGCCGTCGGGGAGGCATGCGCAGATGCTCTTGCTCCAGTACAGGCAAAATTTAATGAGCTTCTGGCAGATAAAGCATATCTTGAAAATGTTATGAAAAACGGTGCCGATCAGGCGTCTTATTTTGCGGCTAAAACCCTCTCAAAGGTCAAGCGCAAGATCGGCTTTGTAATTTAAGAAAGGATTCTGAAAATGCACGCTTCGCTAATTAAGGTCATCATAGGTATCGCCGCGGTGATTTGCGCCGCTCTGCTTGCCTATGTCTGTACCCCTCTGGTGCGGGTTCTGGCGTTTAAGATCGGCGCGGTGGATGTGCCGAAGGACGGCAGACGTATGCACAGCGTTCCGATACCGCGAATCGGCGGTCTTGCCATCTTCATCGGATTTGCTTTGACGATTCTTGCCTTCTGCCCCATGAGCAAATTCCTTACTGTGGCACTTTTCGGGGGACTTATCATAGTAGTGATGGGCGTTCTCGATGATATTTTTGCACTTAACGCCTGGCTAAAGCTCGCGGTGCAGGTAGCTGTAGCGTTTTTTGCGGCAGCAGAAGATATTACGATTGATTTTTTAACCTTCGGAGAAAAAATGATCTCCCTTGGCGGCTGGTCGATACCCATAACTATAATCTGGATAGTGGGTCTGACAAATTCAATCAATCTGATTGACGGTCTTGACGGTCTTGCCTGCGGTATTTCAGCCATTTGCTCCATGTCGCTCTTTGTTGTAATGATTATATTGGGCGATTTTCAGTCGGCACTTATCATTGCCATTGTCATTGGCGCATGTATCGGTTTTTTCCCTTTCAATGCACACCCGGCAAAGATCTTCATGGGGGATACAGGGGCGCAAACGCTCGGTTATCTGCTTTCAATTATCTCTGTTCAGGGCGTTTTTAAAACCCATACGGTATTTTCTTTTCTGATACCGCTCTCGATTTTCGGCTTGCCGATCTTTGATACCTTTTTTGCAATAATTCGAAGGCTAATACATGGCAAAAGCCCTTTCAGCTCGGATCGCGGACACATCCATCACCGTCTGATAGACATGGGCTTTGGGCAGAGAAAGAGCGTTGGTATACTTTATTCGATTTGCGGAATCCTCGGCATTGCCGCCGTTTTGCTGACTCTTAAATACTATATTCCCGCGGCTCTTATCTTTCTATCGGGTTTTGCCCTTTTCTTCATAAGCTCACAGGTATATAAGAGTCCCGAAACAAGAGCGTACACTGCTATGTTTACCGATGAGGACGCTCTTGAAAGCGGAATAAAGATCGCAACAGACGAAGAGCTTTCAAATCATGTTGTAAACCTTGCAATAACAAACGATCCCGAGAAAAAACAGGATTAAAAAGATAAAAGGAGGTGCTGATATGCCGAATGGCAAAAACAATACTGCTTCGGGCGAGGCAGGCTCTGTCATAAAGGCCGTTCTTCTTATCAGTGCCGTTATAATGGCGGTATTCCTTATTGTTGGCGGCATCTATCTTGCCGGAATATATCATCCCCAAAAAGATACGGGAGCTGATTCGCCCGAAGCAGGCAAATATTTTTCCGAGCTTATCGCAAAGGAAACGGAAGCAGAGGTCTTGTATGAGGATATGGAGCTTTCCCGGGAAATCTTTGAAGAGAGCTTTATTTTATATGAAACGCGTGAGGCATACTATCAGGAATGTAAGGTCACATTTTCCGACAAAAGCGGGGAATCGCTTGAAAGAAACAAACGTATATTGAGAGACGGCGAAAAATTCAATATTCGCACATACAACAAAAATACACTGACCGAAACGATAAAATGTGACGGCGAAAATATATTGATAGTAAATGAAATAACAGGCGAAAGAAATCAAATTTCCGCCGACGGTCAATCATTGTATTCTCTGGCGGGACTGCCGGATCATGCCACAGTTTTAAGTCTTGTGGAGGAATATGCTGCGGCAGAGGATAAGAGCACTGCAAGGCTCACAAAATGCAGCTCCTCTTTAACCCGGACGAGAGAAGAGAATATACTCACTCTGAGTATCACATACCGGGATTCGGGCGTTTCTGAGAAATATCGATATTATCTTGATTCCGGAATAATATACCACTGCGAATCTTCTGTTGCTTTAGGCGGCGTTGAGACGATCCCTTATACGATGACGACTACTTATTTCGAAACAGACATTGCAGATTTTCTCACCGAGGATTCATTTCTTGTTGGGAATAAATAATAAAAGCTGTTAAAGACAACAAATAACCCATCAAATTTTTGTTTTGATGGGTTATTTGTTGTCTTTAATTTTGATAGATAAACAATAACTTTTCCGTGAATACTGTTTTGCGTCTTTCTATAACGAAAAAGGATTTTAGAAAGAAAAAAGTTAGTTTTCCCACATGAGATCCTTCACTGCGTTTAGGATGACAGATAGCGCTCATTTGTAGCTTTTACTACATGGAAAAATCAGGAGATTTGCTGTAGAAACATACACAAACAACTTACAAATGTCATCCTGAACGCAGTGAAGGATCTCATAGGCTGTAAGCTACTCTGCCCCGTCAAATTATTGTTCATATTAGATGGGCTTTTTAATATAACATTTTTATTTTTTTGCGGCGATAGAAAGAGCATCACCGATATGGGAGCAGAAATTTTCGGCTCCCACTTTTTCGTAAAGACCGGCTTTTTTAATTACTTCAAGAGGTTGCTTATTAACATGTGAAAGAAGAACGCATATTCCTTTGTCTGAGCATTTTTTAATGAGTGCTTCAAGGGAATTCATTGCAGTTGCATCTATTGCATTAACTCCGCCCATTCGAAGGATAAGACAGCGTGTGTTATCCTCTGTGGCGATCTGGGCGATCTTATCTGCCGCGCCAAAGAACATTGCACCGCTTATTTCGTAAACGAGCACATCGCTCGGCACAGCATCGGGAACATTCTCATTTCTGTGATTTTTCCAGCTTATAACGGTGCTTTCGTCGCTCATTCTCTTAAGGAACAGCACTGCTGTCAGTATCATGCCGACTTCAATAGCAACAACAAGGTCAAAAATCACCGTGAGAAGGAAGGTTACAACCATCACAAGCGTATCAAAGAGAGGCGCAGTTTTTATCGTGCGGACGAATTTTCGCCACTCGCTCATGTTATATGCCACCATAAAGAGGATCGCCGCAATTGCCGGCATCGGGATAAGCCCTGCAAGCGGCATAAGAAACAGAAGCACAAGCAATAGCACGACAGAATGTATCATGCCTGCAACGGGTGTTCTGCCTCCGTTTTTGGCGTTTGCCGCAGTACGAGCGATAGCGCCTGTTGCCGGAATACCGCCAAAGAGAACAGACGCTATATTTGCCGCGCCCTGAGCAACAAGCTCGGCGTTGGAATTATGCTTTGAATTGACCATTCCGTCGGCAACAACGCAGGAGAGAAGCGACTCAATGGCGGCAAGCACCGCGATGGTGAACGCGCTCGGAAGCACGGCACTTATTTTTTCAAGGCTGAAATCAAAGCTGCCGAAATCAACATGGGGAAGTCCTGTCGGGATGGCATAAAGCTCTCCAATGGTGAAAACTCCCTCGTCAAGACCGGGAATGAATTTAACCATCAGCGCTCCCACAACAACCGCTATAAGAGAAGGCGGAACGCGCTTTTCAAATTTGGGATAGATTATGAGTATGGCAAGACAAACTGCGCCAACGAGCAGAGCAGGCCAGCTGAATGTACCAATCGCTTCAATATTAGCTTCGATCTTTTCGATGGTTTCAATGGGCTTCACTCCTGCGGCATATGTAAGACCGAGGAAGTCCTTTATCTGACCGATCAGGATAGTGACGGCGATGCCTGCGGTAAAGCCTGTTGTTATGGTATAGGGAATAAACTTTATCAGTGCGCCGAATTTAAATATTCCCATAAGAATAAGCAGTATTCCTGCCATAATGGTTGCAAGGAAGAGTCCGCTCATGCCCTGCGTTGCCACAATGCCCGCAACTATAGTTGCAAAGGCGGCGGTAGGGCCCGCGATCTGAATACGGCTTCCACCGAGAAGAGAAACTACAAATCCGGCGGCGATGGCGGTGTATATGCCCTGTTCCGGGGAAACTCCGGAAGCAAGTGCCAGTGCTATTGAGAGGGGGAGAGCAATGATCGCCACTATCACACCTGCGATCACGTCCTTTATGAATTGCTCTTTAGTATAACTTTTTATTATGGAAAAAAATTTGGGGGTCAGATAGAATTTAGTCAAAATATTTCGCTCCTTTTTAATATCTAATAAAAATTTCCGCAAAATCCCGCCCCGATCCTTCGGGGCGGGCAGAAAATATTATTTCTTTATATGCTTATGCTGACCTGCCTCCGCCAGCTTTGTATTACGGCGGTTTTTGACTTCATCCGAAATAGGCGTGATCTCGCCTGCGGCCTGAAGAGCCTGTCTTGTCATCAAAGGACCGAACAGCTCATATATGAGCACGGCAAAAAGGGTGATATTTCGGATCAGATTTCCCTCGGCACCAAGCTGCATGGCTGTTGCGCACATTCCGAGAGCAACGCCCGCCTGGGGAAGAAGGGTTATACCGAGATATTTACAGATCTGAGGCTCGCATTTAGTCAATTTAGCGCTTCCGAAGGCACCTAAATATTTTCCGAGCGAGCGGAAAATGATATAAACCACGCCGATGATAACGATGGCGACATCGGCAAAAACGCTGAGCTCCAGCTCTGCGCCGCTGACAACGAAAAAGAGCGCGAACAGCGGGGAGGTCCACTTATCCGATGCCTTCATAAGATCCTCGGAGAGAGGGCAGATATTGCAGAACACGGTTCCCAGCATCATGCAGGTGAGCAGAGATGAAAAATGGACATGCACGGGACCGATAGAGAATTCAAGCATAGAGAGAGATGCTGTGAGAAATACTGCGGCAATGGTAAGATTGAGGCGGTTGGTGTTTGAGTTGAAGAGCTTTTCAAGCTGTGTAAGCACCCATCCCATAATTGCGCCGAGGAGCAGAGACATAACGATCTCAACGAGGGGATTTACGAGAATGGATATCATATCCATATCGCCGCTGACTATGGTTTTTGCAATTCCGAAGGAAACGGCGAAAACGACCAGACCTACAGCGTCGTCAAGAGCAACGATAGGCAGAAGGAGCTTTGTGAGAGGTCCCTTTGCCTTATACTGACGAACTACCATCAGTGTTGCCGCAGGGGCTGTTGCTGTTGCGATGGCACCAAGAGTAATCACCTGCGGAACGGTGAGCTTGTCGGGCATTATGAAATGAACAACGAGCAATGCAAGATCCACAAAAAGCGTTGCTACAAGTGCCTGCAAAACACCGATTACAAGAGCCTGTTTACCTGTTTTTTTAAGATCATTCAGGCGAAATTCGTTGCCGATGGAAAAAGCGATAAAGCCCAATGCCACATCGGAGATCATGCCCAGATGCTCTATCGATTCACCGGAAAAGCCGAGGCCGTTTATTCCGAGAGCACCGAGACAGAAGGGACCGACAAGCACGCCGGCGATAAGATATGCCGTTACAGACGGCAGCTTCAGGGGTTTGAAAACTCTGGTCATGATAAGCCCTGCAAGAAGAGCTATGGAGACCGATAACAATGTGTTCAAAAGTCCACTTCCTTATATCAAAAAATTAGGCGTGATCACAGATTTGATCACGCCCACATATCATAGCACAAATGTCGCTTTTTGTCAATAGATAAATTACATTATTTTAGAATTTTGAGAAGAACTTTTTATTGTGATACAATTGATAGCTGATAAACAATTGAGGATTTCAAAATTCGAAGACAATAAAAAACCGTCAAATTTTGACGGTTTTTTATTGCTTTTATTTTTATTCGGATACTTTTTTAATATCATAGGGAGTAGTCTGATAGACGAAATAATTAAGCCAGTTTGAATAAAGAAGATTTGCATGGGAACGCCATGTTACAAGCGGCTCTTTGGTATCGTCATCACCCGGATAGTAATTTTTCGGGACAGAAATAGGCAGCCCTGCATTTTTATCGCGCAGGTATTCCTTTTCAAGAGTTCTCGGATCATACTCGGAGTGACCTGTTATAAATATCTGCTTCCCGTTCTTGGAAGATACAGCGTAAACCCCTGCTTCTTCGGAGGAGGCTATGATCTTAAGCTCCGGAACGGCTTCGATATCCTCCCTTTTCACCGTTGTATGACGGGAATGGGGAACATTAAACACATCGTCAAAGCCTCGAAGCAATATTGAACGCACATAATCTGCCCTATGAGGGAAAACGCCGAAAAGCTTTTCGTCAAGCGGCTGTTTATTGATTCCGTAATGATAATACAGCCCTGCCTGCGCCCCCCAACAAATATGGAAGGTGCTGTGAACATGAGTTTTTGTCCATTCCATGATCTCGCAAAGCTCTTTCCAATAGTCCACTTCCTCAAAATCCATTTTCTCAACCGGCGCACCCGTTATAACCATGCCGTCAAAATATTCATCCCGATATGCGTCAAAGGTCTGATAAAATGCGGTCAGATGATCCTCGGCAACGTTTTGAGATTTATGAGTCGCCGTGTGCATCAGATAAAGTTCCACCTGAAGGGGAGTGTTGCTCAGCAGTCGTGAAAGCTGAGTTTCCGTATCGATCTTCGTTGGCATCAGATTCAGAAGCAATATCCGCAGAGGACGGATATCCTGCGTGATGGCGCGGGTCTCTGTCATCACAAATATATTTTCTTCTTCAAGCACCCTTGTTGCGGGAAGCTCGTTTGGAATTTTAATTGGCATGATTATACCTCAAAATTTTAGTTTTATTATCCCTCAAGTGCGGCGGCAAGATCTGCGATAAGGTCATCGGCACTTTCAAGACCGCAAGAGAGGCGGACAAGCTCGGGACGAACACCTGCGGCGATAAGCTCCTCGTCATTCATCTGACGGTGAGTTGCGGATGCAGGGTGCAAGCAGCAGCTTCTCGCATCGGCAACATGAGTTTCGATGGCGAAAATGCAAAGCTTCTTCATGAACGCCTCCGCCGCCTTTCTGCCTCCCTTTACGCCAAAGCTGACAACTCCGCAAGAGCCTCCCGGCAGATATTTGCTTGCCAGATCATAATATTTATCACCTTCAAGAGAAGGATAGCTCACCCAGTCAACAGAGGGATGATCCTTTAAGAACTTTGCGACAGCAAGACCGTTTTCACAGTGGCGAGCCATGCGGACATGGAGACTCTCAAGCCCCAAATTGAGTATGAACGCGCTTTGGGGAGATGGGGTGGAGCCGAAATCACGCATAAGCTGCGCGGTAGCCTTTGTGATATATCCCGCCTTGCCGAATTTTTCGGCGTAAACTATGCCGTGATAGCTGTCATCGGGTGTGCAGAGGCCCGGAAATTTTTCGGCATGTGCAAGCCAATCAAAGTTTCCGGAGTCAACAATGCAGCCGCCAACCTGTGCACCGTGACCGTCCATATATTTGGTTGTGGAATGGGTCACTATATCAGCGCCGAATTCAAAGGGACGGCAGTTTACAGGCGTTGCAAAGGTGTTGTCAATAATGAGCGGAACACCGTGCGAATGAGCCGCCTTTGCAAATTTCTCGATATCGAGAACAGTGAGTGCAGGATTTGCGATAGTCTCACCGAAAACTGCTTTTGTATTGGGTCTGAACGCATTTTCAAGCTCCTCTGCCGAGCAGTCGGGAGAAACAAAGGTGAAATCCACACCCATTTTCTTCATGGTAACAGCAAAGAGGTTATATGTGCCGCCGTATATCGTTGCCGAGGAGACCACATGGTCGCCTGCATTTGCGATATTGAATACGGCATAGAAGTTTGCCGCCTGACCGGAGGAGGTAAGCATTGCCGCAACACCGCCCTCAAGCTCGCATATCTTCTGCGCAACGGTGTCACAGGTAGGATTCTGCAAACGGGAATAGAAATATCCCGAAGCCTCAAGGTCAAACAGCTTGCCCATGTCCTCGCTGGTATCATATTTAAATGTAGTGCTCTGGTATATCGGTATCTGGCGGGGTTCGCCGTTGCCGGGGGTGTATCCCCCCTGAACGCAGATAGTTTCGATTTTCTTGTTTGCCATAGTATTTTCTCTCCTTTTGGATGTAAATAGCTTCAATAATATATTATTATACACTCTTTCAGAGAAATTGTAAATAGATAGACGCAAATTTTTGTTCAAATTCATGCAATCGGGTTCGGCTAATACTCCTTATCTTAGCCATAAGGTTGTCGA
Source organism: Eubacteriales bacterium (assembly GCA_045595425.1). Classification (GTDB taxonomy): domain Bacteria; phylum Bacillota; class Clostridia; order Oscillospirales; family CAG-272; genus SIG710. The sequence goes on from JAZOAL010000018.1 coordinate 19,252, forward strand.
AGATGGATTTCTCCATACTCTTCACCGAATTTTTCTTAAATATTTAAAAAACAGGCTGTTGCACATTAGCTAATGCAACAGCCCTGTTCTTTTACTTTTTAAGCAGTTCTCTGATATCCTTGAGAATATCGTCTGTGGTCTCGACAGGCTCTGCAGGAGCTGCAGGCTCTTCAACAACCTCTTCCTTCTTCTCTGTCAGGGACTTCAGCTTCATCATGACTCGCAGTACGCAGAATATGCAGAATGCAATGATAAGAAAATCGATAATCTTCTGAAGAAAATCACCGTAAAGGAGCGCATTCTCAGCCTCAAGAACAGCACCGGTTTCATCGGTGACAGCCTCCTTGATGACATATTTGAGATCAGAAATATTCTTACCTCCCGTGACAAGCCCAACAAGAGGCATGATAATGTTGTTTACCAGCGCATTTACAATATCCTTGAAAGCACCGCCGATCACAACACCGACAGCCAGATCAACAACATTGCCCTTAGCGATAAACGCTTTGAAATCTCTGAAAAATGTACTTTTTGCCATAATTAACCTCCATTAGATTTATTTTATTTTTAGGGTTACATTTTGATACGCGCTTTATTTATGATAAAGCCGTTTTTTCTGATATCGAGGCTCGCAGGTTAGATTAACACCGAGCTTTTTAAAGGTCACTGCATCGTCCTCCGCGAGAATGACTGTTGAATGTGCATCGCAACCGCGCAGCTTATCAAGCTGTTCCATAGCCAGCTCTGCTTGCGGCGATGTCACAGCGCAGATAGAGAGTGCAATAAGAAGCTCGTCAATATGCAAACGGGGATTGCGGTTCCCCAGATGACCTATCTTAAGACGGGATATCGGCTCAATTATTGTGTGAGATATAAGCGCAAGCTCGTCCGGTATACCTGCAAGATGCTTAAGTGCGTTAAGCATCAGAGCGGAGGATGCACCGAGCAAAGGCGATGTTTTTCCTGTAACAATAGTACCGTCGGGCAGCTCCATCGATGCCGCAGGAGCTTCTGTAGCTTCCGCCTTTGCCAAAGCCGCGCGAATGACCGGTCTATCATCTGTTGAGAGCCCTGCCTGCTTCATCATAAGCTCCATTTTATATATCAGATCATCATCGACGTTTCCGCGCACTCTATCGCAAAGGGCGGTATAATAGCGTCTGATGACCTCGGCATTTGCCGCCTTTCTCGTGACCTCATCGTCAACGATACATTTCCCTGCCATATTTACGCCCATATCTGTGGGGGATTTATAGGGTGACTCGCCGAGAATCTGGCAAAGCATCGAGCTGAGCACGGGAAATATCTCAACGTCTCTGTTATAGTTGACCGCTGTCTCGCCGTAAGCCTCCAGATGAAAGGGATCTATCATATTAACATCGCTGAGATCCGCCGTAGCCGCCTCGTAAGCAATGTTTACAGGATGCTTAAGGGGCAGATTCCAGATAGGGAAGGTCTCAAACTTTGCGTAGCCTGCCTTTATACCCCTCATGTTTTCATGATATAGCTGAGAGAGGCAGGTCGCCATTTTTCCGCTTCCAGGACCTGGCGCAGTGACAATAACAAGCTCTCGCGAGGTCTCTATATATTCATTTTTTCCAAAGCCGTTTTCGCTGACTATCTTTTCAATATCCGAAGGGTATCCATCGATGGTATAATGACGGTATACTCTGATACCCTGTTTTTCCAGTCGGTCTTTAAATGCAACGGCGGCAGGTTGAGATTCAAAACGTGTCAGCACAACACTGCCCACATAGAGCCCGACCTCTTTAAAGGCATCCATAAGTCGGAGAACATCGAGATCATATGTTATTCCCAGATCTCCTCTGACTTTATTTTTCTCAATGTCGCAGGCATTGATGGTTATAACGACCTCTGCTCTGTCTTTGAGCTGAAGAAGCATCTGCAATTTACTGTCGGGCTTGAACCCGGGCAAAACTCTTGAAGCATGATAATCATCAAAAAGCTTTCCGCCGAATTCAAGATACAGCTTGCCGCCGAACTTCGCGATTCTCTCCATGATATGCTCTGATTGCATTTTCAGATATTTGTCGTTATCAAATCCGATTTTCATGACCTTTCTCCTCTGCGGCATTTTGACTTTTCAATATTTTTCATTATATCACATTCAAAGTTCTTTTTCAATACAAAAATCGCAAAAAGTCAAAAAAAGTTGTATGTGTTAAAATGATATGAACAAAAAGAGACAGGTATAAAAGGCTCGGAACCGACTTTGAACAAGCAAGATATATCAGATTTCATATAATACCTGCATAATAAAGCTTGAGCTTTGAAAAAGGTCTGCCTCACAAAATCAGTGAGACAGACCTTTTTATAATCATTTTCCGTATAAGTTATTGTATAGCCTTTGTCTTCCATTTGCCGCGGCTGAAGAAGACAGTTGTTAATATCGCGCCTATTACCCAAGAGGAAAGAAGCGATATCTGGATACATTCCTTTACTCCGTAAGGCAGATAGGGCGTTCTTGTGAGATAGGAGATCCCGTAAGCGATCGGAACTCGGATCGCAACCGTAGTTATCAGAGAAATCCACATTGGTGTAACCGTATCACCCGCACCTCGCATAATGCCCGAAAGGCTTTGGGTGACAGCCATGGCAATATAACCCACGGCAAGAATCATCATCAGATTATAGCTCATGTTGACAAGATCTTCGGTATCGGTAAAGAGCCACATCAGATTCTTGCCGAACAGAAGAATAATAGCTGTGATGAAAGTTGAACAGCCCACCGCCATCAGAGTGCCCTGCTTTGCGCCCTTTGAAACTCTGTCATAAAGACCTGCACCAACATTCTGACCTGCATAGGTAGTAAGCGCAGTACCAAAAGAAAAGTTTGGCATCATCGCAAAGCCGTCAACTCGCATAACCACAACATTTGCGGCAATAAACTGATCGCCGAAGCAGTTTGTCAGCGACTGTACTATGATCATTGCCGATGAGAAGATTGCCTGAGTAAGACCTGCTGGCAGCCCCAGACGGATGATGGTTTTGAGAAATGTACCTACGGGCTTCATATATTTCGGTTTGAAATCAAAAAGCTCCTTCATTCTTGAAAGCTTTATAAGACAAAGCAAGGAAGAGATCATCTGCGCAATAACGGTTGCCAGCGCAACACCGCCGACGCCCATTCGCAGACCGGCAACAAAATAAATATCAAGAACTATATTGATAACAGTTGCAACCAGCAAATAAATAAGAGCTGAGACCGAATCGCCCATTCCCCTTATGATGCCGCTGAGGATATTATAGAATGCCATTCCCGCTATGCCCACAAGAGAAATCACCAAATATTCCGTGCAAGCATCGAGTATCGTATAATCGGTATAGCCCTCGATCATCGTTTCGGGAGTGTTCAGCATTATAAGGAGCGGTTTTATAAGCGGCGTTGCAATTGCGATAAGCAGTATGCAGGCGATGGCTGTTATGGTGATGCAGTTTCCGATGGTATAAGAAAGATTTTCGCGGTTCTTGGCGCCGAAATATTGCGAGACCATTACATTTGCGCCGGCAGAGATGCCGATAAAGAGCACAAGCAGCAAATTGAGAATCGGCCCAGCGCTTCCAACCGCCGCAAGAGCATTGTCACCTATATATTTCCCGACCACAATACTGTCAACAGTGTTATAAAGCTGCTGAGCGATATTTCCGATCAGCATTGGCAGGGTGAATATAACAATACTTTTCCAAGGAGCACCGACAGTCATGTCGGTTGGAGCAAACAGATTTCTTCGCACTATTTTTTACCTCAATTTTTAAAAATACAAATCATATTTTACCATAAATCCTCATTAAAATCAATATATTTCGAAAAAACGGCAAAGAGGATTTTTGAATTATCTCCCTTAGAATTATTTCCTTTAAGGTTCTTGACAAAATTGCCCGGCTGTGATATACTCAATTGCAATTTCGACAAAAATGTTTTTTGAAATTGCAGATCTCACTGCTTATCATTGCCGATGCGCTATGCACATATCTCGGAACCCGTATTGATTCTAATGGTGAAAAACGCTACCGGGAAATCAAGAATATTCTAAATTCGCATAATGTTGAGGATTGAGGTAAAGAAAAATGAAGCGTAAACAAAACGCAAAGCACGCAATATATATAGGCTCTCTTTGTTCGGTATCTTATCTTGCTGTATATTTTATGAGAAATATTCTCAGCACCGTAACTCCGCAGATGATCGAGGGCGGGGGCTACACCGAGGCTTATATCGGTCAGATATCATCGGCATATTTTATCTTTTATGCTGTGGGACAGCTCATAAACGGCGCGATCGGAGACAGGATCAAAGCGCGGTACATGATAAGCTTTGGCTTAGCACTTGCAGGCATTATGAATTTTATTTTTTCGCAGATCGCCGCTGTTCCCTGTCTTTCTCTTGTGGTTTATGGCATGTCGGGCTTCTGCCTTGCCATGATCTACGGACCGATGACAAAGGTCGTTGCGGAAAATACCGAACCGATATATGCAACAAGGTGCAGTCTCGGATATACCTTTGCTTCTTTTTTCGGTTCACCTCTTGCGGGCATGGTTTCGGCGTTTTTGGTTTGGTATGATGTATTTACGGTGGGCAGTGTTGCTCTTATCGTTATGGCACTTGTTGTATTTTCGTTCTTTCTGTATTTTGAAAAGAAGGGAATCGTTAAATATAATCAGTATAAGCGTGAAAAGCAAAAAGGAAGCATAAAGGTGCTTCTGGAGCACAGAATAATCAAATTTTCGATGGTTTCAATACTAACGGGAATCGTGCGCACCGCAGTTGTATTTTGGCTTCCAACATATATATCCCAATATCTTGGCTTTGACCCCGATACCTCGGCAATGATATTTACTGTTGCAACCTTGGCAATCTCCACAACGGCATTTATTGCGGTTTTTGTATACGAGCGACTGAAGAGAAATATGGATATCACTATTCTCGTCATGTTTTCCTCCTCTTCAATATGCTTTTTGCTCGTTTATCTTTTGAAGCTTCCGATACTCAATCTGATATTTATGGTGCTTGCGGTTATGTCCTCAAACGGCGCGGCGTCAATGCTCTGGAGCCGTTACTGTCCAAGCCTCAGAGATACGGGCATGGTATCAAGCGCAACAGGCTTTCTTGATTTTCTCAGCTATATTGCCGCCGCAGTCTCCAGCTCTATCTTTGCTAATGCTGTTTCCGGAATTGGCTGGGGCAATCTCATTTCTGTCTGGATGGGACTGATGATGGTCGGCGTGATCGTGTCTCTGCCCTATTCCGCTGTTTTTTCAAAAAACGAGTATAAATCGTAATTTCCTATTTACAAATTTCGAAAATTGTGGTAAAATAAATCTGCGGATAAATGATGCCGCAAAATCTACATATTAAAGGAGTTTTCATTATGCAGAAAACAAGAATGGGTATTTCGGTAGGACTGCTTGCAGCAGTGATTTATTTCAGCGGCTTGTTTGCCGGTTTCTTGGCAACAGTGCTCCTTGCAGGCTACGTTCTGCTTTTTGAAGAGAACGCTTGGCTTCGCAGAAACACAATAAAGGCATTTGCACTTATGCTGATTTTCATGATCATAAGCGCTGTGATCGGTTTTATTCCCAATATCATGGTCCTTTTGAACGATATTTGGAATGTATTTAACTCTTCGATAAATTATAGTAAGATTTCTCAGATTTTAGAGGTTGTAACTGATATTCTTAACATTCTTGAAAAGGTTCTTTTCCTTGTTCTTGGCTTCAAGGCATTGAATCAGCGTTCTCTCAATATTCCTGTTATAGACAGCCTGATCAACAAATATATGGCTTAAGCATAATAAAAAACGGTTGCCAACGGTGCGTACTCTTAAGTACAGTTTTTTAAGAACGTTGCCTACCGACAGGAAAAGAACATAATCGATCTTTTGATCGACATTTTATTTTTGGAGGTACAGCAATGAAAACTTATCTGTTTGACTTTGATGGTACGCTTGTCGATTCTATGCCCTCTTTTATTGGGGGAGTTTTGAAAGAGTTAGACAAAAACAATTGCAAATATGGCGAGGATATAATAAAAACAATAACCCCTTTGGGATTTTTCGGTACAGCGGATTATTTTATTAAAACTTTCGGCTTAAATATAGGCATTGAGGAGCTTGTTCAAGCCTTCAAAAACAATATGGCGAATGAATATTTTTACAATATACCTGCCAAAAGTAATGTTGCAAAGATTTTAAGGAAATTGAAAGAAAATGGCGCAAGTTTAAACGTATTGACTGCGAGTCCGCACGTTACTCTTGACGCATGCCTAAAAAGATTGGAACTATTTGACTTGTTTGATAACGTTTGGTCTTGTGAAGACTTTTCAACAACAAAATCAAATCCTGAAATCTACAAAATGGTCGCAAAAAAACTCAACGTAAATGTAAAAGACGTGTTGTTTTTAGACGACAACTTAAATGCTGATATGACGGCGAAGGCTGCAGGTATGAAGGTTTGCGGCGTTTTTGATGAATCCTCTGCCGATTATGTAGACCAAATGAAATGTGTTTGCGATTTCTATATTTACGACTTTAATGAATTGTTGGAAATAGAATGGACAAGTGAAATTTCTTAATAAAGAAAAGCAACATTTCCCCAAATGATTTTAAATATTAGGTACTTGTCAATTTTCCTGACAATCACTGCATTTGTGCACACAAACGGAAAAATACGGCATATCTCGAAAGAGGTATGCCGTATTTTTGCAAAACTGTCCTTTAGAGTGACGCTCCAATGGCAACCGGTTTTTATTATGCTAAGGTAAGGGGTATTACCCAATATTTATAAACCTTTACGGCAATTAATCTTGCAAATCAACGCTTTTGCAGTTATTAAATCATAAATTACTCATAAAACAAACCGCTTTGCCAAGACAGCGGATCTCATTCAGCTCTTCACCAACGTAAACGAAAGGCTCATACTTATCGTTTGCCGGGGTGAGGAGCAATTTGTGTTTTTCTGGGTAGAAATACCAGCGCTTTAAAGTTGCTTCGTTGTCTATTATAACAGCGGCGATCTCACCGTTTTCTACCGTTGGCTGTTCCTTTATAAAAACAACATCCCCATCGTTAATGCGCGCACCCGTCATGCTGTCTCCCCTGGCAATAAGACAAAAATCAGCCTTTATATCGCTTGACGACATTATATAGCTCTCATGATCCTCCTCGGCAAAGATAGGTTCGCCGCATGCGATTTCGCCAAGAAGAGGAAAACGCTTCAGCGAAATAGGAAATATGTTATCAAATCCTTCGGGAATATCGCCCTGCCTTCTTCTCGCCGGCGAATCCTTGTACCCCATAAGCCAGCCTTCGCTTACCCCGAGCGCTTCTGCAATCTTGTATACATTGCGTTGCTTAGGCTCATATTCCCCCTTGATATATGTGCTTATAGAGGATCTTCCAATACCGGTTGCCGCCGCAAGATCTGCTTGGGTCATATTGGCGCGTTCAAGTCCTTCCTTGATTCTCTCCGAAATGATATTCATATTTATTCCTCCCATTTGTTTTCTGTATTTATTATACCACAAATTTTGATACCCCTTGTGTTTCGCTTGCGAAACGGTAACGCAGCAGTTGGGCGACACCGATGTGATAGATGTTAACTGCGTTTATTCTACCACATTTGTTCAGAAAAATCAACGGTTTTTCGAAAAAGTTCAGAAAAATGAATTCCCGCACTTGACAAATCAAAAAAAGTATGATATCATGTGTTCAGAAAACTGAACAAGGAGGTGGTCATATGTAGTGTAATTCACAGATCAAAAACGAAAAAGCTTATCAAAAAAGCCTGCGGGGGAGTTTTGCCGTAAGTTTTTCCGTTTTTGAATGAAATTTTTATTTTTTATTATATATGTTCAGAAACACGAACAAGGAGAAAGAATGTTTAAAGTTAAAACCAACAAATCGGTACTTAAAGTTATCGAAAGAGAGCCTTTAGCATCGGGGGCAAGTAAAATATACGGTGTTACATTCACATTTGACAGTGAATGGGACGGTCTGGTAAAAACAGCAATTTTCAAAGCCGGAGAAATATCGATCAGTGTTCTGATCGAAAAAGATTATTGCGACGTGCCATGGGAGGTCTTGGCTCGCGAAAACATCAATGAATTCTTGTGGATAGGCGTTTTTGGCGCGGATAAAACGGGAATCATACTTCCAACGATATGGAATCAGCTCGGGGTAATACAGCCCGGGGCAGAGCTCAGCGAGAGCGGAAAAAATCCCACACCTGCAGTAGTGGCACAGATTTATGCCGCCGCAAAAGGTGCCGAAGAAAAAGCAGACCAAGCCGCTTTGCTGGCGGCAAGTGCACAAATATACGCTGAAGAAGCAAAGGGCTATGCCGATCAAACAGAAAATATATTGACCGAAGTTACAAATACTTCGGATGCAATACTCACAATACATTCTATGACGCAAAGCGAAGCCGACAGAGCCGAAGAGGCAGAAGCGGCTGCGGCATTGTCAGCTCTTGCGGCCGAAAAAGCAGCCGAAAAAGCAGGCATTTTAAGAAGAATTACCGCAAATAATTTAAAGACGGCGATGACGGCTCATAAAAAGGTTTTCGAACATGCTTCGCCCAACAAAGCAATGGAGCTGATTCATGGTGGATGTGTAGAACTGGACGGCCGTTTCTTTAAAACTGATTATTGTTATTATACGAACAAAATAGCAGTCTCTGCAGGCGAGACCATCACATATCAAGCTACAAGCATTGAGGATGATGAGAGAAGTATAGTCAGAATTACCAATGTTACCGCCTATGATGCCGAAGATAATGTATTAGCTGATCTGGGTGCGACTGAAGTGTATAGTTATGTTGTTCCGGAGGGGGTTGCATATATAATCTGCTCTATATTTGCCGACGATGTAGATAAATATTTTGAGTGGGCAATAGCGGCGAGCGATACCGTTATTCCTTGTAGTTATATCTTAAAACCGTCGGCTATTCCTTATCTTGGAAACAATTATTCAAACGCCCTCAGGGGCGCGGTCTTTGGCGAGACGGTGAGTGTCTCCGATGTTTCGCCCATAGAGCATGATCTTCGTGTAAAGGTAAACTCAAAGAACCTGTTTCATTTTGTCAAAGACACGAATGCCACATCTAACGGATTAAAGATAACTGCCGTCGCAAACACTTCAAGCTTTACAGTAGACGGTACATCCACAAACAGCTCAATATCGGGATATCCTTTTCCATCCATGCTTCTACCTCCGGGTACGTATACCTTGAGTATATCCGATGTTCCGTTCTCCGACAAAGAAGGCGCCGACAGAATACATATAAACGGCAAAAACCCTCTTACAGGCTCAGCCGAGGTGCTCGCATATATCTATTTTAGCGGTACGCAGAAGAGAACGACCTTCACTATAACCGAAACATGGGAAGTTTTTGTAAATTTCCTGTTTTCTCCCGGAAGAACGTGGGAAAATCAAGAATTTACCGTCCAGCTCGAAAAAGGCACAGAGGCAAGTGGATATGCGCCTTATGTTGATGTTACCGGAGTAAATATCACGCTCTCGGACGGAGAAAACGAGCAGACAGCCACATCTGATGCCGATGGCAATGTCACCGGGCTTATTTCCGCTTCGCCAAGCATGACTCTGACAAGCGACACAGAAAACGTAATCATCGAATGTGAATACAACCGCGACCTTATGAAGGTCATTGAAGAATTAACACAAGCAATAATCAGTTTAGGAGGTAATATTTAATGTTTAATTTGGGTCAATTTGTAAAAAAAGGACTGCTCAAAGCAGTCGGAAAGATGTCTGACTATCAGGTGATGCTGAATGCCGCAGAATGGCATAAGGACGGCGTTCTCACAGAGAGCGATCTTGTCCAGATCGAAAAAGTGATTGATGCGCAGTACCCTTGTGAGATCGCAGAGGAGGCAGAATGAACCTTGCATACATAGTGGCTCTCACCGGTGAGATAGGAGTTCTTATCGGAGTTATCCTGCCTGTTATCGTCAGCGTCAGGAAGATAGCAAACGGTCAGAAATGTCAGCTGCGCAGTGATATGCTCCGAATCTATTACCACAACAAAGATAAAAAGTCGCTGAGGCAGTATGAATATGAAAATTTCGTTATGCTCTATGAGGGCTATAAAGCCCTTAAGGGTAATTCCTTTATCGACAGGATATATTCGGAAATAAAGACCTGGGATGTGCTGACATGAAAAGAAGAAGCGAATTTTCAAAGAGGATCATCATCTTTATGACGGTCTTTACACTTGTGATAACAGTCTTTGCACTTGCGCTTATGTGGAGGACGGGAGACACTTCTCCCCTTGCATATCTGATCCCATCGGTGTTTGCGGAATACGCAACAGCCACAGGCTTCTATTATTGGAAAGCCCGAACCGAGAACAAGATAAAGCTGATGCGGCTTTACGGCAAGAGTGCGGAAAAGGTGCTGAAAAACGAAAGCGATCAAAACTATAACGGAGGATATTAAATTATGTCGGTCATTAACTTAATAACTACACATTGGGACAGTATTCTAATTGTCCTTTTTGCCTGCATGGCGTTGGGACTTCTTTATTTTAAGGGACAAAAGAGTCTCGTTTACAAGATACTTTACTCTCTCGTGACCGAGGCGGAAAAGCAGTTCGGCGGCGGTACGGGTGAGCTGAAGCAGGCTTTTGTTCTTAAACAGGTCTACAACACTCTTCCCGGCATGCTTAAGGCTTTCATTTCCGAAAGAAAGCTGACAGAATGGATAGAGGATGTTCTTGTCACGGCTAAAAAGAAGTGGGCAGAGAACGGGAATATTGCAGATTACATAGACGGTAAACAATAATTTATAGTAACAAAGAGCCAAAAATAGATCCCCGCTGTTGCGGCTCTGCCGCCCTCAGAGCGAACGAGTTCGCCCTGAGCCTCCCGGGCGTCAGAGTTCGACTGCGAAAACAGTCCACAGGACTATTTTCTCCGCTCAGGATGACAATATTTGTCATTTGATACAAGCAGAGTTTGTTCGTATAAAAGTTACTATTGAGAAAAAAACAGTTCGATCTGACTGTAAATGATATCCGATGTCATCCTGAGCGGAGCGGATGATCCGGTGGATCATCCGCGCAGTCGAACTCTATCGCCTGTAGAGGCTCGAAGCGAGCCCTGCGAGCTTTGAGGGCGATAGAGCCGCAGCAGCGGGGATCTTTTTCGGCTCTTTGTTACTTCGCTGAATTATTGTTTAAAACACAGAAAGGAAAAGAACATGATAATACCATTCAAATGCAATAAAGTTAAACTTACATCCGCATACGGTAACAGGGTACTGAACGGGGCAAAGCAATTTCACGGCGGTTACGACCTTGTTGGCGTTGGTTCATATGAAGTCGTGGCGGTGGTTCCGGGCAAGGTGATCCGTTCTCGGATCGTCACCGACAAGACCAACACCACATGGCAGTGGGGCAATTATGTTTGCGTGCGGGGCACTGACGGGCTTGACTATTATTACTGTCATTTGGCAAGCCGCGCCGTCACCGAAGGGCAGACCGTCAATGCCGGGGATAAGCTGGGCATCATGGGCAATACGGGCTATTCCTTCGGCGCACATCTGCATTTTGAGGTCAGACGCGGTACGGAAAAAATAAACCCCGAGGCCATTCTCGGAATACCAAACAAAACAGGTACATATACCGCAAAATCTCAGTTTGAAGAGGATGTTGACCTTCTCGCAAAAGAGGGCATCATCAACTCCCCCGACTACTGGAAGAAGAGAGAGAAGATCGACAGGCATTTCCCCGATCTTGTCCATAATTTTGCGGAGAGGGTTAAATGATCATTCGTGACCCAACACACCCGCGTCTCCGCTGCGCTGCACAATGATGCGATGTTTTCCATTATGTGCCCGTAGGCACACATCATTAGGCGAAGATGTCATCATTGGCGCAGCGAATATATCAGTAAATAGTTTTTAGCCATCATATCACTCCCTTTGAGAGTACTATATCACACTTTCGCAAATAAATCAAGGCGCAATCCTTGTATATCATCAAGCCGCAGAAAATAAACGCTGGCGCGTGATGATATACGCCGCACTTTGTGCGGTGATGATATGCCAAGCCTGCAGGAATCCCCAAAGCTCGCACACTCGCTTCAGGGAACCCCTACTGCGGCTTGGATAAACAAAAACAGAACATTTGTCGGTAGACAAATGTTCTGTTTTTGTTGGTGGGGCATCAGGGACTCGAACCCCGGACCGACCGGTTATGAGCCGGTAGCTCTAACCAACTGAGCTAATGCCCCGTATTTATTTTTAACAAGAGATATTATACAACAACCGAGGCGATTTGTCAAGAGTTATTTTGGAATTATTTAAAAAAGTCTTGGATAATTGGGTATCTCGCGCGTTTTGGGTTAATAATGATAATATATAAACAATAATTTAGCGAAGTAGAGTGACAAACAATTCATGAGATCCTTCGCAAGGCTCAGGATCTCATAGGCTGTTAGTTACTTTTCCCCGATAAATTATTGTTTACACAACTAAAAATTAAGGAGATCAAAATGTCGGAAAACGAAAGCAAAGCAAATGAAAAAGAGAACGAAAAGGAGAAAAGTCCGAGTATCGGTGATGATTTTGAGGGTATAATCAAGAGCGGGAGCGTTGTTGCCAAAAATTCCCGCGAGACTATTCACTGTTTAAGCATTATCGGGCAGATCGAGGGGCATTATCTCCTGGGCGAAAGCCAGAAGGCTACTAAATATGAGCATGTGATCCCTTTGCTCGTCGCAATTGAAGAAAGCGAAGAGATCGATGGACTTCTTATAGTCCTCAACACTATGGGCGGTGACGTTGAAGCCGGTCTCGCCATTGCCGAAATGATCGCCTCTATGTCTAAGCCCACAGTATCAATAGTCCTCGGAGGCGGTCACTCTATCGGGGTCCCCTTGGCCGTTGCAGCAAAAAAATCCTTTATTGTGCCCTCGGCAACAATGACTATTCATCCGGTGCGGATAAACGGTCTTGTGCTCGGCGTACCCCAAACCTTCAGATATTTTGAAAATATGCAAAAAAGGATAATAGATTTTATCACCTCTCATTCAAACGCAAGCGCGGATAAGCTAAAGGAGCTGATGATGCGCCCCGATGAGATCGCCACAGATGTCGGATCTATCGTTGACGGAAATGAAGCCGTAAATATTGGAATAATAGATAAAGTGGGTGGACTTTCGGATGCTTTGGCAGAGCTCAGAAGTATGATTAAGAATAATTCTTAAAATTTTTTAGAAAACTATTGACAAATCTAAAAATTATGTTATAATAATATCAGAGTTAAGAACCATTCCTAAAAAAGTGAGGTCTCCTATGACTAAGCAACGCAAGCTTATACTCGATATTATCAATAGGTCAAGGTCGCATCCAAGCGCCGAGGAGATCTACCGTGAAGCAAAAGCTGTTATGCCATCAATCGCTCTCGGCACCGTCTACCGTAATCTTGGCATAATGGTAAAGGACGGGGAGATACGTCGTCTGGTTTGCGAAAATGCACCGGACCGCTTCGACAGAACCGCGCCGCTGCATGATCATATGGTCTGCACGGTTTGCGGCGCAATAACTGACACGGATGTCGGTTCACTCCGGGACACCATTGAAAGCTGCGTTGGAGAAAAGATCATCGGCTATGAGCTGATGGTAAGACATGTTTGTAATTGCTGTAAAGGCGAGCAAAAATAAATTTTATTTTCGAAAGGATTTATAACTATGGAACTTAAGGGATCAAGAACAGAAGCTAATCTTATGGCGGCATTTGCCGGCGAATCGCAGGCGAGAAACAAGTACACATACTATGCTTCGAAGGCAAGAAAGGAAGGCTATGAGCAGATCGCAGCTCTCTTTGAGGAAACAGCTCATAACGAAAAGGAGCACGCAAAGATATGGTTTAAGCTCCTCCATGACGGCGATATTCCCACAACAGCAGAAAACCTGAAGGACGCTGCAGCAGGCGAAAACTATGAGTGGACAGATATGTACGCTGAATTTGCAAAGGTTGCAGAGGAAGAGGGCTTCAAGAAGATCGCATATCTCTTCAAGGCTGTAGCCGATATTGAAAGAGAGCATGAAACAAGATACCTCAAGCTTCTTGACAATGTTGAAAACGGTCTCGTATTCTCCAAGGACGGTGATGCTATCTGGAAGTGCAGAAACTGCGGTCACATCGTTGTTGGCAAGGCTGCTCCCGAGCTATGCCCCGTTTGCGCTCATCCCAAGTCTTATTTTGAAGTTAAGGCTGAAAATTATTGATAACGAATTAGACGGCTGTCTCACTATCATGTGAGACAGCCGTATTTTTATTTTATGCTTTTTTCAAATTCCTCGGCAAATCTGACGGTTGCCATCGCGTCCTTGGCATAATAATCAGCCCCTATCATGTCCGCGTATTCCTTTGTCAGAACCGCGCCGCCGACTATTATTTTCACATTCGGAGTGCGCTGGCGTATAAGCTTGATGGTTTCTGCCATAGCGGGAACCGTTGTTGTCATAAGCGCACTGAGGCCCACAAGCGGCGCACCAAGCTTTTGTGCCGTTTCGGCTACGAGATCGGGCGGAACATCCTTGCCAAGATCCGTGACTTCAAAGCCATAGTTCTCAAGAAGCAGCTTTACGATATTTTTACCGATGTCGTGTATATCGCCATGCACTGTTGCAATGACGAATTTGCATCTCGCACTGCGCTTTTCGCCGTTTTCCGATAACTGCATATGAAGCTTTATTTTTTCAAAAGCCGCCTTCGCCGCCTCGGCACTCATAAGGAGCTGAGGCAGGTACACCCTTTTTTCCTCAAAGCCCTTCCCCACAATATCAAGAGCGGGAATAATCTCGTTTGAAACAATGTCAAGAGGTGCTTCGGACGAGAGCATGGCTGCCGTGAGCTCACCTGCCTTCTCCGAAAGTCCTTTGACAATGGCATTTTTCAGAGGTGAACCGCTCTCTGTAATTGGCGAAGCCGCGGTAGCTGCAGCAGCGGATGCCGATTTTTCGGAAAAGGATATATATTCCGCAAAGTTTTCGTCCATGCCGTGAAGTGCTCTGAAAGCATGATAAACACGCATCATGTCGATAGAATATGGATTCATTATCGCCGCCGAAAGACCGCACTCAAGGGCTGCGGCAAAGAAAACGCTGTTTACAGCGTCTCTTGCAGGCAGGCCGAAGGAAACATTTGAAATTCCGAGAGAAGAATTAAATCCGTTTCCGACAAGAAGACGCACTGTTTCAAGTGTTATTTCAGCCGCACCGGCATCGGCGCTGATAGCCATTGCAAGAGGATCGAAGATAAGATCCTTTTTTTCTATTCCGTATTTCTTTGCCTCAAAATGTATCTTTTCCGCAATGGCAAAGCGTCCGTTTGCAGTATTCGGTATACCGCTTTCGTCAAGGGTCAGCGCAACTATGACTCCGCCGTATTTTTTAGCCAACGGAAATACTGCATTCATGCTTTCCTTCTTGCCGCAAACCGAATTTATCATTGCTTTGCCGTTATAGCGGCGAAGAGCCCTCTCCATTGCCTCGGGATCTGCCGTATCTATCTGAAGCGGAAGATCAATTATCGCCTGAAGCTCATTAACAGCATTCACCAGCATCTCGCTCTCGCAGATCTCGGGCAGACCAACATTCACGTCAAGGATCTGAACTCCCATATCCTTTTGCTTAAGTCCCTCTTCAAGGATATATCCCATATCCTTTTCCGCAAGTGCCTGCTTGAAGCGTTTTTTACCCGTGGGGTTGATACGCTCTCCGATAAGGATTGGACTTTTACCGAAATCAACGGCATGTGTATAAGAAGAAACACAAGAAATATTCTTTATTTCTATCTCGGAAGGCTCCATATGGACAGTTTTATTCACAACAGCCTTTATATATTCGGGGGTCGTTCCGCAGCAGCCTCCCGCGAGACGCACTCCTTCTGAAACAAGCTCCGCCACAGTCTCCGCAAAAGCATCGGGGCTTATATCGTAAGCTGTCTTACCGTCCTTAAATTGGGGAAGACCTGCATTTGGCTTAAGAAGTACAGGCACAGAAGCGCGCTCAAGATATCTGCGAACTATCGGTGCAAGCTTATCGGGCCCGAGAGAGCAGTTTACTCCGATGGCATCCGCACCCATGCCTTCAAGCATTGCAACCATGGCTTCGGGTGAAGCGCCCGTCATCAGCTTTCCGTCCTCACCATAGGCATTTGAGACAAAAACAGGTAGATCACAGTTTTCTTTTGCCGCAAGGAGTGCCGCCTTTGTCTCATAGCTGTCATTCATAGTCTCGATAAAAACAAGATCCGCA
Source organism: Eubacteriales bacterium (assembly GCA_045595425.1). GTDB lineage: Bacteria > Bacillota > Clostridia > Oscillospirales > CAG-272 > SIG710. Next base: position 35,553 of record JAZOAL010000018.1, read on the forward strand.
CCGTATTTCGCGCCCAGACGAACTACCTGTGCAAATGCGCCGACAGCATCCTCAAAGTCAAGATCGCCGTAAGGCTTAAGCAGCTTTCCGAGGGGGCCGATGTCAAGAGCAACAAATTTCTCACTATCCAAAAGGCTGTTTTCACTTGCTTTTTTGGCATTTTTCACAGCCGCACAAATGATTTTTTCCAGTTCCTCTTTATCAAATTTCAGAGGATTTGCCCCAAAAGTGTTCGTGCAGACAATATTGCTCCCCGCGTTAAAATATGAACGGTGTATACTCTCGATAAGCTCCGGACGGCTTATGTTCAGCCTTTCTGGAAGAAAGCCAGCTTCGAGTCCTGCAGACTGAAGCAGAGTGCCCATTCCGCCATCAAGATATGTAATGCTGTTTTTTATATATTCGGTAACTTTCATGTTTTTTTCACGCTTTCCGTTTTTTACCTGTTATTTTTTTGTCGGTATTCCGTATTTCAGAGAAGTCACACCGTATTCCTCTTTAAAGACTTTGCAAGGTGCAGAATGGCCGATAAGAGAAAGAAAAGACGTTGTCAAGCTGTAAAAAACAGTTCATAAATTAAAAGACAAACGATAATTTGTCGAACTGTTAGTTAAGGCAAATAAACATTAGTGAACAAGGCGAACACTACCGAAAAGTCATTCCGAGGGAAGCCGAGGGATAACTTCGGTTAACACTGATTTTGCGACTTTCCATAAAAAATTGGATTTTAGAAGGCAAAAAGTTACTTTTCCCCGTCAAATTATTGTTTATTTCAGAATTGTTTTTTACAACCAATTTAGATATAAAGCTGTTTAAAAAGTAAGTATTTCGCAGTCTGCTTCACTTGGCAGGTGATCATCCAAAATTATCTCTCCATACCCCTTGGCAACTATTCTGCCGCCAATGGGGTTTTTCACGCTGTCAATAATGCTGTTAATCGTTGCGTTTACAGTCGTATTTTCAAAAGAAAGATCGCATTTTTCCATAATGCAGTCCTCCATATAGAGATCCTTGGCATAGCAAAAAGGCTGTGTGCCGATTATTTTACAGCGGTAAAGACGCAGATTCTTTGAATACCAAGCCGCATATTCGCCCGAAATAACACTGTCATAAACCGACACGTTTTCGGTGTGCCAAAAAGCATCCTTGGTATTAAGCACAGAATTTCGGATAACAGCATTTTTCACATACTGAAAGGAATACTTGCCGCCAAAAGTCAGATTATCTATCTTAATGTCCGAAGAGCCCATGAGAAAATATTCGCTCGTCATCTCACCGCCTTCGATGTTTACTCCTCGGCAATTCCAAAGCAGCTCGGGACTTGTCACACGGCAATTTTTTATCTTAACATTTTCACATTCTCTGAAAGCCTTGACACTCTCAATGTCACAGTTATCAAAAAACGCATTTTTCGTATACCACACAGGTGCGCGGCAGGTAGATGTCAGGGTGCAGTCGCAAGCAGTAAGCCCGTCATCATGCCAGAAAGGATAACGAAGCTCAAAACGGCTGTTTTCTACCGTTATATTTCTGCTTTCCTTAAGTGCCGACTCACCATCAGCATCTCCGGAAAAGCTACACTCCGAAATCACAAGTCCGTCAGAATTATACAGTGCCCTTTCCTCATCAAAAATTTTATCTTTGATCTTCATATTTTTATCCTCTTTTCTATATAGAAAATTTTATCATTATTTTGTCGAAAAGTCAATAGAAAAGACGATTATACGAAAAATTCGGCTGTTGGAAGCGAAAAAAGTTTGTTTAGCTATGCCCTCGCAGTTAATTGTCGCGGTCTGCCGACACCTCGAGCACATCAAAAACACGAAAAAAGCAGACAGTTCATATGACCTGTCTACTTTTTTGTGCTTTTAGTACAAAAATGCAACTCTTAATAATTGCACGCTAAATAACGCAATTCATGGGACGGCATAATAAGCTTGTTTGAGTTCGATCTGTGTCAACGAATTCGTCCCATAATTTCACCGCATGCAATTTTCGCTCCGGCGTTCCCTGATGGCTGGGTAGAAAAATCGTCGAGCGAAGAATGTAAAACGATCGTTCTGCCAATGATCTCATGCAATACAAAGCGATCTGTCAGGAATGCAGAAAAAGCGTATCCGTTTGCCCCGAACAGAGGCGGAAGATCCCCCGCGTGAAACGGGTGCGGACAGTTTCCGGGATTATAATGACTTTTTGCATTGGCAAAAGGATCGACCTCATCTCCCGTACAAAAACTACCCTCATGGATATGAAAAGCAAAAATGGGAAATGAGCATGCCCCCTCAGGCTTTGGCAACCCCTCCACCTCGGCAACCACAAAAACTCCATAAGGATGTGTGTAAAATCGGACGATTCCCAACAAATTCGAATATAATGCACTGCCCTTTATGATTGCCCAAGCTTGCGGGCGTCTATGCAATAGAGTGTGAGGACGGATAAAACGGTTGTTTTGATTCATATGATACCTCCCTACTGTTTTTTCAGTATATGTAAGACACAACCTGTTTGTTATTTATCCTAAAGGACAGTTTTAAAATTTAATAAGAATGATACCTACTGACAGAAAAAAGACAGAGAACGCAAAGCATTCTCCAATGTCATATGACCTGTCTGCTTTTTTGGGCTCATAGTACAAAAATGCAACTCATACAATGAGTGATGTTTTGGCTTCGCCAAAGTGATGTTATGCTTCGCATAGTGATGTTGCTCACTCCGTTCGCAGTGATGTGATGTGTTCCTTTACACGCGCCAAAGGTACACATCACGCACGAAGTGAGCATCACTTCCAAAGGAAAAACATCACGTTCCGCTTGCGGAACACATCGTTGAAAAAAGCACTTGCCGAAGCAAGTGCTTTTTTCTGAGTTATCCCAACAGTTTTGAACCTTGCTATCAAAACACGTCCGAGAGCAAAAATTCCTTATAAATCGCATTATTGGTTTGCGTATTGACACATGAGAACGATATGGGTCAATCACCATAATTCCCCATAAACCAATTATAGCTGTCGACAACAATGTTGCAAGTATTCCAATAATAAAATCGTCCATATAATAATTTTATCCTTTATTACACCTCTTCAATATCTTTTATGCTTTTGCCATTTGTTGTCTTCCACTCTGTTCTGCCATTAGCATTTCTACCCATTACAATAGCAGCCGCCAACGATGGACTTGTAAACATATAATCAGTAACGAATACAAACTCTTGATTTATAATATTTTTCTCCAACATTTTATTTCTCAAATTCACAAGGTTGCTTGACATACTCGGAGCTGTATCTTTAGCAATTTTTGAACCCTTGATTACCATAAAGCCATCTGGCACAAGCAATCCTTTTGCATCAGCTCCTCGTGCAGCTACAATATGAAAAATAGTGTCGTTGTTTTCTTTTTCCGCAACCGATGTGTCAATCTTCTCAAACACTTTATAGCCCAAAGTATTGACCAATAATCTTGCATTCTCAATAAATTCCGACAACATGGATTCGTCGAACTCTGAAATTGAGGAACACGTCGGCACCGTATTGTTAATAATTGATGAACGTTTGGCATCTACAGCAAGAGTATAGAATTTGTTTTCAAGATATTTCACATGGGCTTTATTCAAGATGTTATCCTTTGATATAACAACAACACAATCGTTCCAGTAGTTATGATCTTTCAAATGTTGTTTCAATCTAACAAGCATTTTCTCAGCTTCGCCTACATAAACAGTGTCATTATTATCCTCATCTTTTCCAAAAAGAAAATAAACACCAGTATACTCACAGTCTGGACGATTAACAAATTCGCTTAAATCTTTTCTTGAAATTTTATACACACGTCCGTTCCAATTGGATAACTCGCACATAATTCTTCCATTAGGATTGCCATCAAAAATGCACATTTGAATCGTTTTGTTAAAAGTCATATTATCACCTCTTTATTGTATTATAACATATTTCTACATGATTGGCAATAAGGTTCGGTCATATTAGAAAACAAAAAAGTCGCAGGTTCGAGGCCATAAAGTCGGGGAAAACGGTGTAATGGTGAAAGAGTGTTGTTTTTAAGTCCGAAAAACACGAAAAGCCCTGCAAATCCAAGGACTTTTGTGTTAGGGTGCAAAATGTAACCTTCCGCTTGCGCGGAGCGCAACATCATTGATGCGTAGCATCACATCGTTTGCGGTTAGCCGCAACTTCATTTGTGTCCGTGCAAATGAGAAACGATGTTTTCGCTGTGCTCAAAATGATGTTGACCTTCGGTCAAATGATGTTGTGTCCTACGGACACAAATGAAAAAATCCAAGTCGGAAGACTTGGATTTTTTGGCGCCCCTTGATGGGCTCGAATGGGCGACACCTGTGATTTGCTGTCGCGTGCTCTGGCACGCTTACAGCGGCAAGGACGAATTTTGATGTAATAAAATGTATGTTCAACTGCGTCCTTGCAGTTAATAACGGATAAGCCATAGATTCGAGCTCGATTAAGAAGACGCCAAAACAAAAGAACACCCGATCGGGTGGGCTTTTGTTTTGGCGCCCCCTGGTGGGGTCGGACCAACGGCACCGTGGTTAACAGGCACGTGCTCTGCCAACTGGGCTAAAGG
>JAZOAL010000019.1:0-26084 GCA_045595425.1 Eubacteriales bacterium
AAGGACCGCCGTGAACGAATGCGGGTGTACCCTCAAGTGTCTGAACAAGGTTAGGCTTAAGAGCGTCCTTGAGCAGAGCCGCCATTGCGCCAACAGCCTTGAGATCACCTGCTGTAACGGGCTTTTCGTCATAGGTGTAGCCCACAACTATTCTCGAAAGGCGAGCCTTAAGATCGTCGATTGAGCTTGCAAGGCAGAATACCGCCATAATTTCGGAAGCAACTGTGATATCGTAGCCATCCTCACGGGGAGTACCGTTAACTCTGCCGCCGAGACCGTCTGTTACAAAGCGGAGCTGGCGGTCGTTCATATCAACACATCTCTTCCATGTGATTCTGCGAGGGTCGATATTAAGGGAATTGCCCTGATAGATGTGGTTATCAAGCATAGCCGCAAGGAGATTGTTTGCCGCGCCGATCGCGTGGAAGTCACCTGTGAAATGAAGATTGATATCCTCCATTGGGACTACCTGCGCATAACCGCCGCCTGCGGCACCGCCTTTGATTCCGAAAACGGGGCCGAGAGAAGGCTCACGGAGAGCAACCATAACATTCTTTCCGATCCTCTTAAGACCGTCTGCAAGACCTATGGTGGTTGTTGTCTTACCTTCGCCGGCAGGGGTCGGGGTGATAGCGGTAACAAGGATCAGCTTACCCTCGCCGCGCTTCGATTCATCGAGAAGAGAATAGTCGATCTTTGCCTTATATCTGCCGTACTGCTCCATGTATTTTTCGTCAATGCCTGCTTTTTCGGCAATTTTTGTTATATGCTCCATTTCTGTAGCCTGAGCAATTTCAATATCGGATAAATATGCCATTTAGGGATACCTCCTATTATTTAAAATATTTTACTGCGGATTCGAACATCTTCATGTCAAACTCGCCAAGAACATTCTTGTAAAGTCCGTTGCCTATACGCTCGCTGTGACCCATTTTACCCAGAACTCTGCCGTCGGGAGAGGTTATACCCTCAATAGCGAATGCTGAATTGTTTGGATTATAGCGAATGTCATTTGTTGCGTTGCCCTCGAGATCGACATACTGCGTTGCTATCTGACCATTTGCCGCAAGCTGCTTTACAACATCATTAGAAGCGAGGAATCGTCCTTCACCATGAGATATCGGAACTGTATAGATATCACCCACATTTGTTGCCGCCAGCCAAGGAGATTTATTTGACGCTATGCGTGTTCTCACAAGCTTTGACTGGTGACGCGCGATGGTATTGAAGGTGAGAGTGGGGCAATTCTCATCGGTATCAATTATCTTTCCGTAAGGAACGAGACCAAGCTTGATAAGTGCCTGGAAGCCGTTACAGATACCGCACATAAGACCGTCACGGTTGTCGAGAAGATCGTGAACCTGCTCCTTAACCGCCTCACCCTTAAAGAATGCCATAATGAACTTACCCGAACCGTCGGGCTCGTCACCGCCTGAGAATCCGCCGGGCACGAATACCATCTGGCTGTCTTTAAGCTCTTTTGCGAAATTCTCAACGCTTCTCTGAATATCCGAAGAGGTCAGATTGCTTATAACGAAGGTCTTGACCTCTGCGCCTGCATCACGCATGACCTTTGCGCTGTCAAACTCGCAGTTTGTGCCCGGGAATACGGGAATAAGCACCTTCGGCTTTGCGCTCTTTACTGCGGGAGCTTTTCTCTCACTTGCTGGTGCGCTGAAATTCTCATATTTTGTTATATTATCCGACTCAGCGCAGGGATAAACGCTTTCAAGCTTGCCCTCATAGATGCCGCAAAGCTCGCTCATGCTAAGCTCTGCGCCGCCCATTTTGATCTTACCGTCTGAAATAACCTTACCGATAAGAGTACCCGTGCATGGGCAAACCTCATCTGTAACTTCAAGCAGGAATGAACCGTAATTATATCCGAAAACGGTATCAAGGTCTATGTCCTCAAACTCAAATCCAAAGCCGTCACCCATAGCCATTTTGAGCACTGCTTCAGCAACGCCGCCGTAGGTTGGTGTATAGGCAGAGAGCACCTTGCCCTCTCTCATAAGTCCTGTTACCTTATTAAACAGCGCAATGAGAGATTCAGCCACGGGAAGATTGTTTTCATCATACTCGGGCTTCATAAGAATTACACGGCTTCCAGCCTTCTTGAAGTTATTTGTGATAACCTCATCTGTTTTGCCTGTTGTAACAGCGAAAGAAACAAGTGTGGGAGGAACATCAAGATCCTCAAATGAGCCGCTCATTGAGTCCTTACCGCCGATAGAGCCGATTCCCAGATCAAGCTGAGCGGAAAATGCGCCAAGCAGAGCCGAGAGAGGCTTGCCCCAACGCCCAGCGTCCTTTGCAGGCTTCTCGAAATACTCCTGGAAGGTGAGATAAACATCCTCAAAGGACGCGCCCGTTGCGATAAGCTTTGCTACGCTCTCAACCACTGCGAGATATGCGCCGTGATAGGGGCTCTTTTCGGAAATGAAGGGGTTATAGCCCCAAGACATATATGAGCAATGATCTGTATGTTTTTTCTCAACGGATATCTTTTGAACCATTGCCTGAATAGGAGTGAGCTGATTCTTGCCGCCGAAGGGCATCAATACTGTACCCGCGCCAATGGTGGAGTCAAAGCGCTCACTAAGTCCTCTCTTTGAGCAGACATTAAGGTCTGCCGCAAGAGCCTTATAGCCCTTGGCAAAATCGGCAACTGATGCCTTTTTATAACATTCGGGCTTTGCAGGAGCAATATTTATATGCTTTTCAGCACCGTTTGAATTAAGAAATTCACGTGAAATATCAACTATAGTATTGCCATTCCAGTGCATACGCAGTCTGGGCTCTGCTGTAACTCTTGCAACGACAGTTGCTTCAAGGTTCTCGCTTTTTGCCAGTGCCATGAAGGCTTCTACATCCTTCGCTTCAACAACAACAGCCATTCTCTCCTGGCTCTCACTTATTGCAAGCTCTGTGCCGTCAAGACCGTCATACTTCTTCGGAACATTATTAAGATCAATATCAAGGCCGTCTGCAAGCTCGCCAACTGCAACAGAAACACCGCCTGCGCCAAAGTCATTGCAGCGTTTGATCATTCTGCAAGCGTCACCATTGCGGAAAAGTCTCTGGAGCTTTCTTTCCTCGGGTGCATTACCCTTCTGAACCTCAGCGCCACAGGTCTCAAGGGAAGACAGAGTATGCTTCTTTGAAGATCCTGTTGCACCACCGCAGCCGTCACGTCCGGTTCTTCCGCCAAGAAGGATAACTATGTCACCGTCCTCAGGAACTTCACGTCTTACGTTTTCTGCAGGAGTGGCAGCGATAACAGCACCTATCTCCATTCTCTTTGCCGCATAGCCCTCGTGATATATCTCATCAACCATTCCCGTAGCAAGACCTATCTGGTTACCGTAGGAGGAATAGCCTGCCGCCGCGGTCTGAACTATCTTTCTCTGGGGAAGCTTACCCTTTATTGTTTCCGAAACAGGCTTCAAGGGGTCAGCCGCACCGGTTACGCGCATTGCGGCATATACATAAGAACGACCGGACAGAGGGTCACGGATAGCACCGCCGATGCAGGTAGCCGCACCGCCAAAGGGCTCGATCTCTGTGGGGTGGTTGTGTGTTTCATTCTTGAAGAGAAGCAGCCAAGGCTCTTTTTTGCCGTCCGTCTCGATCTCGATCTTAACAGTGCAGGCATTGATCTCCTCGCTCTCGTCAAGCTTATTCAGCTTGCCGTCCTTTTTAAGCTGTTTTACGGCAATGGTCGCAATATCCATAAGATTTATGGGCTTTGTGCGTCCGAGAGAAGCTCTTGTATCAAGATATCTGTTATATGCCTTCTGCAGAAGCTCATCCTCAAATTTAACGCTGTCGATTGTGGTAAGGAAGGTAGTATGACGGCAGTGATCCGACCAATATGTGTCGATCATTCTGATCTCTGTAATAGTAGGGTCTCTGTCCTCGCTCTTGAAATAGCTCTGGCAGAATTTTATATCGTCAAGATCCATCGCAAGACCGTATTTTGCAACAAAATCCGCAAGTCCCTTCTCGTCAAGAGTGCAGAAGCCGCAGAGAGTTTCAACAGTTGTGGGAATCTCATAATTTACCGCAAGGGTCTCGGGCTTCATAAGCGAAGCCTCACGAGCCTCAACGGGGTTGATAACGTATTTTTTGATCTCCGCAAGATCATTTTCGCTTATATCGCCTTCAAGAACATATACCTTTGCTGTTCTTATGGTAGGTCTATCGCCGCAGGAAAGGATCTGAATACACTGAGCCGCGCTGTCCGCTCTCTGGTCAAACTGACCGGGGAGATATTCTGTTGCGAAAACTATTCCACCTCTTGCGTCCAGCTCCTCTGCCGCGATATCAAGCTGAGGCTCTGCAAAAACAGTATTTACCGCCTCGGAGAAAAGCTCCTCGCTTATATTTTCCGCATCATAGCGGTTAAGTATACGAACGTTTTTCAGTCCCTTTATGCCAAGAAGACTGCGAAGCTCGGAGCAAAGAGCCCTTGCTTCGTTCTGAAGTCCGTCTTTCTTTTCAACAAATATTCTGTAAACCATATCAGTTCTCCTTTTTTGCCGCAAGTGCTCTTGCGCCGATGTCATGGCGATAGAACGCGCCCTCAAAGCTGATCCTCTCGGTCTTTTCATAGGCCTTTGCGATAGCATTTTCAAGGCTGTCCGCAGTTGCGGTAACGCCAAGAACACGTCCACCGCTTGTAACCAGCTTACCGTCCTTTATTTCCGCACCTGCAACATAAACGCTGTCAGAAATTTCCTCGGGAATATCTATTGGGAAGCCCTTTGGATAAGACTGTGGATATCCGCCTGATGCCATTATTACACAGCAAGCACTGCCGTCCGAGAATTTAACCTCGATATCGCCAAGGCGTTCCTCGGTAACAGCCTGCATAACTGTCAGCAGATCGCTCTCAAGCAGAGGAAGAACAACCTGTGTTTCGGGATCGCCGAAACGGCAGTTATATTCGATAACTTTGGGGCCCTTTTCGGTAAGCATAAGTCCGAAATAGAGACAGCCCTTAAAGGTTCTTCCCTCTTTGTTCATCGCCTGAACGGTGGGAATGAATATCTGCTCTGTGCAGACCCAGGCAATGGGGTCTGTATAATAAGGATTGGGAGCAATGGTGCCCATACCTCCGGTATTAAGTCCTGTATCATTATCTCCCGCTCTCTTATGATCCATAGATGAGACCATAGGAACTATGCTCTTGCCGTCGGTAAAAGCAAGCACCGAGACCTCGGGGCCTGTAAGGAATTCCTCGATTACGATCTGATCACCGCTCTTACCGAAAACCTTATCCTGCATCATGGACTTGACAGCATCCTTAGCTTCCTCACGAGTCTGGGCGATTATAACGCCCTTTCCGAGAGCCAGACCGTCAGCCTTTATAACAGTAGGAATAGGAGCAGTCTCAAGATAACTCAGAGCGGCTTCCATATCGGTGAAAACCTCATATTCCGCTGTGGGAATATTATATTTCTTCATAAGGTTCTTTGAAAAGACCTTACTTCCCTCAATAATTGCCGCATTAGCTCTGGGGCCAAAGCAGGGGATTCCCTTTTCTTCAAGGGCGTCAACCGCACCCAGCACCAGAGGATCATCCGGGGCAACTATAGCATAGTCGATCTTGTTTTCAGTGGCAAATTTAACTATACCGTCGATATCCTTTGCGCCGATATCCACACAGGTCGCATCCTTGGCAATACCTCCGTTTCCGGGGAGCGCAAATATCTCTGTAACCGACTTATTCTCCTTTATTTTTTTGACAATGGCGTGTTCTCTTCCGCCACCGCCTACTACCATTATTTTCATTTCAATTCTCCAAAAATCAATGATGGAACAATCTCATTCCTGTGAATGCCATTGTCATTCCGTACTTATCAGCGCAAGCGATAACAACGTCATCACGGATAGATCCGCCGGGCTCTGCAATATACTTAACACCGCTTCTCTTTGCTCTTTCAATGTTGTCATCGAAGGGGAAGAATGCGTCAGAACCAAGAGCAACGTTATCCTTTGTAGCAAGATAAGCCTTTGCTTCCTCATCTGTAAGAGGCTCGGGGCGGCATGTAAAGTACTTCTGCCAGTTTCCGTCTGCACAAACGTCCTCTTCGTTCTTATTGATGTATCCGTCGATAACGTTATCTCTCTCGGGTCTTGCAATATCAGCCTTGAAGGGGAGGTTCAGAACCTTATCATGCTGACGGAGGAACCATGTATCAGCCTTAGTACCTGCAAGACGTGTGCAATGGATTCTTGACTGCTGACCTGCGCCAACGCCGATAGCCTGTCCGTCATATGCGTAGCAAACAGAATTTGACTGTGTATATTTAAGAGTGATAAGAGAAATGATCAGATCGCGAACAGCACTTTCGGGCATATCCTTATTTGCGGTAACGATATTTGAAAGGAGAGCGCGATTGATCACAAAAATATTTCTTCCCTGCTCAAATGTGATTCCGAAAACGTGCCTATGCTCGATTTCTGCAGGAACGTAATTAGGATCTATCTTAACGATATTATAGTTACCCTTTCTCTTGCTCTTAAGAATCTCAAGAGCCTCGGGCTCATAGCCGGGAGCGATAACGCCGTCCGAAACCTCTCTCTGAATAAGCTTTGCTGTGGTAACGTCGCAAACATCGGAAAGAGCCACCCAGTCGCCAAAGGAGCACATTCTGTCAGTACCTCTTGCTCTCGCGTAAGCGCAGGCAAGGGGAGACTCATCAAGTCCCTCGATATCATCCACAAAGCAAGCCTTCTTCAGCTTTTCGGGAAGCGGAATACCAACAGCCGCACTTGTGGGGCTTACATGCTTAAAGGAGGTTACAGCAGGAAGTCCGAGAGCTTCTTTAAGCTCCTTAACAAGCTGCCAGGAGTTGAAAGCATCAAGGAAGTTGATAAAACCGGGTCTGCCGCAGAGAATTTCGATGGGGAGCTCCTCGCCGCCATCCATAAAGATCTTTGCGGGCTTCTGATTGGGGTTACAGCCGTATTTAAGTTCAAATTCTTTCATTTTTCAAATCTCCTTAAACATTTTTATTTACTATTCTTGTTTCGCTCTCTCCGCTCTCGATATCAATATATCTTACGAAAAGCGATACCTTGTTATCTTCATTAAGATTAGTCCAGATAAGGTCTGTAAGTGCATCAATATCCATATCGGGAAGCTCAAGGGTCTTAGGCTCGCCCTCAAAGGAAGGAAGCGGATCACCCTCGCCGTTATATGTGTGAATAAATTTAGCCTTGCCCGCAATGGGATTTGAATAAGCATAAGTAACACGCTCGCAGGAGCTGTCGTCCCCCTCCGCACTCTTCAGAATGGACATGGCATAATTCATATCGCCATTCTCGCGGTGTATGATACCCGAAATTCTGGGGGTGAAATTTGGCTTATCGTCCTCAAACTCTCTTGTGCGCAGAGCCTGCTCAAAGGTCATCTGCTTGTCCATAAGATCATAGATAGTGTCGGTCTGATCACCGTTTGTAACAATAGTCTTGTTTCCGAGAACACGAACGGGATAATAAATAATGAGATGGGGATCAACCATCTTGGATTCGTCAAAAGCCTTAGTGCGCATAGCGTCACCCTCGCTGACAAACACACGGTTGCGGCTGTTTACGCTTCTGCCCATAATGAAATATGCAGTTACAGCCTTTTTGCCGTCAGCACTCTTACCTATAATAATTCCTCTGCCATGGTAGGCAAGAGAATTAAGTTCTTCCTTTATAGTTGAAATTTTCATTTTTCTTTACCTCTCATTTTATAATTTCGGCGCAGACCTTTTCAAGTGCGCGGGGAAGAATTATCCACTCGCAGTTTTCCATAACGTATTTCTGCAGTGTTTCAGGGGTATCGCCATCTCTTATCTCAACAGCCTTTTGCATTATGATCTCACCACCGTCGGGGATCTCATTTACAAAATGTACCGTTGCACCCGTAACCTTAACTCCGTAAGCAAGTGCCGCCTCGTGAACACGCAGTCCATAGAAGCCCTCGCCACAGAAGGACGGGATAAGAGATGGATGAACATTGATTATCTTCTTTGGATATTTACTTGTAAAACGCTCGGAGAGGATCACCATAAAGCCTGCAAGGACTATAAAATCAATATCATGACTGTCTATCAGATCCATGATGCGTTTTTCAAATTCTTCCTTACCCGAGCAGTCGCTTTTCAGCACGACTGCCGTCTCAATCCCTGCTTTTTTCGCTCTTTCAAGCGCATACGCATCGCTTTTATTGGAAATTACCAGCGAAATCTTACCGCTTTTGATTATTCCTGTCTTTTCTGCATCGATAAGAGCCTGAAGATTAGTTCCGCCGCCCGAAACGAGAACGGCGACCTTTGCAAAATCCTTAGCCATTCTTTTTCTCCTTCCCCATCATGGAAAGCGCGGGCATCAGCATGCCGCCAATAGCGTTTCCGAGGATAACAAGCCAGAGATACCCAAAGGCTTCGACAGAAACGATGTCGGAAGCTGCAAAATAGAACATATTTGCGATAGAGTGCTCAAAACCGCTTAAAATAAACACGGGAACGCAGAAGAAAATCCCGCTTATGCTCTTATGCTCCTTAAAAATGCTCACCGCAAGATACATAAGAATACCGCAGAGAATCGCACGTATCAGTGTTTGACCGAGCGCCTGTTCAAGCTTTGCCGAGCATATGGTATTTGCAACCTCTCCGATAGAAGGGAGCGCATATTTTGCCGCAAAGCCACCGCCGATAGTGCCTATCGCATTGCCGAAAAGCCCCAGAAGAAGCACAGAAAAGGCTTCTTTTGAGTGATTTTCGGGAATAAAGCCAACCTTGCCTGTAAAAAGCGAATAGCCCTTAAAGCAAATGCAGAGCAGAGCCACCGAGAACATTATCGCTCCAACGATCTTACTCTCGGCATAACAGGAAAGGAACACACATCCGCCGATGGTGATCATAATACCCGCCAAAATTCCGTCAATTATCTTTTTTAACATATCGTTATCTTGTCCTCGCTCTTTATTATCTCGCCGATAACATAAGCTTCCTCACCTGCCGCATGGAGAGCTTCGAGAGCCACATCAACCTGATCTGCAGGAACAACAATACTCATACCAACGCCCATATTGAAGGTATTGAACATATCTCTCTCGCTGATACCGCCGACCTTTGCGATAAGGTCGAATATAGGAAGAACTTTAACAGAAGCGCGGTTTATTTTAGCTCCGAGACCATCGGGAATACTTCTCGGAATATTTTCATAGAAGCCGCCGCCTGTGATATGCGAAATACCCTTGACATCCACTTTCTCAATAAGAGACAGAACAGATTTAACGTATATTTTTGTCGGCGTGAGAAGAGTTTCCGCAATGCTCTTTCCACCAAGCTCGGCATTTGGAGCATATAGCGAATCCGGGTTATTATCAATATCAAATACCTTGCGCACAAGAGAAAATCCGTTTGAATGTATTCCGCTTGAAGGCAGAGCTATAACAACATCGCCCTCCGCCATTCTCTTGTTGTCAAGTATCTTTTTCTTATCAACTATGCCAACAGCAAAGCCTGCAAGGTCATATTCCTCTGTGGGCATCATGCCTGGATGCTCAGCAGTCTCGCCGCCGATCAGCGCCGCTCCCGACTGCACACAGCCTTCGGCAACACCGCTGACGATCTCAGCGATCTTCTCGGGTATGTTCTTTCCGCAAGCGATATAATCAAGGAAAAACAGAGGCTTCGCTCCACAGCAGATAATGTCGTTTACGCACATGGCAACCGCATCGATACCGATAGTATCATGCTTATCCATAAGGATCGCCATCTTTACCTTTGTTCCGCATCCGTCGGTTCCCGAAACCAGCACAGGCTCTTCCATACCTGCAACCGGGAGACCAAAGCAACCGCCAAATCCGCCAACGTCGTCAAGACAGCCCTCGTTTCTCGTGCGTGCAATATGCTTCTTCATAAGCTCAACGGCCTTGTAGCCCGCTGTTATATCAACACCGGCAGCCGCATAGCTTTCGGAAAATGATTTATTACTCATTTTTATCAGTTCCTTTCAAAATGTTTTATCCTTTACCGTTCCAGCAATAGGTGCAAAGCTTACACTTATCAATACCTATCGCCTTGATGATTCCCTCAAGAGACTGGAATTCAAGTGATTCAAAATGAAGCTTCTCGCATATAGCCTTGCGCAATTTCTTCCCGCGCTCGGTACTGCCATCGCTGTATTCTTCGATATGCTTCAGTCCTTCCTCGCCTTCAAGCTCATCAATCACACGTCTCGCAATGAGCTCCATCTCGCTTCCCGAGGAGGAAAAATTAAGATACTTACAGCAATACATGACCGGAGGGCAAGCCGAGCGCATATGAACGCTCTTTGCACCGTGATCATAAAGAAAATCAACAGTCTCTTTGAGCTGTGTACCTCTGACTATGGAATCGTCGACAAAAAGTAAATTCTTATCTTGAATCAGTTCATGAACGGGGATCTGCTTCATCTTTGCCACTCGGTTTCTGTCCCTCTGATTTGAGGGCATAAAGCTTCGCGGCCAGGTGGGTGTATACTTGATAAAGGGACGCGCAAAGGGCACGCCGCTCTTATTTGCATATCCTATAGCATGGGGGGTTCCCGAATCGGGCACGCCGCAGGCATAGTCAATATCCTGTGCAAGTCCCCTTTCTCGGTCTGCCTCCGCCATAATTTCGCCATTGCGGTATCGCATTGTTTCAACATTCACGCCCTCATAATTTGATGTGGAATATCCATAATACGACCACAGAAATGCACATATCTTCATTTTGTCACCGGGTGCAACAAGCTGTTCCACCCCTTCGCATGAAAATTCAACTATCTCACCGGGACCCAGCTCCCTTTCATCCTCAAAACCAAGCTTTTTATAGGCAAATGACTCGAAGGTTGCGCAGTATCCGTCCTCGCTTTTTCCTATCAGAACGGGAGTTCTGCCCATTTTGTCTCTTGCGGCAATAATGTTTCCGCCGTTTTTGAGAATAAGGATCGAAGCCGAGCCATCGATAACCTCCTGAGCAAACTTAATACCGTCGGTAAAATTATCCTTCTGACCGATAAGAGCCGCCACAAGCTCGGTGGAATTCACCTTGCCGCCTGTCATGGCATTGAACTGACCGTGGGTATGGTCAAAATACTCCCCCAGAAGTTCATCCGAGTTATTCACCGCGCCAACTATGCAGATCGCAAAGGTCCCGAGCTTCGAGCGGATGAGCAGAGGCTGGGGATCGCTGTCGCTGATACAGCCTATAGCACTGTTGCCGCTCATCTCATCGAAGATATTCTCAAATTTTGTTCTGAAAGGCGAGTTTTGTATATTGTGAATCGTTCTCTGCAGGCCATCGGTCTCATTATAGGCCGCCATACCTGCGCGGCGAGTTCCAAGGTGCGAATGATAATCCGTACCGAAGAACACGTCCATCATTGCGTCACGCTTCAGTGCCGCTCCGAAAAATCCACCCATATGACCTCCCGCTTTAAGCGAAGAACAGCTCAGAGAGTGTCATGGGGTCTATATACTTGCCGTCTTTATAAACGCGCATATTGCCGGATGCGATCTCGTCGATAAGCATAACCTTGCCCTCTGCATCGTAACCGAACTCAAATTTGATATCATAAAGAACAAGACCCTTTTCTTTCAGATCATCAGCAACTATCTGAGTGATCTTCTGAGTCATAGTCTTGATATCATCATACTGCTCTGCAGTCATAACGCCAAGGTCAACAAGACCGTCCTTGGTAACAAGCGGATCGCCCTTTTCGTCATTCTTAAATGTTGTTTCAACATATGCAGGAAGGTCGTCGCCCTCGTTGCAATAATCGCTGTAGCGGCGATAGAAAGAACCCACAGCCTTATGACGGCAGATAACCTCAAGGCCCTTACCGAACACCTTGCCGGGAAGAACCTCCATGGTTGTGTTTGCAAGGTCAGCACTCACATAATGTGTCTTGATGCCTGCCGCATTGACCTTTTCAAAGAAATAGATTGACATACGGAGATTAACGTCTCCAACACCGTCGATCGTAAGACCAACAGAATTTTCACCGGGATCAAAAACGCCGTCCTTACCGGTGCAGTCATCCTTAAATTTAAGAAGGTAGTTTCCATTTTCAAGTGCAAAAACGTCCTTTGTTTTTCCTGTGTAAACGAGTTTCATATTCTTATTCTCCTTATGTTATAAAAAATTTACTTATTAAATTCCGCCTCAACTGCGGCGTTTTTTTCCAGAACTTTTTTTGCGTCCGATATGCGCTTTGAATCAAGCTTGGCGGCAAGCTCATCATCGCTTATAGCCAGCATCTCGGCGGCAAGCAAAGCGGCATTGGCGCCCCCATCGATGGCAACAGTAGCTACAGGTATGCCTGAAGGCATCTGAACTGTTGACAGCAGGGCATCAATGCCGTCAAGATTTGTGGATTTGCAGGGTATTCCGATAACGGGAAGAGTTGTGTTTGCGGCAATTGCGCCTGCAAGGTGAGCCGCCATTCCCGCCGCGGCTATCATAACTCCAAAGCCGTTACGCTTTGCGTTGCGTGCAAAATCACCTGCTTCTGCAGGAGTTCTGTGCGCAGAATAAACGTGTACTTCAAAGGAAATCCCGAGGGATGCAAGGGTATCGGTGCATTTGCGGATAATGGGAAGATCGCTGTCACTGCCCATAACGATTCCTACTTTTTTCATAGTAACCTCCATATTGTTTTCAAATAAAAACTAAAAGGGTGCACTTATTCCGTTTATAAGGAATTAAGTGCGCCCAGACGGTCGGCATGTATTAGATTCCTGTTCCACTATGGTTATTCTTCCATAATTATCCGTCAGTCGCAGAAATCCGTTTTTCATCTCTTAAATGATAACATATTTCGACCTTTTTGTCAAGAAAAATATTATATTTTTACGACTTTTGGAGAGTTGCACAATCCTCATGTTTCGGCAGGTTGATTTCAGTCAAATTTCGCACAACGCCCCGCAATATAAAAATTCCCCGAAGCTCAGCTCCGGGGAATAAATGCGTAATTATTAAATCAGCACTCGGGAATAACGATCTCGATCTCGCGGCCGAGAGCGTTAGACTTAACGATACCGTCAAGAATTGCCTGGTTGTAGATGATATCAGCAGAAGGAACAGGAGCCTTGCCGCCCTCTTTGCAAGCATCGAGGAAGGAACGAACCTTAGCATCCCAAAGATTGATGTCGGCAAGAAGCGGAACAACCGTTTCAACCTGCGCGCCTGCAACCTCGTGATAGATAGTCATAGGCTTGTCGAGAGTACCGTTCCAGCAGTCTGTAGAAGGAACACGGAGACCACCCTTTGTTCCGAGGAAGATTGTATCACCGGGGGTGTTGATGTTCATAGCCCAAGCTATACGGAAGTCGAGAGTAACGCCGCCTTCGAGACGAACGAATGCAGCTGCGAAGTCATCAACGCCAAACTTTGCTGCGTACTCGGGATGGCCCTTCATTACATAGTTGGAGTAATTGGGGTCAGTACCAAAGAATGCGGACTTGTAACCCGAAACTGTGAGAGGCTTCGGATTACCGAGAGCGTTGAGAACGAGGTCGAGAGAATAGCATCCGATATCGCCGAGTGCACCGAGACCTGCTGTCTCATCCTCAATGAAGGTTGTGCCGAAGGGGGTAGGAATACCTCTTCTTCTGCCGCCGCCGGTCTGAACATAGTATATATCTCCGAGCTCGCCGCTCTGAACGATCTTCTTGATCATCTGCATATTGGGGCTGAATCTGGGCTGGAAGCCGATAGAAATAACCTTACCGCTTCTCTTCTCTGCCTTAACGATCTCAGCTGCTTCCTCGATGGTTACGCACATAGGCTTCTCGAGAAGAACATTGATGCCGTTATCAAGAGCATAGATAGCGGGACCTGCATGCTGACGGTTGTATGTACAAATAGATACAGCGTCAAGATTGAGACTCTTGTCATCGATCAATTCCTTGTGGGATGCGTAGTCGGTCTTAGCACCCTCTATACCGAATTTCTTCATGAAGGCTTCCGCCTTGCCGGGGATAAGGTCTGCTGCTGCAACGATCTCAACATCGGGCTGTCTCATATAAGCCTCGATGTGAGCCTCTGCGATCCAACCTGTGCCTATGATAGCTACGCGCATCTTCTTCGAAGTATCAACAGTCTTAACTTCCTGATTTTTCTCAAAAGCAAACAAATCTGCCATGGGAAAATCCTCCTTTTAATATAGAGTTTTGTTTTTATATACTGACAAAAGAGCTCTTGCTCATTTGCAATCAGTTTCCGAGAGCCAAGAGATACTTGCGGGACATTTCGATAGACTCAAGAGGAGTCTTTCCCATGCTGGGTCTGTCCTGCTCAACAACAACCCATTCTGTGCCTGCTTCTTCGCAAGCCTTAAGAATACCGTACCAATCCTGGCAGCCATAGCCAACGGGACGAAGCTCAAAAACAGGTGCCGCCGTAACCTTCTTTTCTATACCGATAAGCTCATACATATCATCGGACTTGGCACCGACAAAATCCTTCAGATGAACAACGGGAGCTCTGCCGCTGTACTTCTTTACATAGCTCGCGGGATCCTCGCCGCCAATGTTTACCCAGCAGGTATCAAGCTCTGTTGCAAGAAGGTCTGCGGAAACGGTATCATAGAGCATATCGAGCGCGTATGTATCATCTATCTTAATAAATTCAAAATCATGGTTGTGATAAAGAAGCTTAATGCCCTGCTTCTTACATTCTTCGCCGATCATCTTGATATCTGCAACAGTCTTTAACCAACCCGGTGTGCCGGGACGATCCTCTTCGCAAAGATAAGGAACAGCAATATATTTGCAACCGATCTTTACATAGTCTGCAACGGTTTTTGCGGTGTTTTCAACCAGATCCTTCAGCGGAACATGAGCAGAGATCGGAACGAGACCAATCTCTTCGCACATAGCCTTAACAGCCTCGGGCTCATTGCCGTAAAGACCTGCAAACTCAACGCCGTCATAGCCCATAGCCTTTATTTTTTCAAGAGTTCCGCGAAAATCGGCCGCAGCATCATCGCGAACCGAATAAACCTGAACAGCTACCGAAAATTTCATAATTATCCTCCAAAGCATATATATCAGAATATACAGTTATAAATTTTCTAATGTTATTATAAGACATATTCAGCTATATTACAAGACATTTGTGGGTGTATATCAGACAAAAATTGCTGTGATTAAAGTCCTGCCAAATTCGGGGCAAAAAACGGCAAATCGGCATTGAAAACTGCCGCCAACATTGAATTATATACGGTTACCGTGTTCTCATGTTAATATTCAAGTCCGCGCACCATTGATAATAATATAGCGTAATTTTACTGTTTTTGTGCATTAAATTGCGCTATTCTTCAAAAAACAATATTTGTCAAGTCCGTCAAGGTGGAGAATTTTCGGAATATCTTTTCCGCAGAACAATTGACATATTCCCCAAACTTATGTATAATAGCATAAGGGGGTGAAGCGATTAGATGATCAATGATTTACTGAAAATTTCCGCTGTTCGCCATGCTTGGCCAGAGCGCAAAGCCGATTTCATAATCGACAAACCGGAGGGCTTTGGCTCATACGTATTCATACATTTTTGGAATCCCGTTGACATGATCCTTGACGGCAAACAAATTCGAACCGAGCCGTCCGCTTGCATGGTTTTCGATCCGTCCTATCCGCAAAAATGGAAGCCTCTCCCCGGGGGAACCACCCATGACCGGATACATATAGAAGGGGATCTGGCGGCGTTATTCAGGGATGCGGAGCTGGAATTTAACAAAATATATTATCCGAAATCATCAGCTTTTATAACAGCCATAACAGAAGAGCTTGAAATGGAATATTTCGCAGGCAAACGGCACAGCGAGGTGCTTTGCGACATCAAATTGCGGGAGCTTTTCTACCGCATTGCACGCAAATCCGACGCAAATGAACCGAAACGAATCCCTGATGCCGACACCGCAGCAAAGCTGAAGGCACTGCGAAATGAGATTTTCACCGATCTTTCAAATTGTCCGACAGTTTCCGAAATGGCAAAAAGGCTTTCTGTCAGCGAATCGAAATTTTATGTTATTTATAAAGAGATTTTCGGGATTTCACCAACGAAGGATATAATAAACGCCCGAATCGAAAATGCCAAAATCTATCTTTCCTCGGGGATTTATTCGGTTGACCAAACGGCTGAGCTGGTGGGATATAAAAACACCTTTCATTTTATCCGACAGTTTAAGCAGCTTACCGGAAAAACACCGGGGAAATTTCTGAAATAGCAAACGGGGCTGTTGCTAATGCAACAGCCCCACCTATTTAAATTTATATCAGTTAAATCTTCTCTTGCGAACGAGAACAACTGCTGTTCCGAGTGCTGCAAGAGCAAATGC
Organism: Eubacteriales bacterium; assembly: GCA_045595425.1. GTDB lineage: Bacteria > Bacillota > Clostridia > Oscillospirales > CAG-272 > SIG710. Next base: position 16,375 of record JAZOAL010000019.1, read on the forward strand.
TGCAACCATTGCGAGATTGATATCGCCGGTCTGAGTTGCGGAATCTTCACCCTTTGTTGTATCGTTACCCGCTGTTGTGTCGTTACCCGCTGTTGTGTCGTTACCTGCTGTTGTGTCGTTACCTGCTGTAGTGTCCTCAGCTGCGGGAGTTGTTACGGGATCAGTTGTGACCTCGGTGTCGGGAGTAGGTGTTGTTACAACTGCCTCAGGGATCTCGATATCTGCACCTATCTCTGCAAAGGTCATTCCCTGTTTAGTTGCAAATATCTCAGCCGCGCTTCCCACAGCACCGAACACAACCTTGAGGTTATAGCAGCCTACAAATGCATTCTCGTTTATTGTTGCAAGCTTCTGGCCGAAGGTTACGTTTGTAAGATATACGCAATCAACAAATTTATTCTCTGCAAGAGCTGTAGCGGGGCCGTCTAAATTAAGAGTTGTCATACCGCAGTTTACAAAAATATCGGCACCTTGATATTTCTCAATAGAGGAGAGATCGAATACGCCTTCAACAGGCTGGCTGCCTGTCTTATAGATGGTTTTAAGCTTAGGGCAGTTATAGAAAGCTTTTGCAGCGATCTCGCTGACACTTGCCCACTCTACAACTTCAAGATTTACGCAACCCCTGAATGCGGCTGAACCAATCTTCTTGAGTCCATTGCCGATAACAGCCTTCTTGATCTGAGCGGCATAATCATACCAACGGTTTTCGGTCGATGTGTTATAAGGAATCTCATTCCAACCGTCTACGTTAGATGTGAATGTGATAGTACCGTCACTTGTGAGAACCCATGTGCACTTCGAATACTGCTCATCAACTGTACCCTGTGCAACAACGGTTACGCCCTCGGGAATTGCGGGAGTATCGCTGGGCTTGGGCTCTTCTTCCTTAACAGGAGTATCTATACCTTCATTAACGCCTTCGCCGCCCTCAAGCTTGAGGTTGCCCATATAAATGGGGCTTGCCCATGTTGTGTTGGTACGGTCGTTCCAGGACAGGCAGTAATCACGAACATTCTTGCCTGTGTCATTGCAGTTTACGGAAACATCGAAACCGATAACAAGTCCGGTCTTAGGAGCTACTTCATGGAATGCATACGAAGCCTCAACTACATAGTAGCCATCGAAAACCTTGCAGGCATATTCTGTCTCCGCACCTCCCGAAGAGATATAGCTTCCGTCTGCAACGATCGCAATCTGATGGTATGCAGTGGTTTCTTCCACTTTCATCTTCTTTTCATTGAGCTCATCGATGTAAATCTCAACACCGTCGCGGTTGTAGTTCTTGAGGGTATCGGAAGTCTGAAGAGATGCGTCCGGAACAAATGCGAGCACATAAAGCTTTTTCGCATCCCACATCACCTTAGCAGCAGGCTTCTGGGATTCATTCTGATATACCATAGCCACAGCAAGATTTTCCACAGAAGCACCCTGACGGTTCCAAGGGAAATCGATTTCTACAGCGGTATCCCAAACATCATCGATCTCGCCGTCAACCACGGGTGTACCATATGCTGCGGTTGCTGTCTTTGTTTCCTGGATAGTCTGGGTGGGGGTTTCTGTCTCAGCAGCAACAACGCTCATCGCAAAAAGAACAGCGAGCATGAAAACTGCAGAGCAAACAATAAGAATACGTCTTGAGAGTTTCATAAGTTTTATGATCCTTTCGTTATGAATATATTTGAGCGAAACTATAAACATAGAGAACTCGCTCACTGTACTGAATATAATAACATATTTAAACGCTTTTGTCAACAGTTTTTTCTTTTTTTTGGATATTTTTACAATTATCAAATAAATTTTTATACACAAGCAACAAACAAAAATGAACGGCCGCACGTCAAACGACCGTTCAAGATATTTTATTCATGCTTTTTGGCAACAAGATTACCGCGAGCCGCACAAGGATCATAGAAAAACATTTCCGACACATTTTTTTCGCCCCTGTCTCCGTTCCCGAGCAAAAGATCAGACGGATCCTGCCCGGCAACCGGAGCAATAGCTTCGCCGTCAGTCTCCGCGGAAAATGTTTCCGCCTCCGTTCCGATTTCGCCGGTTTTGCCGCCCTGCAGCTGAGAAAGCAATTCGGAATCACCGCAAGCAGCCTCAAGATCGTCCGCTTCTTCTTTAGCCGAGCCGGAGTAATGTTTATTATGCTTAGTCTCGTACACTATCTCAGCGCCGTCTTCATTTAAGCTGTCAAAAAGGGAATAATTCGCCCCTTCCGCCTCACACACCGCATCTTTTTCAACCGCTTTTCCGCTAAACGAAATATCTGCGGCGAAATTTGCCGCATCATCGGCACTTTTTGCCATATCAAGCTCAAAGCCGCCGCGGAATATCGGGCTTCCTATCAAGGTCAGACATATTATTGCCGCGGCTCCCGCGCCGCACCACAGAGCTATTTTGCGAATACGGCTGTTAAATTTCTTTGCCTTCTCGCCGCCGTCCTTTGCCTTCTCTTCGTTCACGGCACTCATAATATGAAGGTGAAGATCTTCGGGAATGTCGATCTTGACAGACCTTATATCCTCGGAAATATCCGAAAGCATTTCAAAGACCTCACGGCAATCGTCGCAGCCACCTATATGATTTTTTATTTTCTCGGCATCGGCGTCCTCAAGCTCGCCGTCAAGATATGCCGAAAGCTCCCGGCGGACAAGCTCACATTCCGCCCCCTTAATACCATCTCTCTCCATAATATCGGTATCCTTTCTCTGCTCTCACTACATCAGACGCATGCAAATCATAAAATGTTCCGCTTTTCGAGATATTCTTTAACATGACCTCGCGCCCTGAATATCTTGCTCTTAACAGTACCCATCTCAATACCCATGATCTCGCTGATCTCTTTATAGGAGCATCCCTCGGTCTCGCGGAGCACAAGTATCTGCCGATAATCATCATCAAGAGAATTTATTGCATCGCGCACAGCCTCTATTCTCTCTCGTCGTTCATAGGAGAGAACCGGATCGGAGGAAATATCCTCATCGGGTATATCAAGCTCTTTACGTTCGCCGTCCTCATCCGTAACCGAAAGCGAATCATGCCTTCTTATGCTCTGCTTGCGCAGAAAATCAAGAGAACAATTGCGCGCCATCCGCAAAACATAGGAGTACCATGACTTTATCTGCGAAAGCTCCGCTTCGCCGAGAAGCAATTGCCAGAGCTTGATAAATGTCTCCTGAGCCACATCAAGCGCATCCTCACGGTTGCGCGTTATCTGAAAAGCAAGCTCATAGGTGCCCTTCTCGCAAAGACGAACCATATCCTCAAAGGCTTTTTCTGCCCCAACGCCGCCTGTGCGAGCTTTTGCAGCAAGCGCTGACAGTCTTTCATCACGAAGCTCGTGACTCTTGACAGCAGACACTTCGATTATTTCCGCCATAGCTCCTCCTTTCTTTTGATAACCTTAAAAATTCAAATTTAATAACTAAACAGTAATTTAGCGAACAGATGCCGAGGATGTTTTTAGGCTTCCCCCTTGGGGGAAGCTGTCACGGAGTGACTGATGAGGGGTAGGCACGAAGTGCCGTTATCCCCCAAAGTACGCCCTTTCAGGGCTACACCTCATCCGTCGGCAAAGCCGCCACCTTCCCCTCGAGGGGAAGGCTTGCGTTCGTCCTCACGCACCGATAAATTATTGTTTATCATTAAAATTGACTATTTCCTCTGCGATTTTTTTGATTTCATCCAGAGTTTCCGCGCTGTTAACGCGATGTCTCGCCTCAGCCGCGCCGCGAATTCCCGTGATATACCATGAAACATGCTTTCTCGCTTCTCTCACGGCAACATATTCGCCCTTTTCCTTTACCATTCGTTCCGATTGCGAAATAGCGACCGCAAGACGGTCTCCGATAGACGGAGGCAGATAATCTTCGCCGCGCACAGCCGCAAGAAGCTCTTCAAATATCCAGGGGTTGCCGAGCGCAGCTCTGCCGATGGCTATACCGTCACAGCCCGTAAGCTCTGCCATTTTGACCGCGTCCATAGCAGAAGCAACATCTCCGTTTCCAACAACAGGAATCGACACCGCCCTCTTCACATCGGCAATAACGCTCAAGTCCGCCGAGGGCTCATAAAACTGCGATCTTGTCCGCCCGTGAACGCAAACCATTGCCGCGCCGCTCTGCTCCGCAATTTTTGCAAGCTCGGGCGCGTTGATGCTGTCCTTGTCCCATCCTGCGCGCATCTTCACCGTCACAGGCAGCTTCACCCTGTCGCATACCGCGCGCACTATCCTTCCTGCTCTCTTCGGATCCTTCATCAGGGCACTTCCCTCGCCGTTTCCGACAACCTTTGCCACAGGACAGCCCATATTTATATCGATGGCAGTTGGCTTTGCATTGCTCTTCGAACCGAAATATTCTCCGCTTTCGAGCATTTCGGCGGCATCCGCCATAAACTCGGGCTCACTGCCGAAGATCTGAAGAGACATGGGCAATTCCTCGGCTCTCACAGCCGCAAGAGGTGCCGTTCTCGACATTTCCTCCGCATTTTTCTTTTTGCAGAGCTGTTCATAGCAAAGTGCCTTTGCAGAGATCATTTCGCTGACGGTAAGCTCCGCGCCAAACGCTCTGCATACCTCTCGAAAGGCATAGTCGGTTGCACCTGCCATCGGTGCCAAAACAAGACCGTGCTCTATCACGGTGTCTCCCAGCTTAAACCCCTTAAGTTCAAGTTTTTTCATATATGATTCTCACTTATTTTGCCATTTTTACAAGCAGCTTCCAGCCGTTTTCATAGCTGTAAAGCGTCATAACTCCGCATGAGGGCGCGGTAATATACTCATAAGCGAAGGGAACGACTATGTTGCCCTCAATATCTATCACGCCTTTTTTTCCTCCCTCAAATCCAATGACTCCAAGACCCTCCGAAAAGGGTCTGATCTCTGTATAAACAGGCTGAGCGATCCAGTATCCGTTCTTATGGTAATAGCCGTATTTCCCGTTATGACCTTTCAGCACGAGAACCCCCTCAGAATAAGAAACAAGCGAATAGCCGTGCGGAATCTCAAACTCACTGCCGTCTTTATAGAGAAGCACATCACTGTCGGAATATATAATATTTCTGAAGGTATAGTCCCTTTCTATCTTACGGACTCTCACAAGACCGCTGTCAAAATAGAGATATCCCTTGGAATTTTCCGAATGACGGTAAAGGGGCTCCGCATATTCTGTTGTGATATAGCGGCTGGCAGTCACCATTTTTGTTCCCGTGCCGTCGATCACCACATCTCCCGCAGCGTTTATATATCGCAAAATACCGTTATCATCAACCACCGCGGCTCTTCCCTCGCTGAAATTATATGCCTTCGCATAGTCGTAATCGAGAGAATCGGGATAATCAACATCTGCCGCACCGTAGGCATAACGAATAAGCTCAAGAGTGCGCTCAATTATGAGAATATTCGAATCAGCACTTGTGAGAGGTTCAGTTGTTCCATCGGCAGGGACGGTCTCTGTCTCTGTATCTGTCTCTGCCTCTGTATCTGTTTCCGAATCAAGCTCGGTTTCGGTATCCGTCTCGGTTTCGATATCTGTAGAAACATCGGTTTCGGGAATAACCGAAGTCTCCGCATCGAAGGATTCGGTATTGACCGTTTTGGTCTCTAAAATCTCGGTTTCTGCAGGTAAAGTCTCGCTTTCGGGGCTTTTCACCTCCTCGGTGTCCGCTGTCAGCATTTCGTTTTTCTTTTCTTCTTCAAGCCTTTTTTCTTCCTCAAAGCGTTGCTTTGCCTCGTTTAGTGCAATGGCAAAACGGGGATTATACCTCGCCACCTTGTTTGCATAATCGGGACGCAGGATATATATTGGGTACGCAAGATCGGGATTGATCGAGCTGAGAATATAATAATCACTCGTATCTATCTCATCAATAAATTCAACCTCCTGCGGCCTGTCATAGATCCGAAGATCATTATCGCTTTTTCCGAAAAAAGCACCATGATCAAAATAAAGCCCTATGCTATCAGTCTCACCATCATATCCTGAAGCCATCTTTCTTCCGTCTTTATCCAAATAAAAATATTCTTTCTTGTCGTCTATAAAAAGAGGATTGCCTTCCTCATCCCTGACATAAGCCGGCATCAGCTCGGAATGACCGCAAAGATAAAGCTCTCTTCCGTTGGAATTATAGACGGTCACGGTATTTTTATCATTCGCAAGAATATAACCCATATAGGTCTCAAAGGAAAAACGATAGTCTGTCCCCTCTCCCGCAGCATAAAAATACTCACCGCCTTCCTCATAAACAACGGGCGTGTCCAGCAGCACGGTCTTTTTCCCTTTTATCTGGTCGCGAGTCATCACTATCGGCAAAATAAGCTCCGCAAGCACATGATCTTCATTGCCCGAATAGGGATTTGTGCTTATAACATAACCCTTTTCGGATGCTTCATCCGCAGCAAGATAATTTTCGGGTTTTATCGGTGGTTTCACCTCGGAATCCGAGCTTTCCTCAGCTTTATCTACAGAAGAAATTCCGGAAAGATTCTCTCCCACACCCATTTGACTGACAGTATTTTCGATGTCCTTATCCTCCTGCGACATATCGGGAAGCTCTATGACCTCCGTACTGCGTCCCAAGATCGGCAGATCGCGGCGAATGAATGTAAAATCAAATTTTCCGAGGCCGTAAAGGACTGCACAAAAACAAGCCACTGCAAAAACAAAAACACCGGCAAATCTTTTTGTTATCAATACAAGTTTTTCCATAACGCGCTTCCTTTCCGGAGTCATTTATGATATTTAGTACCTTTAATAATGTTAAATCCCCTGTAAACAGCTTCAAGAAGTATCACACGCATAAGCTGATGGGGAAATGTGAGCTGTGAGACCGAAAGTCTTGAATCACAAGCGTTTTTAACGATGTTGTGAAGCCCGTGTGACGAGCCGATAACAAAGCAGATCTCACTGTGCGAGCCGCATGCCTTTTCGATAAGTGCAGCCATTCCCTCTGAGGACTGCTGTTTACCCTCAACACACATGGCGATCTTATAGGCTCGGGGAGACATTGCGCCAAGAATAGCCTTTGCTTCGCTCGCAAGCGCATTTTCAATTTCACTCGCCGAAGGATCATCGGGAAGCTTTACCTCTCTAAGCTGAATATTTTCAAAACGGCAAAAAGCTCCCAGCCTTTTCACATATTCAGCCTCCGCTTCACGCAGGTAAGACTCCTTCAGGCTTCCCACCGTGATAAATTTTACTGTAATCATTTTTTATAATAGCCGCACGGGCAATTCCCTGTCAGCAACGGCGATATGTACGCTTTCGTCGGCAACCGCGCTTACCGTTTCGGAAAGAGCCAGCCCGGGCTCATTATTCTCCTCACTTAAATGTGCCAGAAGTATATTCCTTGTCCCATTTCCGCAGAGCTGGGCAGCAAAAGCGGCGCAGTCGCTGTTTGAAAGATGTCCTCTCGGCGACATTATCCGCATTTTCAGCATCTCGGGATAAGGACCGCTCATAAGCATGTCGATATCATGATTAGATTCAAGAATAACATCGCGGCAACCGCTGAGCCCTTCACGAATACTATCATCAACATGCCCAATATCCGTGGCAAGACCAATCGCATGCCGAGTCATTCCGGCTTCGTTTTCCTCATCAAATTCAATTCTGTAGCCAACGCTTCCCATACTGTCATGGGGAGTTACAAAGGATCTGATATTAACGCCGCCAAGATCAACCTCAAAGATCGGAGGATGCTCAATTATACACCCATTGAGTCCGCCGCAGCCCAAATTTTTCAGCTTGACAGCAGAGCGTCCGCAAACATGAACGGGTATATGATGCTTTTTGGTAAGCACCTCAAGGGCACCGATATGATCGGTATGCTCATGAGTTATAAAGATCGCTTCGATTCTCGAAATATCAGCCCCTATGTCCGAAAGACTGCGGCAAAGCGAACGGGCACTCTTGCCCGCATCGATAAGGAACTCATGACCGCAGAGATTAAAATAAACCGCATTGCCGCCCGAGCCAGAATATAATGTATAAACCGAATTCATTTTTAACCTTTAAACATCGACAAAATATTGTCGGTAATAAACCATGAGAGCGCGTCAAATCCAAATGTAAAAACAAACGGAAAGATCACCGTCAGCATCCATTTAGATTTCTGCTTGCGTCTCTGTACGTCCTCAACAAACCGAATTTTTTCCTCTGTTGACATGCTGTCGGAGAGCATGTCCACCGTAGCACCATTAAAAGAAAAGCCCCTGTTATAAATTATATACCATATCGCAAAAAACGCCAGTATCACCATATAGGCAGCCAGTACAAATTCAAAATAAGGATAATTCAGCATAAAGTGATAAAATCCGAACACTGCAACGGTGTTTATTATAAGCAGAGACAAGAGCTTCAGATTGGGTTTCTTTTTTTCGGTGGCGGGGACGATATCCGTCACCGCCGCCGATCTCTTTTTCTTCTTTTTCATATTACCTTGACCGCGCCGTAAGGACGGATGCGGAGAATCAGGCAGGAGCCCTCACCGAGAGCCGCATCCATATAAGCGCGGAAGCCCTCTGCATCCTCTGCGGGTACGAAAGCCTGGATAGTTCCCGCAAAGCCGCCGCCGTGAACACGGAAAGCCGCCTTCTTGCCCGCAAGATATTTATCCGCAAGGCAGAGAGCAAGAGAAATGCCCTGCTCGTGAACATTCTTTGTGGTAAATACATTCTGCAAATAGCAAAAGCTGGAGCGTCCCGAGGCGATAATGCCCTCGAAGAATTTATCAAGGTCGCCTTCCTTCAGTGCCGCCTTGAGTTCATCAACGCGCTTGTTTTCTTCAAAGAAATGAAGGGCACGCATAATTGCTCTGTCACCAACCTCAGAGCGCAGCTCGGGAACAGCCCTAATAACATCCTCTTCGTCGACCTCACGCAGGACCTTTTTGCCAAGCTTTGCCGCAACCGCCTTCATTTCCGCGGGAACGGAAGCATAATCATCGGTAAGGTCTGCATGATTTCCGCCTGTATTTACGATACAGAGATTATAGCCTGCCTTTGTGATATCAAAATCCAGCTTTTCGATAACGGGAGCCTTGGGGTCTGCAAAGTCGATGCTGACGATACCGCCTGCGGCGCATGCCACCTGATCCATAAGTCCGCAGGGCTTGCCGAAAAATTCATTTTCAGCATACTGAGAAATCATCGCGATCTCAACATTATCAACCTTGCCCTCATTATAAATATGATTAAGGATATTTCCGATCATGTCCTCGAATGCGGCAGAGGAAGAGATTCCGGAGCCCTTGAGAACATTTGAAGTTGTATATGCGTCAAAGCCTCCGATCTTATGACCGTTCTTCTTCATGCCTGCACACATGCCCGCGATTATTGATTCCGAAGAAGCAAACTTTGCGCTGTCGGGCGAATTATAAACGGCAAAATCCACAACATCCTCGGGGAAGCACTCGCTCTTGACGCGAATGGTGCTGTCCTCTCTTGCCGCGGCAATGGCAATGATATCGAGATTCAGCGAGCCTGCGATAACTCTGCCGTAGTTATGGTCGGTATGGTTACCCGAAATTTCCGTTCTGCCGGCAACCGAATATGCCGAAACATCACGCTCCGCACCGTAAAGTTTTTCAAATTCGCCTATGGCATTTATATAGCGAGTCTTCTGCACCTCGAGTGCCTCGGCTCCGTAAAGTGCCGTGAGCATCTCGTCGGCTTTTCCGTCATTTATAGATTTAATAAGGTC
>JAZOAL010000020.1:0-3024 GCA_045595425.1 Eubacteriales bacterium
AAAGAATTAGCGGAAAAATTTATCAATGAGCAGATCGAAGAAATTCGTGCTCAGGTCGGAGATAAAAAGGTGCTTTTAGCCCTTTCCGGCGGTGTCGATAGTTCGGTTGTTGCCGCGCTTCTTATAAAGGCGATCGGAAAACAGCTTATTTCGGTTCACGTTAACCACGGGCTTATGAGAAAAGACGAATCTGAAAACGTTATCAAGGTTTTCAAAGAGGGACTTGACGCTAACCTTATTTACGTTGACGCAACCGATAGATTTTTAGATCTTCTCAGCGGTGTCAGCGATCCTGAAAAGAAGAGAAAGATAATCGGTGCCGAGTTTATAAACGTTTTTGCCGATGAAGCGAGAAAACTTGAAGGCATTTCTTATCTCGCTCAGGGAACTATCTATCCCGATATCTTAGAGAGTATCGCAGCGACTGAGGGTAAAAAAGCCGTTAAGTCGCACCATAACGTCGGCGGACTCCCCGAAGACCTCGATTTTGAACTTGTTGAGCCTATAAAGCTTCTCTTTAAAGATGAGGTTCGCGTTGTTGGCGAAGCTCTGGGACTTCCTCATGCAATGGTTTACCGTCAGCCCTTCCCGGGTCCCGGACTTGGCGTAAGATGTCTCGGCGCTATCACTCGCGACCGTCTCCATGCGCTCCGCGAGGCTGATGCCATTTTGCGCGAAGAATTTGATAAATGCGGTCTTGCCGAAAAGGTTTGGCAGTATTTCATTGCAGTTCCCGACATCAAGAGCGTTGGCGTTAAGGACGAAAGCCGCTATGAGGGCTGGCCCGCGATCATTCGCGCCGTAAATACCAAGGACGCAATGACAGCTACCATCGAGGAGATCCCCTATGCAATACTCCATAAGATAACAGACAGAATTACCCATGAGGTAGACGGTATAAACCGCGTTCTCCTTGACCTTACTCCAAAGCCCATCGGAACTATTGAGTGGGAATGATCTTTTATAATTCAGATTCTAATTACGAAAGAAGGAAAATAAAATGGCAAACTATGAACGCAGGGTAGGAACGGTTTCGAGAGGAATCCGCTGTCCTATTATCCGCGAAGGAGACGATCTTGCCGCTATCGTTACAGACAGCGTGCTTGAGGCGGCTGAATATGAGGGCTTTGAGCTCCGTGATCGCGATGTTATCTCCATAACCGAGTCCATCGTTGCAAGAGCGCAGGGAAATTATGCGAGTGTTGATGCTATTGCCGCAGACGTTAAGGCAAAGCTGGGCGGAGGCACAGTCGGAGTTATCTTCCCCATCCTTTCCCGTAACCGTTTTGCGATCTGCCTGCGCGGTATCGCAAAGGGTGCAAAGAAGGTAGTTCTCATGCTCAGCTATCCTTCTGATGAGGTTGGTAACGAGCTTGTGAGCCTTGATAAGATCGATGCGGCAGGCGTAAATCCATATAGCGATGTTCTTTCTCTTGAACGCTACCGTGAGCTTTTCGGCGAAAACAAGCATGAGTTCACAGGCGTTGACTATGTTGAATATTACGGCAATCTGGTTCGCGAATGCGGTGCAGAGGTTGAGATCGTTTTCGCAAATCAGGCAAAGACCATCCTTGATTATACCGATTGCATCATAAACTGCGATATCCACAGCCGCGCACGTACAAAGAGAATCCTCAAAGACGCAGGCGCAAAGGTGGTCTGTGGTCTTGACGATATCATGAATGCTCCTGTGAACGGCAGCGGATGCAATGAAAAGTACGGTCTTCTCGGCTCGAATAAGTCTACAGAGGATACGGTTAAGCTCTTCCCGCGTGAGTGCAAGGATCTGGTTCTCGATATTCAGAAGAGAGTTCTCGAGGCTACAGGCAAGCATGTTGAGGTCATGGTATACGGTGACGGTGCCTTCAAGGATCCTCAGGGTAAGATCTGGGAGCTGGCTGACCCGGTAGTTTCTCCTGCTTTTACTGACGGTCTTGTCGGTACTCCCAATGAGCTGAAGCTGAAATACCTTGCAGACAACGATTTTAAGGATCTCAGCGGTGAGGCACTGAAGGAAGCTATATCGAACAGTATCAAGGCGAAGGACGGAAGCAGTCTCGTTGGTAACATGGCTGCTCAGGGAACAACTCCCCGTCAGCTTACAGACCTGATCGGCTCGCTCTGCGACCTGACCAGCGGAAGTGGCGATAAGGGAACACCCGTTGTCCTCGTTCAGGGCTATTTTGATAACTATACAAATTAGAGGGCATCTCTAAAAACTCCCCTCACGGCGAATGAAGTGAACCCAAAAGTTTAGACAAAATTAAATATTAAATCATTTGCGAATGAGCTCGGTACTCCACTGGGCTCATTCCTTTTAGTTTGAGAGATATTCTCTCATTGTTGTAGTAATGTATGTATTCTTCTAACTTTTCAATGAATCCCCAAGGGGATTCAAATTTTTCACCGTAATGAAAGCTCCAACAAATCTTTAAGCGGATACTTTTGCCTTAGTTCAGCAATTATGAACGCTTTTTGCCGTTCTTTTGCTCTTCCGCAAGAACTAAGGCAATCAGTTTTTTTAATTATTCTATCTCCATTCTGAGCCTTTGGTTCTCTGCGATAAGATCTTCTTCCACCTTTTTATCAAGCTTGGGCGGGCGACCTTTTTTTACTTCCATAGGATCTGCCTCTACGTTCTTTCATCAAACCTTCGGCCCCTTCTTCTAAAAATATGCGTTCCCATACTTGAATCTTTTTTAGATGGTTATGTTCTTGTCCTTTGCTTATGTCCCAATACTTTCGTACAGTTTCAGAATAATTCAAGTTGTGTTCTCGCATATCCATTATAACACATAATTTGAATCCTGCACTATACCTTTTGAATTTTTGTCCCTTTTTTGCCATAAAAAATATGCACCTCCAAAAGTGTCTAACTTTTGGGGTGCATATCAATATGGCACTTTTTATCCGAAAACTTTTTTTATTGCTTCAAGATATTTATATCCGTTCACAGTATCAGGCTCAAGATAACTGCCTTCAGTCCACTCATTCCACGCATTTATGGTTAAGATTCTATCTTTT
>JAZOAL010000021.1:0-15046 GCA_045595425.1 Eubacteriales bacterium
TTTTCCTTTGCGATGAAGCCTGTAACAGCGGCTGCTGCGAGCTGCCAGGAGAAAACGCCGACGATCGGAACGAGGAGGTATGCGAAGGGAGATGCGATGGATGCGAGGATGGACTGATCTGCAGATTCAGCAACCCGGAAGGACCATGTGAAGGTCTGCATGAGCTGTACTGCCATGTTGCAGAGGAGGATGATGGTGGCTGCCTTTACGATGTAAGCCCAACCTCGGCTGCACATGGACTTGAATGCGCCCCAGAGAGAGGGAGCCTTGTATTCGGGAAGCTCAATGATGAAGAAGGACTTTCTTGCCTTGTAGCCCGCGACCTTGTTGACGAGCAGTGCGCCGAGGAAAATGAGAAGGATACCGGACAGATACATGACGGTGCTTACCCAACCTGCATCCTCGAAGAATGCGCCCGCAAAAAGGGCGATCACGGGAATCTTTGCACCGCAGGGCATAAACGGAGCAAGCATTGCAGTCGCGCGGCGTTCACGTTCGTTGCGGATCGTACGGGATGCCATGATACCGGGAACTGCACAGCCGATGGTGATAACGAAGGGGATGACGGACTTGCCGGACAGACCGACCTTCTTAAAGATCGGGTCAAGGACAACCGCAACGCGGGACATATAACCGCAGTCCTCAATAATGGAGAGGAGCAGATAAAGAACAAGTATCTGAGGAACAAAGCCGAGAACCGCACCGACACCACCGACAATACCGTCCATGATAAGACTGTAAAGCCAGAGTGCGATAATGGGATCGCCCGCCTCATTCAAAAGAAAGCTGTCAAAGAAGCCCGGCACAATTTCTCCGAAGAGAACATCGTTTGCCCAATCTGTACCAATAGTACCGATTGAGAATGGGAAACCGCCCATTGCAATAGCGTAAACAAGGAACATTACGCAAGCAAAGATAGGAAGAGCAAGAATACGGTTTGTAACTATCCTGTCGATCTTATCCGAAACCGACAAGCCGCCTGTTCTCTTTCTCTTATAGCAGGTCTTCATAAGCTGACCTATGTAAACATAACGCTCGTTTGTGATAATAGACTCTGCATCATCGTCCATTTCCTTTTCGACCGATGCAATGTCCGCTTCAATATGTGCGAGCTTATCGGCGGCAAGACCGAGCTGCTCAAGAACCTTTTCGTCTCGCTCAAAGATCTTGATAGCATACCATCTCTGCTGTTCCTCGGGCATACCGTGCACAGCAGCCTCTTCGATATGCGCAATAGCATGCTCAACTGTGCCCGAGAAGGTGTGCATAGGTACGCTCTTACCGCTCCTTGCCGCCTCGATAGCGGCTTCAGCCGCTTCCTTTGTGCCCGTACCCTTAAGAGCGGAGATATCGATAACCTTGCATCCGAGCTCGCGGCTGAGCTGCTCAATATCGATCTTATCGCCGTTTTTCTTAACGATATCCATCATGTTGATGGCAACAACGACCGGAATACCGAGCTCCATAAGCTGGGTTGTGAGATAAAGGTTTCTTTCAAGGTTTGTACCGTCAACGATATTGAGTATCGCATCAGGACGCTCACCTATGAGATAGTTGCGCGCAACGACCTCTTCAAGAGTATAGGGAGAAAGTGAATAAATTCCGGGAAGGTCTGTGATGGTAACACCGCTCTGCTTCTTAAGCTTACCTTCCTTCTTTTCGACCGTAACACCCGGCCAGTTACCTACATACTGATTTGAACCCGTCAGTGCGTTAAAAAGAGTTGTTTTACCGCAGTTCGGGTTACCCGCAAGGGCTATTTTCAGATCCATGTCTGATTCCTCTCTTTCTGCGTTAGCCGCGGCTAACCGTTAGTCAAAATTTTTGGGAACTCTGCCCCATGTAAAGTTAATTATTCAATCTCAACCATTTCCGCGTCTGCACGGCGGAGAGAAAGCTCATAACCTCTTACGGTTATTTCAACAGGGTCTCCAAGAGGTGCAACCTTACGAACGTAAACTTCAACGCCCTTAGTAAGCCCCATGTCCATGATCCTGCGCTTTACTGCGCCCTCTCCATGGAGCTTTACAACCTTAACGGTCTGACCAACCTTAGCGGTCTTAAGAGTATTCATCCCTATATCCTCCTATGAAAATACATATCAGTTAAACAGCGCTTATCAGATCATTATCTTCTGCGCCATCTCACGACTTACGGCAATTCTGGCTTCCTTGACATTTACAATAAGATTACCGCCGATAGCATTGATAACGGTAACATTTCCGCCAACCACAAAACCAAGGTTTTCAAGATGCTTTTTAACTTCGGGAAGTCCGCCGATCTTTTTTATTACATTAACTTCACCAACAGATGCAAAGGTAAGCGGCATCATAGATCTACCTCACACAATATATATTCAGATCAGCTCCGGCTAACCACTCTTTCTCAAAAAAGTTAGCCCCTGCTAACTATATAATATGATACACATTTCCGCGAAATTTGTCAATAGAAAAATTCAATTTTTTTGTCTCCGCTTCCATTTTCAGCACATTTCACAACAAGTTAGCCTCGGCTAACCCCCGCTTTTTATGCAGTTTGACATTTTAGCATGGAAACAATAATTTAGCGGTGAGTTTATAAGCCTTCCCTTGCAGGGATCACCTCTGCTTTGCCGAGCTCGGGGGACCACGAAGTGGTGGATGAGTAGATACCGCTTTCGGTTATAATCCGTAGAGTGATAGCGTAATTAAATAGTAACTTTCAGTAACTAAACAACGCATATTTTATATTGACCTAAATGGTGACTACTCATCCGTCGCTATGCGACACCTTCCCTGCAAGGGAAGGCTTACGTTCGTGCATCGTAATTTGTTAATTCTTCACTCTACAAACAGTCCTACAAATTATTGTTTTTAGAAATCATCAATTCATATTGTTTCAACCTTTATCAGGCTTGTGTTCCCGGATTCGCCGTTGGTCATTCCGCCGGTGATCAGAATGTTGTCGCCGCCGGATAGGGGGAGGGCGGCACGGGCGATCTTTTTTGCTGTATAGAAAAGGACATCGGTTGAGTTGAATTCCTCTGCCATCATGGGCATAACTCCCCATGAGAGAGCAAGCTTGCGCCATGTTATTTCATTTGTTGTCAGACCGATTATATCAACAGGGCTGCGGAATCGGGAGACCATTCTGGCAGTCACGCCGGTTCTTGTGCAGACAACTATAGCTTTTGCTCCGATGTCGATGGACATTCCGCAGGTTGAGTGTGAAAGGGCATCGACTGTGTTTTTGATCTTAAATTCGTTTGTATGGAAACGCTTTGCGTAGTTTATGGATTTTTCTGTTTGCTCAGCGATCTTCGACATTGTTTGAACGGTCAGCACCGGATATTTTCCTGCGGCGGTTTCACCCGAGAGCATTATTGCGCTGGTTCCGTCATAAACCGCATTGGCAACATCGCTGATCTCGGCTCTTGTGGGTCTGGGATTGCTTATCATGCTTTCGAGCATTTCGGTTGCGGTGATGACTCTCTTGCCGAGCATTCGGCAGGTTGTGATAAGATGCTTTTGAATCGCGGGGAGCTCTTCGAAGGGAATCTCAACGCCCATATCGCCCCTGCCTATCATTATTCCGTCACATTCGCGGCAGATAGCTTCAATATTGTCAACGCCGGACTGATTTTCGATCTTTGCGATGATATCAGCCTGAGAGCCGCCTATCTCGGATAAATAATTCTTTACGTCGATGAGATCCTGCGCGCAGGAAACAAAGGAGCAGGCGATGAAATCAACGCCGTTTTTAACTCCGAATTCAATATCTGCCTTGTCCTGGTCGCTGAGATATTTCTGATGAAGAACCTTGTTTGGAAAGCTCATGCTTTTGCGGTTTGAAAGCTCGCCGCCGATAAGAACGCGGCAGACGGCATCGGTACCCTTCAGCTCTGTGACCTCGAAATGAAGAAGACCGTTGCAGAGAAGTATTTTATCTCCGATTTCAAGATCGTTTATCATTCCTTTATAGCTGACAGAGACCCGCTCTTCATTTCCTATGATGTCTTCTGTTGTAAATGTAAAGATGTCGCCGTCCGAAAGCTTGATCTTTCCATTTTCAAAGGTTCCGATACGATATTCGGGACCCTTGGTGTCAAGCAGAATTGCTATGGGAAGATTCAGCTTTGCTCTTGCACTTTTGATGATATTTATCTTTTTAAGATGATCCTCATGTGAGCCGTGAGAGAAATTTAGGCGAGCCACGTTCATGCCCGCAAGGCACATTTCCGTTATGGTTTTTTCATCCTCACAAGCAGGACCTATCGTGCATACTATTTTTGTTTTTCTCATGTGTTTTTTGACCTCCGGATTATAAAAGAAAAAATTCTCACGTATACATTATATTGCGAAATTTGTCAATGTCAAGCATAAATTATATATTTTCGGTTTTTTTGCAATTTAATAAATTGAAAATGCAATGTATATATTCAAATAATCGTTAACCTCTAAAAACTCAAATCTTAATGATAAAGAATAATTTGGCGAATAGTTAGTTAATACCCTATGAGCCCCAGCGAAGGATCTCTTGAATTGTTTGTCACTCTACTTCGCTAAATTATTGTTTAGCTCAGAATTTAAGTTTTTAGAGGTTGCCAATCATCTTATACATCGCCATAAAATATAAAATCTCGTCAAACTTATTTTTGACGGGATTTTTGATCTGTTTATCACTGCTTTTACAGCTAAATTCGATATTTAAAACAATTATCTGACAACACGCCCTGAGCCGTCGCCGCCTGCAAGCTGGTTAACTTCTGCAACGGAAACCCGGTTCATATCGCCTTCGATTGTATGCTTGAGGCAACTTGCCGCAACAGCAAATTCGATCATAGCCTGAGGATCCATTTCACTGAGAGCTGCATATATAAGACCTGCACCGAAGCTGTCGCCGCCGCCAACGCGGTCAACGATGTGGATACGGTAGGAACGGCTGAAATAGTAACCATCTGTAGCCTTATCATAAAGCATAGCCTTCCAGTCGTTATCGTTTGCGGAAATTGAGGAGCGGAGCGTGATGGCAACCTTCTTGCAGCCGAAGCGGTCTGAGAGCTGCTTTGCAACGCTCTTGTAGCCCTCATGGTTCAGCTTACCACCTGTAATATCGGTGTCAGCTGCCTTGATCCCGAATACGTCGCTTGCGTCCTCTTCGTTTGCGATGCAAACATCAACATAGGGCATAAGCTCACCCATTACCTGTCCTGCCTTTTCTCTTGTCCAGAGCTTCTTACGGTAGTTAAGGTCACAGCTTATAGTGATTCCTCTTTCCTTAGCCTTTTCACATGCAACCTTGCAGATCTCTGCAACATTATCGCCAAGAGCGGGTGTAATTCCTGTGAAATGGAACCAATCTACGCCATCAAGAATAGCGTCCCAGTCAAAATCCGCAACCGTTGCCTGAGAAATTGAAGAACCTGCACGGTCATAGATGACCTTGGAGGGTCTCTGGCTTGCGCCCTTTTCGAGGAAGTAAATACCAACTCTCTCGCCGCCGCGTGCGATAAACTTTGTCTCAACGCCGAACTGACGGAGAGCGTTTATGCCTGCCTGACCGATATCGTGAGCAGGGAGCTTTGTAACGAAAGTCGCCTCCATGCCGAAATTAGCGAGAGAAACCGCAACATTTGCTTCACCGCCGCCGTATGTTGCTCCATAGCTTGTTGCCTGGCTGAAGCGGTAATATCCCTCGGGAGCAAGGCGAAGCATGATCTCGCCGAATGTAACTATTCTTTTCATTGAGTTTTATTCCTTTCGCAATATATTATTTTACCAGATGATAAGCGAAACCGCCGATCTCGTCCTTAAGATAAACGAACTTCATGCTTCCGTCGGGAGCATAGGTCGCTGTGCTCATATCGAATTCAAAGCCCTTGCGTGAGAGATGGTAAACGGCTCTGTCAACATTGCTCGTCTTGATTGCAACGTGACCGCATGTGCCCATGCCCTTGCCCTTCATTATCTCAACAGAGGCGCTTGCAAAGATTGATTTTTCTCTCTCGTCTCTTGCAAAGCCGAATGCCTTTTCAAGTGTCTTGGCGGCTTCATCTGCCTCAGAAGCATCCGCAGTATTAACACCGAGATGAACCAGCTTGAAATCAAGCATTGTTGCAACAGCTTCTTCGGTGAGCTTTCTGATGCCGTCAAAATCACCTGCTGCGATCATGTCAGCCTTAACCATCCAGCTTCCGCCGCAAGCGATGATCTTATTAAAAGCAAGATAATCCTTTACGTTAGCAGGTCCGATTCCGCCTGTGGGCATGAACTTAACGCCGCCATAGGGAGCGGACATAGCCTTGATCATTGCGATACCGCCGGAATTTTCAGCCGGGAAGAATTTTACTGTGTCAAGTCCGAGAGAAAGAGCCTGTTCGATTCCTGAGGGATTATTGATGCCGGGAACGATGGGATAGCCCTTTGCTGTGCAGTGCTTAACGACCTCGGGATTGAGACCGGGGCTGACGATGAATTTCGCGCCTGCCTGTGCGGCGATATCAGCCTGATCGGGCGTGAGTACCGTTCCTGCACCAACGATCATCTCGGGATAAGCCTCGGAAATTGCCTTGATGGCGTCCTTTGCCGCCGCTGTTCTGAAGGTAACCTCAGCGCAGGGGAGACCGCCGTCTATAAGAGCCTTTGCAAGAGGAAGCGCGTCCTTTGCATCATCGATCTTGATAACGGGAACTATACCGATAAGAGAGAGTTCTTCTAAAACCTTATTCATTTTTTCTCCTTGTCTGTCCTTGCGCGGATACATGCGTTTGCGCGTTATTTTTATACCTTAATTATATCACTTTTGTATGGAATGTCAATAATTTGTGATACAGGAAAGCAAGATTAGCATGAATTTGCAAAATATTGTACCATTTTTGCAATATCCCGATTGCTTTTCAACCCCCAAAAAAACAAACAGCAATTTTTGTCCTCAAAACGCCCATTTATGTCTTGATAGTTAGCATATTTTGTCTTATAATACTAATACAACTCATGTTTCATGCACGATAATTGACCGTGAAACTGTTTTTGGAGGAATTTGGATTATGAAAAAGAATATTGCAATCGTAGGTTACGGCGGACAGGGCGGCTGGCATGCAGGTCATGCGCTGAAGAGCGACGTTATCGCCCTCAGCGGTATTTATGACATCAAGCCCGAAAGACAGCAGGCGGCAAGAGACGCAGGCATCAAGGCTTACGATTCATTTGAAGAAATACTTGCGGACAAGAATGTTGATATAGTTGTCTGCGCAACTCCTAACGATGTTCATAAGGATATCGTTGTGAGATCCCTTGAGGCAGGCAAAAATGTTGTTTGCGAAAAGCCCGTTGCGCTTTCGCTTTCTGATTTTGATGAAATGTGCGATGCGGCAAGTAAGTCAGGAAAGCTCTTTACAGTTCATCAGAACAGACGCTGGGACGTTGACTTTCTCGCTATCAAGTCTATTATTGACAGCGGTGAGATTGGCGAGACCATCAATATCGAATCCCGTGTTCATGGCTCCAGAGGTATTCCCTCCGACTGGAGGTGCCTGAAGCCCTATGGCGGTGGAATGGTTCTCGACTGGGGCGTTCACCTGATCGACCAGATGCTCCAGCTCATTCCCGAAAAGATTGTTAAAATTTATTGTGAGCTTACGAATATCACAACAGATGAAGTTGATGATGGTATGCACCTGATGCTTACATTTGAATCCGGCAAGAGAGCCACTGTTGAGGTCGGTACATATAACTTTATCTATATGCCCCGTTTCTATATGCAGTGCAAGACAGGCTCAGCTCTGATCGAGGACTGGCAGAAGAAATGCAGGGTTGCTAAGATGAAAGCTTGGAACGAAAAGGAGGTTGTTCCTGTTCAGACAGCGGCAGGTATCACAAAGACAATGGCACCGAGAGATGAGATCACTCTCGACACCTATGAGATCGAGCGTCCCGTTTCCGATGTTCACAATTTCTACCGAAATGTTGTAAAGGCTATCGACGGCACCGAGGAACAGCTTATTAAGCTAAATGAGGTTCGCCGTGTGCTTCAGGTTATGGAGGCTTGCTTCAAGTCCGGCGAGACAGGCGAAGCGATCCTTTATAAGGACGGAATCTGATATAGATATGAAAGTGGTTGGCTCACGCAAAAAGCGTTGCCGACCGCTTTTTGCTTTATAACAAAGCTTTAAGACCCTATGTTTGCGCTGAAGTTTAGTCGTGCCTCAAAGTGCAAACCTCTCCATTTCTTCGAAATGGAGAGGTTCAAATCGATAATATTTTCAATCGAAACAACAAAAAAGGGCATGAAGCCCCTTTTTTGTTGTTTGTCTATCGACTATAGAAAAGATATTTTGCGTTTTTTGTGATCGGATTTGAACTTTCGCACATCATAAAGGTTATCTATCTTACTGTGTTTAATAATCCTTTTTCGTGTTCGTTGTGGCATTCAGAAGTGCCGTGCCTATAGTTTAGAACAAGTTGAACTGGTTTGTTGCAAGCAAATTTGCTATAAGAACTAACCCTAATCGACCTATTTCGCGGTTACAATAAACGAATTACCAGTACTTAATTTCCGCAAGGGATATGGCTACTTTTTTTCTCATTGTATCATCGTCTGAATCGTTTATTTTTTCCATAAACAGTTTTTGTTTATCTAAACAAGAAATGTTTCCTTGAAAGACATCCTCGAAATCATCATATTTACTATCAAGCCTTTTGGCTAAAAACGACCAGTATATGCCAATTTTGTTGTTTTCATTTGGATTTATCTCTGATTCATGTTGAATAATTGCTCTTATTAGACATCTTTTTCGGTGTTGAACATCAGGAATTTCATAAAAGAGAGATGGGCTATCCTTATTGACATTATATTGATTACTGAGTTTTCTCGCGTCAGTTTCAATTTTCATAAGAAAATTCACATTTTGTAATACTAAATAACAGGATGTATATAGTAATTCTTTAGTTTTTTCAAATGAATCACCTGCAATAATTGGCAAGTGAGAAAGAAGAGGTTCAACCAAATCTAACAGCGAAAACATTGCATAATTATCGCAGATTATTTCCTCAATATTTTTATCTTGGGAATAGTAATCTTGTAAATAAGAATAATATGATTTCCAATAATCTGGATCAACTATACGTTCTTTTATATTCCCAAGAAGATGTATATTTTTTTCGTTTTCTAAGTTTTTAAGTTCGTCCTTGATAAACGCATCAGTCATTCCAGCATCAACCATACGGATAATCGTTTCATCATTTACCAAGAAGGAACGCCGTTCATTGATTATCTTTTTATAACCCTCTTTCGAAAGCTTAGCCAAACGATAGTGAGAGATTTCATGAAGTATTATAAACAATTCTTGAAAAAGAACCATTATTATGCGCTGAGGGTTTAAAAAGTCTTTCTCTATCGCAGTTTCTTCGTCCACTTTCTTCAGTTCATCAACGTACAGCTTAGCTATATATGCCCGTAAATAATCTCCGATTGAATAGTAAACTTCGGCATAACACTTTTTAATAAATAATTCGAGGTTCCACTTGGGTATATCTTTTCCAAGAATAAGGGCATTCATATTATTTAAATAACGGCCTATTGCTACATCGTAAATAAGATATGGATTATGGCTGTCGATTTTGATTTGTTCGCATGTTTTTTTTAGTGAGTAACATAGAACTAACTCAGGATAATCATACGGCACATCCTTATTCTTTATGATAATCTCATAAGGAATACGATATCTCGCTTCCATGTAAAAGTAAGATTTCGTGACAACACGGCTGTTATTAATATACTCATTAATTATTTGTTTTGAGTCCATAATAGTATGCCGCACCTTTCAAATAACGATCAATGACAAGCCTGATCTTCGCCTTTTGGGGCCATTTCTGCCTTAATCTTTTCAGTCTCTACTTTAATTTTGTCGGCTTCAGCCCTAATTTTTTCTGCCTCAGCTTTTTGCTTATCTGCTTCAGCTTTTGTTTTTTGAGCGTCTGCTCTGGCTTGTGCAACTTTTGCTTTTTCAATATCTGCGTCCATGATTTTCGTTAGCTCCTCTATTGCATTGTGTTTTGTAATACCAGAAACTTCTACTCCATTATGCTTAATTGTAATATGTCTTTTTGCTTCGTATCGAGCTACGATAAAGGCAAAGACAGAAGGAAGTATTGTTTTAGCCAATTCAACGAGAATCTGTATAGTTTCTTGTGATCCTTCAATTCCTTTACTTTCAATAATGATCGCTCCGTTGTCTTGTAAGCAGGCAAATTCTTCTTTCATGTCATTGATATCTTTTTTTAAAACTTCAATAATAATCATATGTGTATCCTCACTATCAATCTCATCCTAATACTAATAATCTTATTAAATCACAAAACTTGGAAAAATCCAAAAGAAAGTCATGGTTAGATGAAGT
Organism: Eubacteriales bacterium; assembly: GCA_045595425.1. Taxonomy (GTDB): domain Bacteria; phylum Bacillota; class Clostridia; order Oscillospirales; family CAG-272; genus SIG710. Next base: position 10,376 of record JAZOAL010000021.1, read on the forward strand.
CATGCCTACCAGCCGTGGTGATTTTCGATTAACATTAAAGCTCTCTGGAAATTATTTCCATAGTCATTCTGAGGTGCATTTTCAGAGTTTGAAGTACTGCGGAATTTGCCTGCGCTTGCTCCATGATTGCTGTCATTATGGTTTTGTGCAATATACTTTTCTCAATGGTCAGTGAGTTATGACAGTAGATTTTCCCGAAGCCGAGATGGATGATGCACCGCCCCCACTTTTTCTGACCTTTTATCGTCCAGGTATATCTGCGGTAGTTTAAAGAAGGGGTTTAAAATCTATTAGTTTTCTGGCATGAATTACTATACCGAGACCATTAGGCATATGTACGGCGGTTTTTCCCAATGCGGTATCACTATGACTGATTTCTGTAATATCACCTGTGATAGGATGAAGATACACAGCTCTATTGATTCCGACAAGTTTTGCTCTTGTACCCAACATTAATTCTTTGGAATTCGTATAGTGCCCATCGTTATATAAAAATACAGGAGATCCACTTGAACCACCAAAAATTGCTGCATCCACCACAAAATTTGATTCTCCATTGAAATCATAATGAAGAGAGGATGCTGTAATTCCTCGGCGAACAAGCGGCAAGTTGTTAACACTATCCCATAAACCATCGGGATAACCGATGATTGTAACATCTTCAATGTGTGAAAACTCGTTTATTTCTTCAGCGGATGGTATATCTTTTTCAGTTATATAAGTCATATATAAATTGTATGACGCAGGTTTATACTCTTTATAAAACTGATGAATTGGCAATACACATAAATCCACATTATCATCCGGATGAAAAATCCACGCTTTCTCAAAGTTGTTGATATCGTATGTATGCGTTTTTCCTGCAAGATAGTTTTGCTTGTCATCGCAAAGTGAAAAAATCAGTTGACCAGAAAGAGCATTTTTTACAACATGCTTGTTTGTAACTATTACTGGAATTGTTGAGCCAGGGGTATCAGTAAAATATTGAAAGAAAAAACCAGTTCCACAAGATACACCATTTGCTTTTGTACAGACAATGCGGATTGTAGAATGAATTAAAGCCTCAGATAAATTCATAACATTACTCCTTTTTTGTTTTATTATACCATATTTCTTCATTTTTTGCAATTTCTTTGGAAAATATCGTAAAATAGTACCGGTACATTCAATATAGGAGTTGAAAATATGAAGACTTACACACAAGAAGAAAAACAAGCAGTCATTGACCGTTTCATGTCCGGTGAGACGTCAGCTAATATACTTGCTGACACCGGCATACCCAAGAGTACATTTTACGGTTGGTTGCGTTCTTACCATGAGGAGCAGGAAGCAGACAATCGCAAGACCGTAAACATTCGCAATTTTCATTTGCTTGAAAACGAGGTCGCGCGCTTGGAAAGTATTATCAAAATCCTAAAATCCGCAACTTGCACACCGAAATCACCATTGAAGCAACGTTTATACGCTGCCGAACAGCTTTACGGGAAATATAATATACATGTGATCTGTGATGCGTTTGACATCCCCAGAGGAACCTTTTACAACCATATTCTCCGCAACAAAAGGGATAACACGTGGTATGCAAAACGTCGAGAAGAATTGCGAATTCGCATTCAGGAGGTTTTCGATGAAAGTAATCAGATCTTCGGTGCTGCAAAAATCACAGCCGTGTTGAAAAGCGAGGGTATCAAGACAAGCAACAAAATGGTCAGTACACTCATGCGTGACATGGGATTGGTAAGCATCCGTCAATCGGCAAAAAAACTATACGAGGATGAAGGACGCAAACATAAAAACTACCTCAACCAAGAATTTGACGTGGACAAGCCAAACGAGGTATGGGTTAGTGATGTTACATATTTCAAGTACAATGAAAACGCTTATTACATTTGCGTGATCATCGACCTGTTCTCTCGTATGGTCGTGGGGTATAGAATCGGAAAAACCAACAGCACGCAGCTCGTAAAGTCAACTCTGCAAATTGCCTATAATGCACGTCAACCGGATTCCTCCAATCTGATTTTTCACACTGATCGTGGCGGAAACTATTGTTCAAAAACGATGAACGATTATATTCGGTCGCTGAACATAACACACTCATTCTCACGTGCATACGTCCCGTATGATAATTCTGTCATGGAGTCGTTCTTTTCTTCAATGAAACGTGAGGAACTATATAGGACGAAGTACCGTTCTGAAGCAGACTTTCGAAAAGCAGTAGATCAGTACATCATTTTCTACAACACAAAACGTCCGCACAAAAAATTGCAGTACAAGACTCCGGCACAGAAGGAAGAGGAATATGTCTTGGAATATGAGGATTTATAAGACATGTGCAGTCAGAGTGTAGGGTTCGAAAATGATTGTTTTTCAATTTTAGAAGTGCAAAATTTAGTTTTTTCTATTTTGAGTCCGAATGACAAAAAGAAAATACGACCTCGAAAAGCCGCATAAATACTGGGTTTTATAACAAAAACACCATTGAGTCCGAACTTATGGGTTCAGATTTCAATGGTGTCTTCAACTCTCTCCGCTATGATAGGCCACATCAGCGCGGAGACCACGCTCAACATCTACAGCCATATCACCGACACCATGCAACAGCAGGCAGCCGTGAGAATTGACCGAGAAATCGGCGGTACAGACGCACAGATGCCCGAACCGGAACCGCCCAAGGCAAGTGAGCCCACCCCCACGAAAGCCACACCTGAGAAGGAATTTGAGCCCTACAAGGGCAAGATACGCAAGAGTGGCACGGGATGCGTCACCATGATAAACGACCACCTCTACGAGGGGCGGTTCACACCGAGAGTCAACGGTAAACGCATCACCAAGAAAGTCTACGCCAAGACACGAGAGGAATGCGAAGAAAAGCTCGCAGAGCTGATCAAAACCATGAAAGCGGAAATCGCCGAGATGAAAAAGGCGGCGAAGAACGCATAACAAAAGAGGGCTGACCAAAGCGGTCAGCCCTCGAAAATTGCGTCGGAGGAAGCAAAGAAAAGCCAAATCGGTTGAAAAGTTCATAGAAATATGATATAATAAACTCATCGATAAATAAGAATTTGACGAACATAACTCGGAGGTAAAAATGAGCATCTTATTTGCAATATTCTTGTCAATGCTCAAGATCGGCTGCTTCGCCTTTGGCGGCGGATACGCCATTATTGCATTGCTTGAAAACGAATTTATATCAAAACGAAATTGGATCGATCACGATGAATTTCTCGACGTGGTTGCGATTGCGGAATCCACCCCCGGACCTATTGCGATCAACGTAGCGACCTACATAGGTTATAAGCTCAAAGGCGTTGTCGGCGCGGTTGTTTCAACGGTCGGTATGTGTCTGCCGTCCTTTTTGATTATGTATATCGTATCGCTCTTTTACGAGCAGTTTATGCAGATCACACTCGTGGCGGCGGCGTTCAAGGGCATTCAGATCTGCGTGGTGTATCTCATTGCATCTGCAGGTCTTAAAATGCTGAAGAAAATGAAAAAAACGCCTCAAAACATTATCGTATTTTCTGTGACTTGTATCGGAATGATACTCTGCACGCTTTTTGACGTTCATATTTCGTCGGTGTGGTTCATTCTTGCCGCAGGTGTTCTCGGACTTTCGATATTCTTTATCAAGAAAAATAAAGCGAAAGGAGAGAAAGCAAAATGATTTATTTGCAGTTGTTCTTTACCTTTCTGAAGGTTGGCGCATTCGCCTTTGGTGGCGGTTACGCTATGCTTTCTCTCATCGGAGATTCCGTTCTCAAATACGGTTGGATGACCGAACAGGAGCTTCTCAATTTTGTTGGTGTTGAGACTATCATCCCCGGACCGATAGCTGTGAATATGGCAACTTATATCGGCTATGAGCAAGGTGGATTTCTCGGTGCGCTGCTTGCAACGGTTGGTGTGGTATTACCGTCGTTTATCGTCATTCTCGTAGTGGCGGCATTCATCAAGAATCTCCTTAAATATCCGCCCGTCAAGACCTTCATCGCAAGTATGCGTCCGGCACTTGGAGGACTCATTTCCTCGGTTGCCGTAACAATGGCTCTTACCGTATTCTTTGGTATTGATACCGTTAAGAATATCAACTTCGCATTCGATTGGCGTACGCTCGTGGTACTTGCAGTTGTTATTGCCATTCCACTCGTATGGAAACGCTTTAAGAAGAAAGAATTTTCCTCCATTATGCTCGTTGTGATCTCAGGTGTGCTTGGAATGGCGCTGTTCGGTCTCTGATGTAAAACAAATTCCAATTTGAATAGCACGATTTTTTAAGATATTGTTGGCTGTTCTCAAAACGAAGTAAAACGTTCTAAAACCGTTGAAAACAAAGGATTTTCCGCAAACAACTCATTTCATCCCATCGTACGGTGTTACACCGTTTTACCCTTGTCCCGAAAGATTATAAGGGCAAAATCAAGGGCAAGAATCATCAAAATCTTATGTTTTAGATCTGGGAATCGAACTGTTGCAATGTGAATTTACAAATGAATTGAGGAATCATCGTGAAGATATCCAAATTGTTTGCAATCACATTGCAGTCGAAAACCAGACTTATTTTCTTTTCTGTTGCAGAAGTATATAATCTACTGCTTGGCTTGTATCTGAAGGACTTTCTTGTTCTTTCACCCATGCTATTGACGTTCTATTTGCTCTCGGCATTGCCAG
>JAZOAL010000022.1:0-11272 GCA_045595425.1 Eubacteriales bacterium
CGGTATCACTCTATCTGTAATTATCATGATTTGAAAATTTAGAGTGATATCAAAGAGATTATGCTGTTCCTTTCTGAACTGTAAACTAACATCCTTTGCGCTCCCGCCGCGCGGCGCCTCCTTTGGCCCGCCCCAAAGGAAGCAAAACGCTCCCAGAGGGACACCTTACGGTTTCCCTCTTGGTACTCCCTTCCCTTGAGAGACCCGCGCACCTGATCGAGCTGCACTGCTGCAGCTCTCAAGGGCGCTTGTGATCACATCGCCGTTCCCTTTTTGCCCCCAAATAGCACGGGGGCAAAAAGGGTTAGTGCAGAGCGAACTGCTTGCGGTATCAGTAATCGATTGTTTAGAGCGATAATCGCAGTTCGCTATTGTTTGTTTTGAAAATGTTAGGTTGGGGCGCGGAAGATATATAATAAGTGCAAACACAAATTTTTCTGCCATATACATAAAACCTTCTGAAGGGAAATATAATTAAGTGAAGATATTTCGCAATTCAGGAGGAAAGGTTATGTTTGTATATTCGCTTAAGGCGAACACTCTCAAATTTTTCGGCGTTTTATGTGTTGCGCTTGTTGCGCTGATCACGCTCATCGCGTTTTTGCCCTCATACGAGCCGGATGTGGCAACATCAGCCGAAGGAGGCGCAAACGGTAAGACTGTCAGTATTTCATACGGCAAAATCAAGACCAACGAAGACAGGATCAAGTTTCTCGAACAGTTTGGCTGGACTGTCAGCGCAGAGCCGACGGAAAGTGAGGAGGTAGTTATACCGGCAGAGTTTGACAAGGTTTTTGCCGGATATAATGAGATCCAGAAAAGTCAGGGACTTGACCTTGGAAAATATAAAAAGAAGAAGCTGACCAGATATACATATGAGGTCACCAATTATGAGGGATATGAGGGCAAGGTATATGCCAATATTCTTGTTTATCGAAACAAGGTGGTCGGCGGTGATATCTGCTCTGCCGATGCGAGCGGGTTTCTTCAAGGCTTTGAAAAGTAAAAGTAACGGGACGGCAAAAGTCGTCCCGTTACTTTTATATATTATATATTTGCAAAATAAATATAAAGTCAAGCATGTCTGTCATCGAGCCACTTGTCTGCATAACATTTTAATTATAACAGAATTTTTTTCTTAAATCAAGGGGGGGCAAGTAAATTTTTTATATTTCAATAAAAAGTTTAAATTTGGACTGTTTGTTTGCATAAAAAATACAGCGTTTTTTTGTACAAACATAACAAACTTTCTAAAAATATCAAAAAGACTATTGACAGATCATACAAGTTTTGGTATAATAAAGGTGCAAAGAAGAGAAGTCAAAAAGACAGCTCGAAAATAGGGAGGGATGTAAAGCAATGATTTACAGATGCCTTACACAAACCCATGCTAAGATCAAATAAGAAAAGGAGACAAACCCAATGAACTGATCAGCTTCCCCAAAATAAAGTTCCCATAAGGAGTGATAACATGACCAGACCACCGAGAAGTTTACACCCCGCGAGAACATTCTGTTAAGGAGAAGAACCAATGAACTATTGATTCCCGATGCTGTTAGCGAACTAAATATAATTTGATGCAAGATGTTAGATGATGATAGGTGAATATATATGATTGACACACGGTTTATACTGAGGGCTAAAACATCTTGAAAAGGGAGCTACTCCAATGGAAATCTGAACCTTTCTTTGTGTACTGTTAAAAACTACTGATAATATATATGGGAGGACTGCGAAAGTCCTCCCTTTTTTGCGCTTGCTATCGGGAGTTTTTGGGTAATCTCTGAAAACTCAAAATCGAACGGTTAAACAATAATTTAGCGAAGTAACAAAGAGCCGAAAAAGATCCCCGCTGTTGCGGCTCTGCCGCCCTCAGAGCGAACGAGTTCGCTCTGAGGGCGGCAGAGTTCGACTGCGAAAACATCCACAGGACTATTTTCTCCGCTCAGGATGACAATATTTGTCATTTGATACAAGCAGAGTTTGTTCGTATAAAAGTTACTATTGAGAAAAAACAGTTCGATCTGACTGTAAATGATATCCGATGTCATCCTGAGCGGAGCGGATGATACGGTCGATCATTCGCGCAGTCGAACTCTATCGCCTGTAGAGGCTCGAAGCGAGCCCTGTGAGCTTTGAGGGCGATAGAGCTGCAGCAGCGGGGATCTATTTTTGGCTCGTTGTTACTATAAATTATTGTTTAACGGTGTATTTTGAAATTATCAATTATACGCAATTTTTTTGTGAAACCAAACACAAAACAAATAAAAACCAAAAAAATCAAAGAAAACTATTGACAAATCAACGTAAATGTGGTAAAATGCAAACAGAACGATACAAAAAACAACAAATAACCAAATTTTGTACCGAATATACAAAGTTTGGATATAAAATTTGTCAGAAACGTAAAAAAGGAGAGCGACATGAAGTTCTATACAGAACCAATTGCAAAATCTCCGAGAATACCGCAGCTTGTGGAGGCTCTTTTTGAAAAAATGCCGCAGATTGAGGCGGATAGAGCGGTTCTTCTTACCGAGTCTTATAAGTCAACGGAGGGAGAGCCGATCATCACAAGGCGCGCGAAGGCTTTTGCCCATATTCTCGAGCATATACCGATAACGATCAGAGAAAATGAACTGATCGTTGGCGCTGCAACCAAAGCCCCCAGAGGATGTCAGGTCTTCCCGGAATATTCCTTTGAATGGCTTGAAGCGGAGTTTGATACCGTTGAGCATAGAACTGCCGATCCGTTTTATATCTCCGAGGAGACGAAAAAGACTCTCTCGGAAGTATATAAATATTGGAAGGGAAAGACCACAAGTGAGCTTGCCACTTCCTATATGTCGGATGAAGCAAAGACAGCTATAGACCACTGCATGTTCACTCCCGGCAACTATTTCTATAACGGAATCGGGCATTTGACCGTTGATTATCCCAAGGTTCTTGCTGTCGGCTACAGCGGAATAATTGACGAGGCAAAGGCGGAAAAAGCCAAGCTGAGGCAGGGCGATCAGGACTATGCGAAGCGCTGTCATTTTCTTGACGCAGTTATCATGAGCTGCAATGCGGCGATAAAGTATGCAAAGCGTTACAGCGCACTTGCCGAGAGCATGGCAAAAGCGACCGCGGACTACGGACGCAAAAAGGAGCTTGAAAAGATCGCCGCGGCCTGCATGAGAGTACCGCAGTACGGTGCGGAGAGCTTTTATGAGGCTTGCCAGTCCTTCTGGTTCATTCAGATGCTTTTGCAGATGGAATCAAGCGGACATTCAATCTCCCCCGGTCGATTTGACCAATATATGTATCCCTATTATAAGAAGGATCTTGACAGCGGAAGGATAACGCGTGAGCAGGCGCAGGAGCTTATGGACTGCATCTGGGTTAAGCTCAATGATCTGAATAAGGTGCGCGATGCCGCATCGGCAGAGGGCTTTGCCGGCTACAGCCTGTTCCAGAATCTTATCGTTGGCGGACAGGATATTTGCGGTAGAGATGCCACAAATGATCTTTCATTTATGGCAATCACGGCAACCGAGCATGTATTCCTTCCTCAGCCATCCTTCTCGGTCAGAGTTTGGAACGGTTCACCACATGAATTTCTCATAAGAGCCGCAGAGCTGACGAGGACAGGCATCGGTTTCCCCGCATATTACAATGATGAAGTTATCATACCATCGCTTCAGAGCCGGGGACTTACCCTCAGCGATGCAAGAGATTATAATATAATCGGATGCGTTGAGCCTCAAAAGGCGGCAAAGACCGATGGCTGGCATGATGCAGCGTTCTTCAATATGTGCCGCCCTCTTGAAATGGTTTTCACAGGCGGCAAGGATAAGGGAGAGCAGATCGGACCCGAGACGGGCGATGTTGCCGCCATGACTACATACGAAGAATTTGAAAATGCTTACAGAGCGCAGATGAATCATTTCATCGAGCTTATGGTAAATGCCGATAATGCAATTGACCTTGCTCATGCGGAGCGTTGTCCGCTTCCGTTCCAGTCCTCAATGGTTGCGGACTGTATCGGGCGCGGCAAGAGCCTGCAGGAGGGCGGTGCGATCTATAATTTCACAGGCCCGCAGGGGTTTGGAATTGCAAATGTCACCGATGGCATGTATGCTGTGAAAAAACTGGTCTTTGAGGACAAAAAATATACACTCTCCTTCTGGCGCGAGGCTCTTGAAAACAACTATGGTATGGACATGGACTGTGCAATGGCGACCAAGCTGACGCAGGAAATAGTAACCTCTCTTGTTATGAGCGGAAAAGAGCCCACGGCGGAGGATATAAAGACCGTTTATCTGACCGTAAAGCAGAATAATTGCTCGGGGGAGGATAAGAAAAAATACGCTGCCCTTCTCGCGGATATCGGAGCCATCACGAAATTCGGAAACGATGACGATGATGTTGACTCCTTTGCCCGTGAAATGGCATATACCTACACAAGACCTCTGGAAAAATTCAAGAATCCGAGAGGCGGCGTGTATCAGGCGGGGCTTTACCCGGTTTCGGCAAATGTACCTCTCGGCGCGCAGACGGGAGCGACTCCGGACGGAAGACTTGCTTATACCCCGATAGCGGACGGCGTTTCTCCGGCGGCGGGACGGGATCTGAAGGGCCCCACAGCGGCGGCAAATTCGGTCTCCTGCCTTGATCATTATATAGCGTCAAACGGAACTCTTTTTAATATGAAGTTTCACCCTTCGGCACTTGAGGGCAGGGGAGGACTTGAAAGCTTTGTGGCACTTATCAGAGGTTATTTTGACCGCAAGGGAAGCCACATGCAGTTCAATGTTGTCAGCCGCGAGACCCTTCGCGATGCACAGAAGAATCCCGAAAAATATAAATCTCTTGTAGTCCGCGTGGCGGGATATTCCGCACTGTTCACAACCCTTTCAAAGGGACTTCAGGAGGATATCATCAACCGAACCGAACAGCAAGGATTTTAATAGAAAGGAAAGGTTATGGAAAGCACGCTCCAAAATATCAAGGGCAGAATTTTCAATATACAGCGTTTTTCTCTCCACGATGGACCGGGCGTAAGAACCATAGTCTTTCTGAAGGGCTGTCCTCTCAGATGCCGATGGTGCTGTAACCCCGAATCGCAGTCTTTTGAATGTGAGAGCATCACTACCGGTGGCGTTACAAAAAATTTAGGCGAGGACATAACCGTCGGTGAAATTCTCCGAGAGGTCGAGAGGGACAGAGCTTATTATTACCGCTCGGGCGGAGGAGGAATGACCCTTTCGGGAGGCGAATGTCTTATGCAGCCCGAATTTTCCGAAGCACTGCTGAGGTGCGCAAAGGAAAAGGGAATCTCAACTGCCATCGAAACCACGGGATACGCTCCCATAGAGGTAATAAGGCGGCTGCTGCCATATGTTGACACCGTTCTTATGGACATAAAGCATATAAGCAGTGAAAAGCACAAGGAGTTTACGGGCAAGGACAATGCTCTGATTCTTGAAAATGCAAAAATAATTGCAAGAGAAGCGAGACGCCTTATTATAAGAACTCCCGTAATTCCAACCTTTAATGATACCGATGAAGAAATAAGAGCTATTGTCGAGTTTGCGAAAAGCCTCGACACGGTTAGAGAAATTCATCTGCTGCCATACCATAGAATAGGCTCGGATAAATATGCAGGTCTTGGGCGAAAGTACGAAATGGAGCATATCCGCGTTCCCAAAAAGGAAAAGATGCAGAAATTGCTCGGCATCGTGAATGATATCGGTCTTGAAGGCAGAATAGGAGGCTAAGCTTTGGAGGAATACATAGAAAAACAAAGAATAATACAGGAGCTTGTGCCGGGTAAGCAGATAACTCTTGCTCACATTATCGCAAACCCGGATGAGATACTATATAAAAAGCTGGGGCTTGATCCGGCTGTGGAATATTCAAAATCTGCCATCGGTATTCTTACTCTGAGCCCTGCGGAAACAGCCATAATCGCAGGCGATATCGCCATCAAATCTTCCGGCGCACAGCTTGGATTTGTGGATCGCTTCAGCGGAACGGTGATCCTCACGGGAAGCTATTCCGAGGTGGAAGCCTCTCTTAAGGCTGTCACGGAATATGCCGAAGAAACCCTTGGCTTTACGGTATGCAAGATAACAAAAACATGAAAAAGACTCTTCTCGTGGGCAGACACGGTGTTGGAAAAACAACGCTGAAGCAAGCTCTTCGCGGAGAAGAAATTCACTATGCCAAGACCCAGTATATGGACTATGGCGATTGGCTGATAGATTCCCCCGGAGAATATGCCGAGGTTCACGGGCTTGGAGCAGCACTTGCGATATACTCTTATGAAGCCGATATTGTGGCGCTTCTGATAGCCGCGAACGAGGATTATTCGCTCTTCCCGCCTTGCTGTACCTCTATGGTGAACCGCGAGGTCATAGGAATAGTTACAAAAATAGACAAAGCATCTTCCAAACGAGCCGAAAACTGGCTTCGTCTGGCAGGATGCAAGCTGATCTTTTCCGTCAATTCCCACACAGGCGAAGGCGTTGACGAATTGAAGGATTATTTGAGAAAATAAATAATAATTTATCGGCATGGGGCTCTGCCCCGCCCCCCGCTAAAGACCTTTTTCGAAAAAGGTCTTTAGAATCCCAAAAACTTTAAATATAAAGGTTTTTTCTTTTAAAGTTTTAAGGTTCCCAGGAACTTTTGAAAAAGTTCCTGGGCCGCCGGAGGCAAAGATAAATTATTGTTTACACTGCGAAAGCAAAATAAAATTTTACATAAAACAAGGAGAAAAAAATGGTAAACGAGTTTGAAATCAAAAAACAGATATGCGAAATTGGTAAGCGTATCTACGCAAAGGGAATGGTTGCGTCCAATGACGGTAACATTTCCGTTAAGCTTAACGACAATGAATTTCTCTGCACACCCACAGGCGTATCAAAGGGCTTTATGACCCCCGAATACATTTGCAAGGTTGACAGAGACGGTAAGGTGATTCAGGCAAACGCCGGCTTTAAGCCCTCCTCCGAGATCAAGATGCACATGAGAGTTTATAAGGAACGTCCCGATGTTAACAGCGTCGTTCACGCTCATCCGCTCTATGCAACATCCTTCGCTATCGCAGGCATTCCGCTGACAGAGCCGATCATGCCCGAGGCAGTTATCGCTCTCGGATGTGTTCCGATAGCTGAATACGGCACTCCCTCCACAGAGGAAATCCCGGATGCGGTTTCAAAGTATCTCCAGCATTATGATGCGGTGCTTCTTGCAAACCACGGTGCACTTTCCTTCTCCGATAACCTTCTCAATGCTTATCATAAGATGGAGTCTCTTGAGTTCTATGCACAGCTTCTTTACCAGTCCAAAATGCTGGGCGGTCCCAAGCAGCTCACAGATTCTCAGGTTCAGAGACTTTATGAGATCCGCCGTCAGTTTGGCCTTAAGGGCAAGCACCCTGCCGATATTTGCCCCAATGTCAAGGCAGGTAAGCCAAGCTGCCACGGCTGCGGCGGCTCTTGCGGCGGTCACGGTGCCGATGCTGATACCGTTGCAATGATCACGAAGATGGTTCTCGAACAGCTCGGCAAATAATGCCATGAACGAGGCTGAAATAAGAAAGATCGTTGAGAATACCCTTTATTCATATAAAAAGAAGACCGAAATGACATTATCCCTTGCCGAAAAGCTCACAGATGAAGTCATAGCTGAAGCCGGGCGCATGGGAGTTAAGGCTGTGGTCTGTGTCTCGGATTCCGCCGGGAATCCCAAGGTGGTCAAGAGCATGGATGATGCCTATATTGCAAGCTATGATGTGGCTGTAAATAAAGCATTTACGGTTGCTGCACTGAAGATGCCGACCATAGAGCTGAAGCCTTTGGCACAGCCGGGAGCGTCGCTATACGGAATACAGTTCACAAATGGCGGCAGGATCGTCATTTTCGGCGGCGGTGATCCGCTTACGGGCGAAGGAAACACTATAATAGGCGGTCTCGGCGTCAGCGGCGGCACAGAAGAGCAGGATACTGCTCTTTCGGCATATGGGAAACGGTATTTTGAAACGCAAATGTAATTACATACGAAAGGACACTAAAATGGATATTAAATCCACTGATATTGAAAAAATTGTCAGACAGGTGCTTGAAAATATCGGAAACGAAGCTCCGAGGAGCACCGCAGGCGGTGCGGTACCGGCAAAGAGTCGAGTTGCGATGCTTACAAAGCTTGAGCACTTTGACATTGAGGAGCATCCCATTCCCGAGCTTGGCGATGATGATATTCTCGTTAAGGTTGAGGGGTGCGGCGTTTGCGGAACGGATGCACATGAATTTAAGCGCGATCCCTTTTCGCTCATCCCCGTTGTTCTCGGACATGAGGGCACGGGTGAGATCGTGAAAATGGGCAAAAATGTTAAAAAGGACAGCGCAGGCAAGCCTCTCGCTATCGGAGATAAGGTCGTCACCTGCATGATCTTCAAAGACAATCCCGATATTACAATGTTCGATCTTAATAAGCAGAATGTTGGCGGAGCTGATGTCTACGGGCTTCTTCCCGATGACGATAAGAAGCTGAACGGCTGGTTTGCTGACTATATTCTGGTCAGAGGCGGTTCAACAATATTTAACGTAAGTGATCTCGACCTTGATTCCAGAATCCTTATCGAGCCTTGCGCGGTACTTATCCATGCGGTTGAAAGAGCAAAGACAACAGGAATCCTTCGCTTCAATTCCAGAGTTGTTGTTCAGGGATGCGGTCCTATCGGCCTTATCTGTATTGCGGTTCTCCGCGCAATGGGAACAGAAAACATTGTTGCGGTTGACGGCGAAGCAAAGAGACTTGAATTTGCAAAGCTCATGGGCGCAAATGCAACAGTAAATTTCAAGGATCATAAGGGTATTGAGGCTTTGGCAGGCGCGGTGCAGGATGCCTTCGGTGGTTATCTTGCAGATTTTGCCTTCCAGTGTACAGGCTCGCCCGTTGCTCATTCCAATATCTATAAGTTTATTCGCAACGGCGGCGGACTTTGCGAGCTTGGATTCTTTATAAACGGCGGCGACGCAACGATCAATCCTCACTTTGACATATGCTCAAAGGAGATCACAACGGTGGGTTCTTGGGTATATACCCTGCGTGATTATGTTACAACCTTCGATTTTCTGAAGCGCGCAAAGGCGATCGGTCTGCCGATGGAAAAGCTGATAACCCATAAATATCCCCTTGAAAAGATAAACGAGGCTCTTGAAACCAACCTCAAGATGGAAGGTCTCAAGATTGCCATAGTTAACTGATAATAGGTGATAAAAATGGGAAAAGCAGTTGGAATAATCGAGGTTTTCGGACTTGTGGCGGCAATGGTAGCCGTTGATGCCGGCTGTAAAGCGGCAAATGTTACGGTTGAAACCCTTGATAAGAATAAACCCGGCAACGCCGATGCGCTTCCCGTTCCGCTGATAGTTGCGATAAAGTTCAGAGGCACGGTCGAGGATGTAAAGGCGGCGGTGGAGGCGGCAGAGGATGCGGCAAAGAGCGTATCCGGCGTTATCACTAAACACATTATTGCAAACGCAGAGGAATCTACAGAAAAAATGCTGAAGCTAAACGCATTTGATAAGAACTGAGCAAGGAAATTTAAAATATAAACAATAATTTTGAAAAATTGAAAAAGCGAGCAATTGTATACAAAATATTTTGAAATCCACAAACAACATCCATCTGTCATTCTGAGCATAGCGAAGAATCTCATAAGCAGTAAGTTGCTTTTCCGTTTATGAGATCCTTCACTTCGTTCAGGATGACAAGTAAGGTTTTTGTTACTATATTGTTAATTATTGTTTAGATAATAAATAATTGAAAGGAAAATAAAATTATGGCAATGGAAGCACTCGGAATGATAGAAACAAGAGGTCTTGTTGCGGCAATTGAAGCGGCAGACGCAATGGTAAAGGCGGCAGAGGTAACTCTTATCGGCACTGAAAAGATCGGCAGCGGTCTCGTATCCGTTATGGTAAGAGGCGACGTTGGCGCAGTCAAGGCGGCAACAGAGGCAGGAAGCGTTGCAGCATCGAAGCTCGGTGAGATTGTTGCGGTTCATGTGATTCCCCGTCCTCATGCGGATGTTGAGAAGATACTTCCCGCGCTCTAAAATTTTGGAGGAAATATGAAATCACTTGGCTTCATTGAGGTAAGCGGAGTTACGGCGGCAATAGATGCACTTGATATAATGTGCAAAAGCGCGGATGTCAGCTTGGTTTCATGGGAAAGGAAGCTGGGCGGCAGACTTGTAACGCTTATGATAGAGGGAAGTGTATCGGCGGTGACTGCGGCGGTTGAAAATGCCCGTGAGCAGTGCATAAAGAAGCCTGTGGCTCATGCCGTTATCGCAAATCCTCACCCCGAAACGGTAAGGCTTGTGGAGCTTTCCGCTTCCCGTCTTAAAAAGGCGGAGGAGAAAGCAAAGGAGAGTGAAGCGATCCCCGAAGAAACACATAATACTGTGGAGAAAAAAACTGTAAGAAAAACAACTAAAAAAGTAAACAAAGGAGATAAATGATTATGGCACTCGAAGCACTCGGAATGGTTGAGACAAGAGGTCTCGTTGCGGCGATCGAAGCGGCAGACGCGATGGTTAAAGCGGCAAATGTAACTCTTATCGGCACAGAGAAGATCGGAAGCGGTCTCGTATCTGTTATGGTAAGAGGCGATGTTGGCGCAGTTAAGGCGGCAACAGAGGCAGGAAGCGTTGCGGCATCGGGACTCGGTGAGCTTGTTGCAGTTCATGTTATTCCCCGTCCTCATGCGGACATTGAGAAGATTCTGCCTTCTCTTAACTGAAAAATAATTTAAGGAGGTATATAATTATGGCACTTGAAGCACTCGGAATGGTTGAGACAAGAGGTCTTGTTGCGGCAATCGAAGCGGCAGACGCAATGGTAAAGGCTGCAAATGTAACTCTTATCGGCACAGAGAAGATCGGAAGCGGTCTCGTATCTGTTATGGTAAGAGGCGATGTTGGCGCGGTTAAGGCGGCAACAGAGGCAGGAAGCGTTGCGGCATCGGGACTCGGTGAGCTTGTTGCAGTTCATGTTATTCCCCGTCCTCACGCAGATGTTGAAAAGATCCTTCCTTCTCTTAAGTGATCTTTTTCGGAAAACAAATCGCAAATGCGGTTTGTTTTCCGAGTGGCGTGCTCTGCTTTGAGCACACCGCTCGGAAAATAAACGGTTTTTGAGTAAAATATAAACAATAATTTAGAGAATAGTTAGTTAATACCTTATGAGATCCTTCGCCGAGGCTCAGGATGACAACA
>JAZOAL010000023.1:0-11861 GCA_045595425.1 Eubacteriales bacterium
TAGCCATGTCGTTCTGTGAGCCAAGGAGTTGTTCCTGAGTATTGTCTTCCTAAGACCGCTTGGCCTCCGACTTCCTCATAAGTTTCAAAAAGCACCTGGGCAGTATCGTTTTTCGCCGAAAATTCTTTTAGATTATCGCATGTCAGCTTTTTGCCCAGGGCAATAAGGGCGGCACTGCGCTCTTTTTTTATGCCTTCGGGGATCTGTTCATTCATTGCGGCGGCGTGGGTTCCCGAACGCTTTGAATAGGCAAACACGTGCATATCAAGAAATCTTACCTGCCTTGCAAAATCCATTGTCAGCTCAAAATCTTCATCTGTTTCGCTTGGGAAGCCCACGATGAAATCTGTTGTGAACATAACGTTATTTATGTGTGAACGCAGGTTTTCAATATTGCGAAGAGCCATTTCTCTATTGTATTTTCTTCGCATAAGACCGAGAATCCTGTTGCTTCCGCTCTGCATTGAAAGATGAAAATGAGGTGCAAGACAGCGGATGTCCGATATCTTTTCCACAAAATCCTCACGCATTACCGATGGATCGATCGAGCCTATGCGTATGCGCCCGATGCCGTCGATTTTATCTATCTCTTTGAGCAGATCGGCAATTCCAAGGTCTCCGAGATCCCTTCCGTATGATGCCGTTTCGATTCCTGTGAGAACTATCTCTTGGCAACCGTTTTCTGTGAGCCTGCGCACCTCGCAGATCACTTCTTCCATCGGCTTTGAGCGTATCGGACCGCGCGCATCGGGAATGGCGCAGTATGAACAGCGGTTTTCGCAGCCGTCTTCGATTTTGAGGTATGCGCGTGTACGTTCGAATTTTTTGATCGTCATCCGCTCAAACGCCGCACTGTGAAGAGAGGGAATATTTATTTCAGGCTTTATATTCTTTTTTCCTTGTTCTAAAAGCTTTATCGCAATGTCAACAACGCTTGTTTTGTTGGAAGAGCCGCAGATATAATCGACTCCCGATATATCTGTTGCCTGTTCGGGGCGGCTCTGCGCCATACAGCCGGTGACGAGGATATAAGCCGAGGGATTTGCAGAAACGGCGCGTCTGATGAACTGCCTTGCCTTTCTGTCACTCTCTGCCGTTACCGTGCAGGTGTTTATTATGTAAATATCACATTTTTCGGAGCTTGAGCAAACCTTGAAGCCGCGCTCTTCAAAAAGCTCTGCGATCGCTTCACTTTCATATTGATTTACTTTGCATCCGAGAGTGTATATACAAACGCTTTTTTTCATTGCTTTTCCTTGCCTCTCTCATTATGGAAGATATCGAATTCAGAGTGTTAAACAATAATTTAGCGAATAGTTAGTTAATACCACATGAGATCCTTCGCCTTTGGCTCAGGATGACAAGATAGGGGCGATCACTTATTTTTTTCACCGGAAAATTAACCGTTATTTTCCGTAGAAACATTATAATCAGTTCAGTACTGTCATCCTGAGCCAAAGGCGAAGGATCTCATGAACTGTTTGTTACTTCTCTGCTAAATTATTGTTTATATTAGCTGATTAAAATTTCCGTCTTTACAAATTGTATCACTACAAAGCCGATATGTAAAGAAATTTTTTGTAAACCTTTCGAAATTTTTTAAATAATTTGTTTTTTTCACTTGAAAAAAAGGTTATATTGAGTTATAATGATAAAAAAAGATCATAAATCCTAAATAAAAGGAGAAATAAAAATGAGCGAACTTCATGTTGTTGACCATCCACTTATAACGCACAAGCTGTCCATTATGCGCAATCGCAAAACAGGCTCAAAGGATTTCCGTGAGCTGCTTGATGAAATTGCAATGCTCATGGGATATGAGGTCACGCGCGATCTGCCCCTTGAGGACATTACCATTGAAACACCAATCACTAAAATGACGGCAAAGATGATTTCGGGAAAGAAGCTCGCCATTGTTCCGATTCTCCGTGCAGGGCTTGGAATGGTGGACGGACTGCTCCGTCTTGTTCCTGTTGCGAAGGTTGGGCATATCGGTCTCTACCGCGATCCCGATACTCATCTTCCTGTTGAGTATTATTGCAAGCTTCCTTATGATATTGAGGACAGGATCACCATTCTTGTTGATCCCATGCTGGCAACAGGCGGTTCTGCTTCGGATGCACTGACCTTGCTTAAGAAAAAGGGCGTTAAAAACATCCGTATGATGTGCCTTGTTGCCGCTCCCGAGGGCGTGGCAAAGCTGCAGGAGGATCATCCCGATGTTGATATTTACACTGCAGGACTTGACGAGCGTCTTAACGAGCATGCTTATATCGTTCCCGGTCTTGGTGACGCGGGAGACAGAATTTTCGGAACAAAGTGATTTTTCAGCTTGCCGCGCCCCGCGCGGCAACTTTATTTGGAGGACTCTGCGCACTATAACTGTTAAGAAAAACGATGCGGGACAGAGACTTGACAAATTTCTTACGAAAGCCGTTAAGGGGCTGCCTACATCGCTTATGTATAAATATATACGAACAAAAAAGATAAAGTTGAACAGAAAGCGCACCGAGCAAAGGTATATTCTTGCTGAGGGAGATATCATTGACCTATTTATTCGCGAGGAATTTTTTGATTCTCCCGAAAAGGACAGCGGAGCTATCGAACGTATAGAGCCGAAGATAACGGTTGTTTATGAGGATGAAAACATTTTGCTTGTGAACAAGCGTCCCGGCGTTGTTGTTCATGAGGACAGTGAAGCGCGGGACAATACGCTTATAATGCATATTAAGGCGTATCTTTACCGCAAAGGCGAATATGATCCCGATCAGGAACAGTCCTTTGCGCCGGCTCTCTGCAACCGTATTGACCGAAACACGGGCGGAATAGTTCTTGCGGCAAAAAACGCGGCGGCACTGCGAATAATGAACGAGAAAATAAAGAATAATGAAATAAGCAAATTTTACCTTTGCGCCGTTCACGGGATTCCGAATAAGAAACAGCAGACATTGCGGGGATATCTTATTAAGGACAGTGCAACCAACACCGTCAAGGTCTATGATAAAAGGGTTGGCGCGGCAAAGGAGATCATCACCAAATATCGTGTGATAACCGAGAAGGGGGATATATCTCTTCTTGAGGTTGAGCTTGTTACGGGGAGAACTCATCAGATACGTGCCCATATGGCGCATATCGGTCATCCGCTTCTGGGTGACGGTAAATACGGCGTTAATAAAAACGACCGCGGAAAAGGATATAAATATCAGGCACTTTATGCCTATCGTCTTCGCTTTGATTTTGCTGATAAGGACGGTGAGCTTGGATATCTTAGCGGTAAAGAGGTTCAGCTTGATAAAAATGATATTTGGTTTCTTGAAGATTTCATGTGATGTGATATAATAATGAGATTTTTGGGATTCTCAGGCTCTTTTTTCCAAAGTGTATGAGCAGACGAAAGAAAGGAGAGAAGGATATTAAGAAATTTTTACCGTTCATATGCGGACTTGCGGCGGCTTTGCCGATATTTTTTCCGCAGATAGGACTAACTCAATGGATACTGATGGTTCCTTTTGCGCTTCTCTGTTTCTCGGAATCTGAAGGTGTGGGAAGAAGGCGTCTGTTTCGCGAATACAAAATCGGATTTTTCTTTTTCTTCGGATTTTATCTTGTCTGCTATTCATGGTTTTTAAGCATGTATCCACTGTCGGTTACGGGGATGCCCGCTGCTGCGGCTCTCGGAGTTGTTTTGCTTGCCTTGATGGGGATCTCGTTTTTTCAGTCACTGGGGTTTGCTGTTATACTGCCGATCTTTCGTGCAGCTTTGCGCCGAGGACTTTATAGGGGAGTCCTTCCGATATTTATGGGAGCTCTTTGGTGCATCGGCGAATGGCTGCAGAATTTTTTCTGGTTTGGTCTCCCTTGGGTGAGACTTGCTCTCGGTCAGGTGGAGAATCCTGCCCTTTTCCGCTCCGCAAACCTCTTCGGTTCTTATTTTGTAACATTTCTGATCGTTTCGGTAAACTTTTATATAGCACTCACGATAATGGCGGGACAGAAGAAAAAAAGAATGGCGTTTTCTTTTGCGGCGGCTTTGATATTTTTATTAAACGGTATTTACGGCATGCTTGATCTGCATATAAGCTCGGAAAAAACTCGTGAAACAGTCCGCATTTCAGCCCTTCAGGGCAATATTTCAACAGAGGAAAAGTGGAGCGATTATATGCTCGAGAGCACCTTTGAAATATATGAAAGGCTGTGCGCAAAGGCAAGTGAGGCTGGGGCGGATTATGCGCTTTTCCCCGAAACCGTTTTCCCTTATGTTGCCGAATTTGATCCCGATATAGATTTTGCTCTGCGAAAATGGGCTTATAAATACGATATGACTCTTATGGTGGGAACATTTGGCGATACAGAGGAAGGAACAAGCAATATTATCAGAGTTTACGAGCCTTCAAAGGACGGGATCAATGTCTATTCAAAGCAGAGGCCCGTGCCTTTCGGAGAATATGTTCCCATGCGTGATGTGATAATGACGGTATTGCCGATCCTCGGAGAGATAAATATGCTGAATCGCTCCCTTGTGCCGGGTGAGGGCAGCTCTGTTTGGCAGAGCAGTGACGGAAGCTTCGGGCATCTTATCTGCTTTGATTCGATCTATGACAGTGCCGCAAGAGAGAGCGCCCGAAACGGTGCTGAGGCTTTGATGATCTCAACAAACGATTCATGGTTTGGTGATTCGGTGGGTACAAGGATGCACAGCGCACAGGCGATTCTCCGCGCGGTCGAGAACGGAAGAAGCGTTGTCCGTGCGGCAAATACGGGAATCTCGTCTGTGATTTCTCCCGAAGGAGAGATAAAGGAGTTTATTGAATGTGACATAGCGGGGCAGATCACAGCCGATATTGAACTTTCAAAGGAACTGACCTTATATACCCGAATAGGTAATATATTTGTTTATATTTGTATAGTTTTTACAATTGTTTGTCTTTTGCCAAGAAAGTTTTGGAACAAAATCACCGTCCGTTCGTCTTAAAGGATGAAAGGACGGTGATTTTTATGACCTCAAAAAGAATAATATCATTTTTGCTCGCCTCTCTCATGCTCGTGCTTTGCTCTTGTGCGAACACCCCGCCGGATCAACCTATGGGAGGATGGGATACCGATCCCGATCTTCCGGGAGACTCTCAAAGCCATCTGCTTCTCTCCGAGCTTTCACTTTCCGAGGAAAAAGGCATGGAAGCAAGCTCTGAATTATCCGAAGCCATCAGCAGAAGCGCATTTAACTATTTCGGTGCGGCAATAGAGGAAGGAAAAGCTAAGGAAAATATTCTTATTTCGCCTCTTTCGATCTATATCGCCCTTGCAATGACCGCGTGCGGTGCCGAAGGGGAGACACTTTCGCAGATGCAGAGCGTTCTCGGAGATGTTTCCATTGAGGAGGCGGCGCATTGCCTTTATGCTCTGGGCGAGGAGCTGACCGCGGGCGAAAAGATCAAGCTCGGTCTTGCAAATTCCGTTTGGATACGTGATAATGAGGATATGATAAAGGTCAATCCCGATTTTGTCCAAGTTATGAACGAATATTTCAGTGCTGATGTTTTTATGGCGCAGTTTGACGACGGAACACTTAGGGATATCAATAACTGGATCGAGGGCAAGACCGACGGTATGATAAAAGAAATGCTCGATGAGATACCGGCAGAGGCGGTGATGTATCTGATAAACGCCCTTGTTTTTGAGGCGGATTGGAAGGATACATATGAGAGAACACAGCTTCGCGACAGTAAATTTACCCTTTATAGCGGTGAGAGGATAGACGCGGAGCTTATGTACGGAAGCGAAGACTATTATCTTGAGGACTATAATGCAAAGGGCTTCATCAAGCCTTATGCCGACAGCCGTTATGTTTTCGTGGCTCTGCTGCCCGATGAGGGGACGGATGTTTATAATTATGCGGCATCACTTACGGGTGAGCGATTTTCCGAGCTTCTTGATTCGAAAAGACGGGCAATAGTAGATACGGCAATGCCGCAGTTCAGCTATGAATATGACGATTCTTTGGTTAATGAGCTGATGTCCCAGGGCATGACAGATGCCTTTAACGGCACGGACGCCGATCTCACGGGTCTCGGAACCTCTTCTATGGGCAATCTTTATATTTCAGATGTTCTGCACAAGACATTTATCGAGGTCAGCCCAAAGGGCACGAAAGCAGGTGCGGCAACTGTGGTTGAGGTGAAATGCGAGAGTGCGGTGGAGATAATTGACGCTGAGAGATATCAGGTCTATCTTGACAGACCCTTCGTTTACGCAATAACCGATCTTGAAACCGGAACTCCTATTTTTCTCGGAATTCTTGCAAATCCGGAATAAAGCAAAATAAATAGGTTTAAACAAAAAGGTGCTCGAAAAAACTCAATTTTAGAATGATAAACAATAATTTAGCAGAGAAGTAACAAACAGTTCATGAGATCCTGAGCCAAAGGCGAAGGATCTCATATGGTATTAACTAACTATTCGCTAAATTATTGTTTATCAACTGTTTTTAGAGAGGCACTGTTTTTACATATTTTCGGGATCGATTCCCATCTGGCTCATAAGGTGCTTATTAAATTCAAGAGCCGTGTTATATCCCATGCGCTTCTGACGGTTATTCATTGCCGCGATCTCTAAAATGATGGCAAGGTTACGTCCCGGACGAACGGGAATTGTGATAGACGGAACTTTTATTCCGAGAATATCAATGGTTTCGCTGTCGATACCGAGACGGTCATACATCTTTCCCTGGATCCAAGGCTCGAGATTTATGACAAGGTCGATCTTTTCCGTATCCTTGACAGCACCGACACCAAAAAGACGCTTGATATCAACGATTCCGATGCCGCGAAGCTCAACATAGTGGCGAATGATTTCGGGAGCACTGCCCACAAGAGTCGTTGCGGAAACACGCTTGACCTCAACAGCATCGTCAGCAATCAGCCTGTGACCGCGCTTTACAAGTTCAATGGCTGTTTCGCTCTTTCCGACGCCGCTGTCTCCGAGAAGGAGAAGACCTTCGCCATACACCTCAACGAGAACTCCGTGACGTGTGATCCTCGGTGCAAGCTCAACATGAAGATATGCAATTATTGCCGCAAGCAGTGCACTTGTTCTTCTGGAGCTGGACAGAATCGGTATGCCGCACTGCTTTGCGTATTTGAGAACTTCATCAAAAACCGGAAGATCCGAAGAAAAGATAACGGCGACCGGCTCCAGCTTCATAAAGTTTTCAACATGTATCTCTCTTTCCTTTTCATTGAGACCTTCAAGATAAGCAACCTCGGCTTTTCCGAAGATCTGGATTCTCGTGCGTTCATATTTTTCAAAAAAACCCGTCAGAGCAAGTCCCGGTCTTTCGACATCGGGGCTTGTGACCTCAATGTTATCGGAATTTTCGGGCAGATAGACTTCGGCAAGCTGCATTTCTTCAATGATTTTGCTCAGTTTTATAGAATAAATTTCTTCCATACCGCATACCGCCTTTCTTAATACTTTTATTTTAACATATTTTCTCGTAATTTCAAGTCATTTTTCCTTAAAATATTTAAAAGTCGCCTAAAATTCATAATGAATTAACAATCTTATTATATACTATCTTATGTACTGCGTTTTTTTGGAGGTTTTTATGAAGTTGAAAATATATTGCAGAGCGGTGATACTGCTGTTGCTGGCAATTTCTCTTGCGGCATGCTCGGGGGGCATAAGCCCAATAAAAGGGGATAAGACGGATCTTAATGTCGTTGCCAATGTTTCAGATATCCCTGTTTATCTTGAGGAGGTTGAATATCTTGCTCATAACTATAAGCTGGATATGGAGAAAAAATATGGCGAGGGGATATGGGATTCTTCGGAGAGCTCGGAGAAATACCGCGCGGAGCTTGAGGAAAATATCCTTTCAGGAATGCTTGAATCTGCTTCTTTTGTTTCCCTTTGTGAAAAATACGGCGTTGACATAGATGATAAGGACACTGAAAAATATGTGAAGGAGTTTATAAACACCTTCGCCGAAGAGCTGGGCGGGAAGGAAGAATATCTAAAGCAGCTTGAGGAGAATGGACTGACCGATCATCACTTGCGATATCTCATGGCGATCGATGCTTCAAAAGAGGAGCTTCGTATAGCTCTTTGCGCAGAGGGAGTTATTGATGATTCGGATGAAACTGCCCGCGCTTTTATCGAAAGCGATCAGTTTATCCGCACCCTTCATATTTACATCCAAAACGATGAGGGGGAGGATGTTTCCGAGAATCGCAAAAAGGCGGAGAAGGCTCTTGCAGAGCTTGAGGGCGGAGAAAAGCTGACTCGTCTTATCGGCAGATACGGTGAATATGACGGAATGACCACAACCGACGGATATTATTTTATGCGCGGCGAATATGAAAAGGTATATGAGGACGCCTCTTTTGCTCTTGCGGAAAATGAATACAGCGGAATTGTTGAGGGGGAAACAGGATTCTACATAATAATGCGTCTCCCTAAGGAAGCCGAATATATTGAGAAGAATTTTGAATCACTCAAGGATAGATATCTTTATGAAAAATTTGAGGAGCTTATAGCCGCAGAAGCCGAAAAGGCAGAGCTTGTCTTTACCGATTACGGCAAGACTGTGGATATCACCTTCCTCGGAAGATCTTAACGGAGAGGATAATGAAATCTAAAAAAAGACATAGCCATCGCCGATATAACGGCAAACGCCGAAATACGCGCAACCGTTACAAGATCGCAATTTTGCTTGTGATGGTATTTATCATTGCTGTTGTGATCGGTTCTGTATTCCTCGGAAAATATCTGAAGAAAAAAGCAGAGGAATCCGAGGCAGAGCGCGGTGGAGAACAGAATGTTGGGACAGACACCCTCGTCTCGCCCGAAACGGAAAATGAGAATATCGTTTTGCCTATAAAGCCGCCGGAAAAAATAACGGCTTCATATCTGAAAAACGAAGAGATTGATTCCTTTGCCGAAAATGCAGAGGAGGGTAGTGCAGTTACTCTTATTTTGAGAGATCTGCAAGGAAGTATCTATTATTCATCCCCCGTGGCACAGACACTTGGCGGACAGCTCCCCGAGAACGGTCTGCGGGCGGCGGAAGATATAGTTGATAAGCTGGCTTCAAAGGATTGTTATATCAGTGCCTATGCGGCGCTCACTGCACATTCTTCGGAATATGAAATAACTGCCAAAGCACTCCTTGCATTCGAGATCGCGGTTCTTTCAGAGCTTGCCATAGCAGGGGTGGATGAGATAGTCATCTGCGGTTTTGACAGCATTGATGCGGATAAGGTATCCATGCTTTGCGATTTTGCGAAAAGCTTCAGAAAAAGCAGTAGCTCTTCTGTTCCTCTCGGGGTTCTATTGCCTTATTCATTCTTTCTGAAAGAAGATGCAAATGAACTTTGCGCCCGGCTTTCGGATTGCTTTGAGCTTATCGCGGTGGATTATACAGATGCAATTTCATCGGAAGAAATCGGGCTCTCCGAGGTAATAGCCGAAAGGATCGATTCAATGCAGATGTATTTTTCAAGATATTCGGTCAGGGTTGTGCTTGACTCGGATAATGCTGAATATGAGAGTGCCGCACAGGCTGTTTCGGAGGCTGCAATATATTCTTTGCAGTCAGTTTCCCGAGGTGATCTTATCGGTACAGTGACGGATGAATCACAAAACATGACTGATGAAACCGATATTGCAGAATAAAAGCAAAGGGCATTGAGGATAAAATCAAATGCCCTTTTTTGTGGAGTGTGTTATATGGAGCAGAGAAAAAATTTTACGCGTTATCCTTTTGTGATTGCCGATGAATACGGATATGTTCTTCTTGCTTCTCCTTATGGCGTCTGCTTGGGAGAAAAGCTTTTGACATCGGAAAATCTCTCTCGAAATGATATCGTTCTTGTGCAGAAAATGATCTTTGAAGAGACTTTTCACAGAAAAATTGCCGTGCGAAATATAAAAAACGGTAAAACGATAATTATATCTTTAGCTATGTTTCCTTCAACGCGCACTATAGCGGCAATTTATACAGATATTGATTTTAAGCTCACCTCTGAGATCTGCGGAGCCGCTTTCACTGATGTTGCGATGAGTGAGTTGCCTGCCCAAAAGATGACTCGAAGACATGAAAAGCTCTATCCCGTGCTTTCCGATGTTTTGTATGCGGCAAATGAAATGTTTTCTATCATTGTAGGGGATAAGGATAGCTTTCGCGACCGCCTTTTTGAAAGGATACATTTGTTAGGCACTCTTGCAGGATGCAAAACGGAGATAGATTGCTCCGATATCAGATTGTATTTTTCGGAAAATTTTGACGGCGGTCTCTTCAGTCTGTTTTTGCTGACGGTTCTGACTGCGGCTTCCGCAATGTCTGATGAGAGGTGCGCGAGGATTTATCTTTCCGAAAGCACGGTGGGAATAAAGGTGCGGATAGAATTTCGCATGCCGATGAAACGCCGTGTTAATAAAGCTGAGCTTAAAATCCTTGACAAGGGCTTTAATTTGGCTCGTTCTCATCTGAGATCGGTGTGTGAAAGGCTTAATATTCCGTTTTCATTTGTAGAGGACGGGGGAATATCGGCAACTATTATACCCATTCGTCCGGAGGTGTCGGAGATTGGGCTGAAAAATCCTGTTATTCGACTACAGTAATAGGACAAACAGAAGTAAAAGCAAGGTGGAATTGCTGTTTTCCTCCCCGCTGTCACCGAGAAGGAGAAGTATCAGCGCGACAATGAGCAGATCATCATTTTCAAAGGAATTTCCGCTTTTGTGGGGCTTCAAAAAAGGCTTGCCGGAAACCGAAATGCCGTCAGATGGGTCATCGATGCTTTTATCTGCGTCGATTTCGTCAGAGGATCCCCACTCTGATATATCGGTCGGTTTGCTTTTTTCGGAAAGATCTTTTTTTATATCTTCCGAGGGTGTGTGCCTGACGGGATAGGCTTTTTTGATTTCCGCTCTTTGGCGGCGATGCTCTGCATTGCTTCTGTTTTCTTTTTCCGATAATGTGTGCGCGGGCAATGCAGACAGCCTGCCCACAGCGTCTCTTCCTGCCTCGGGATTTTTTCTTTCTTCTATGCTGCGGAACGCAACTCCGCTGTAATGTTCGGGGATACGGTATTCTCCGCGATGGGTACTTCGGCTGTACATCCGTGTATCCTCCTTTAAAGTGATCCGAGAAGATCGCCCAGGCGAGAAATTTGAATGATCTTTTCCACGGTCTCAACCCGTTCGCGGCTGAGATATGGCTTCAGTGCGCAGAGCAGAGCCTCTCTGTCTGCTTCGCTTTTGCTTTTCGGAGCTGGCCGATTGCCGCCGAGAAGGGAGAGGATCACAGGAAGCTTGCTCATAAGCTCAGGCGAGAGTGCGCCTGCAAGATTCGCATTTGCCTGGGCGGTATCGCTTTTTTCTTTTTCCTCGTTTTCGGCGGTCGGAGTGCTGTTTTGATCGTCGCTATCTTTAATGGCGGTATTTCCCAGAGCTCCGATGATATTTTTCATCAGATCCGGATTAGCCATCAAAGTTCCTATCATGCCCTGAAGTGCTTCTGCTGACGGGAGAGCCCCGAGCGGGGAATTGCTGCTGCCCTCTGTCATGATTTGCTCCTTCTGCTTTTGTTATAGGCATTAAGCTGTTCGGCGGCTTTTTTAATATCCTCGTCGGTGGCTCCCGAGAGGGCTTTTCTTATAGATGCGATATCATTTTGTGAAATTCCAAAGTTTCCGAGATCAAGTCCGGATTCTGCGGCGAGAGCTTCGATCACTCCTTTGAGCTGTGCGTCATTTAATGTGAGAAGGCGTTCGAGAGCCTTGCGGTCAAGTTGCATAAAAATTACCTCCTTTTTGTTTTCAGTATATGTCGGTGCTTATCGTATTGACAACAAAATAAAC
>JAZOAL010000024.1:0-21412 GCA_045595425.1 Eubacteriales bacterium
CGTTTGTTTGTGGTATAATATTTCATGAGTGATTGAGTCCTTTCTGTTGTTTGGGATTAGGGGTAATTCTATTTTAACAGAACTCAATCACTTTTTCTATACTTTTTTTACTTTTGGTCTCACATCTATTGTAACACTACATGATTCGGTTCTGTTTTTCTGTGATACCTCTTGCGGAAAATGCTGAATTGTGGTATCATATAAAGAGAATACGAACCGAAAGGATTATTGATATGAATGAAAATTACAGAGAACGGCTGGATAATATACTCCGCGCCGTTCAGAAGCCGGGCAGATATTGCGGCGGCGAATACGGGCAGGTATTGAAGGATAAAAACACCGTCAAAGCGCGTTTTGCCTTTTGCTTTCCCGATACATATGAGATCGGCATGTCTAATCTCGGCATCAGGATACTTTACGGTGTGCTGAACCGTGAGGATGATATCTGGTGCGAGCGCGCCTATGCTCCGTGGACTGACATGGAGGAAATGATGATAAAATATGACGTTCCCCTGACGGCTCAGGAGAGCGGCGATCCTCTGGCGGAATTTGACATTATCGGCTTTACTCTCCAGTATGAGATGTGCTATACAAATGTGCTGAACATGATAAAGCTGGCAGGGCTCCCTCTGCGTGCTGAGGACAGGACAGACGATATGCCCATCATCATCGGCGGCGGTCCCTGCTCATATAATGCAGAGCCTGTTGCGGACTTTTTCGACTGCTTCAGCATCGGCGAGGGAGAGGATGCTCTCGTTGAATTTACAAAGCTATATATAAAGATGAAGGAAGAGGGGACATACAGCCGCAAGGCTTTTCTTCATGAAGCCGCAAAGACTGTTGGCGGAATCTATGTGCCTTCGCTTTATGAGGTTACATATAATGAGGACGGCACTGTTAAGGCTTATACGCCTGTTTATGACGATATTCCGAAGCGTATTACAAAGCGCATTATGAAGGATATGGACAAGTCCTATTTCCCCGATAAGGTTGTCATGCCCTATATCGAAACGGTGCAGGACAGGATAATGCTGGAGGTTTATCGCGGCTGTATACGCGGATGCCGTTTCTGCCAGGCGGGAATAATCTACCGTCCTGTTCGCGAAAAGACCCCCGAGGTGCTCTGCAAGCAGGCAAAATGTCTCTATGAGAACACGGGTTATGATGAGATATCCCTATCTTCTCTTTCAATAAGCGATTATACGCAGATTGAAGAACTTACAACAAAGCTGCTTCAGTGGACGGACAAGAAGAATGTCAGTCTTTCTCTGCCCTCACTTCGAGTTGACAGCTTTACAAAGGAGCTTATGGATAAGATCGCAACCGTGCGTTCAAGCTCTCTGACCTTTGCTCCCGAGGCAGGCACACAGAGACTGCGCGATGTTATCAACAAGAATGTTTTTGAGGATGATCTGATGCGTGCGGTAAATGTTGCCTTTGATGCCGGCAAAACACAGGTCAAGCTGTATTTTATGAACGGTCTGCCTACAGAGACAAACGAGGATCTTGAAGGCATTGCCAAGCTGGCAAAGAGCGTTGTTGACGAATACTATCATAATCCGAATCACAAAAAGGGCAAGTCCCCTCAGGTCACTATCAGCGTTGCCTGCTTTGTTCCGAAGCCCTTTACGGCATTCCAGTGGGAGCCTCAGGATACGGTTGATACCCTTAACGAAAAGCTTGACTATCTCGGGAAGTGCGTGACTGACAGAAAGGTTCGCTATACCCATCATGAGCCACATACCTCTCATATTGAGGCGATACTTGCGCGCGGTGACCGCCGTCTCGGGAAGGCTCTGGAGCTTGCATGTGAGGAGGGCTTCCGTTTTGATGCTTGGGATGAGCATTTCGACTATGAAAAGTGGATATCGGTCATAAAAAAAGCAGGACTTGACCCTGCATTCTATTCAAACCGCCGCCGGGAATACGATGAGGTGTTCCCATGGGACATTATCGATTGCGGTGTGAGCAAAGAATTCCTTATCCGTGAGCACAAAAACGCGCTGGCAGGTAAAACAACGCCTTCCTGCCGCGAAAAATGCAGTGCTTGCGGAGCAAATAAGCTTGGAGGTGAGAGATCATGCTGCCCGCAAAAATGATTTCGGATGCAAATCCACAGCCAATACGCATAAAATTCCGCAAGGTCGGCATGCTTCGCTATATTTCCCACCTTGATCTGCAGAGAACCTTTGCAAAGGTTCTTGTCCGTTCAGGTATTCCGGCTTGGTACACTCAAGGCTTTAATCCACATGCAAAGATGGTATTTGCCCTTCCACTTTCAATCGGAACGCAGAGTGAATGTGAATATCTTGACATCCGTCTGCGCGAGCATATGACCTGCAATGAGATAAAATACCGTCTTAACTGCGTTCTTACCGATGAACTATCTGTTATTGACGTATATGAACCCGAGCAGAAGTTTGCCGATATCGGCTATGCCCGTTATGATATTGAGATAATTACTGACGGTGCGTCCGAGGAGCTTGCCGAAAAGGTGCGTAAGCTCTTTGAGACCCGACCTCTCATGATGTTCAAGCATACAAAATCCGGCGAAAAGGAGATTGATATCGCTCCGCTGATAAAGAGCATGGATATTTCCTACAGCGCGGAAAAGGATTCGCTGAATATTTCAGCAGTGATATCCGCAGTTGCCGAAAATTATCTGTCACCTGAAATGCTGATCACAGCCATGAAGGATTCCCTGGGAATTCTTTCAACCGATATAATGCGTGAGCGTTACAGCATTTTCCGCACAGCGGTTTATCTCTCGGACGGTGTGACCGAATTCAGATAATATCCTTAATTATAATTTTAGGGCTCAAAACAAACCGAAGAGTTTGTCTCATTAAAATAATTGCAAACAATAATTTGTCGGGGCAAAGTAAGTTGCAGCCTATGAGATCCTTCACTGCGTTCAGGATCTCATGTGGAAAAACTGATTTTTTCTTTCTAAAATCCTTTTTTTCGTTATAGAAAGGCACAAAACAGTATTCACCGAAAAGTCATCCCTCGGCTTCCCACGGGATGACTTTTGGTAGTGTTCGCCTTATTCACTAATGTTTACTTGCCTTAACTAACAGCCCGCTAAATTGTTGTTTATCTGTTTTGCTGACATATAGCAAAGGGGTTGTCTCACAATTACGTGAGACAACCCCTCATCTTTTTATTAGGTTATAATTATCCGTTGATTTTCTCCTGACATGCGGGGCAAATCAGATCTGCGGGATCGATGGTGCTGTCAAAGCAGATATTTTCTCCGCATGAGGGACATTCGATCTCGAAGCATTCTTCGCTGTCAAAATCGTCATCCTCGTCGTCGAAATCGCCGTCGCATCCGCAGCAGCCTTCACATTCGTCAAAGTCGTCGTCCTCATCCGAGTAAACGTCTTCCTCAACGGTGCCGAGATCCTCATCGATCTCTTCGATATAGTCGTTCAGATATTCGATATCCTCTTCAACATCGGAAATGGAGCGCGCCATATCTTCAACGAGGGAGAGCAGCTCGTTTATAATCTTTGTTTCGGGCTTGGAGGCATCGAGAGCAAGCCCCTCTGCAAGTCCTTTGAGATAAGCAGCCTTTTCGGTAAGTGTCATAATGTTAAATTCCTTTCTGAGTTTTAAAATACAGGGGAAGCCTCCGAAAAAGGAATCTTCCCCTTAAATTTTTGAGTTTTACGCTCTGGAGAGATACTCGCCTGTACGGGTATCAATCTTAAGCACATCGCCAACATTGATGAACAGCGGAACCTTGATAACAGCACCTGTTTCAAGAGTTGCGGGCTTAAGAGTGTTTGTTGCTGTATTGCCTGCAAAGCCGGGGTCTGTCTCTGTAACCTCAAGCTCAACAAAGAGAGGAGGCTCAACGCCGAAGATATTGCCCTTATAGGAAATGATCTTGCACATCATCTCTTCCTTAACAAACTTGAAGTTGTCGCCAACCTTATCATGAGCAACGAGAGTTTCCTCCCATGTTTCGGTATCCATGAAGTGATAGAGGTCACCGTCATCATAGGAATACTGCATATCCTTTCTGTCGATATATGCGTTTTCGAACTTATCTGTGGGGTTGAAGGTCTCTTCGATAACTGCGCCCGTGATAACGTTCTTCAGCTTTGTGCGGACGAAAGCCGCGCCCTTACCGGGTTTTACATGCTGAAATACGACGACCTGGAGAACCTGACCGTCTCTGTCGAAAGTAATGCCGTTTTTAAAATCGCCTGCTACTACCATAAAAAATAATCCTCCGATGAGTTTTGTAGTGTAAAAATATAGATCTACTATATTGTAAACCATTTTTAAGTTTTTTACAATAGTTTTTGCCAAATATTTTCAAAAAATTTATAATTTTTATTAAAAAATTACGTGAAAAACGTTAAAATGTCATCTGCGCTCAAAAAAACGCGAAAAAATCCGCATTTTTTGGTTAAAAAAACGACAGCCAAATTTTGAAAAAAGTTGACAAAACCACAAATTTGCGGTATCATATATTATGTATATCTATAATTAGATTTAAAGTGCCCTTCTTTCGGGCAGAAAAAGGAGATATATTCTTTATGATGAAAAGTATGACCGCATTCGGCAGAGCGAGAGGCACTGCGGGCGGAAAGGACATCACTGCCGAGATAAAAAGCGTCAACAGCCGCTATCTTGATTGCACGGTGAAGATTTCAAGAGCCTACTCCTTTCTTGAAGAACGCGTAAAGCCCTATCTTCAGTCAAAGGGGCTTACAAGGGGTAAGGTGGATATTTATATCGGTGTTGAAGTGCTTGAGAGCGAAGGCGCGGATATATCGGTGGATACGGCGCTTGCTGAGGGTTATCTGAATGCGCTTAGAGAGTTCAGAGACACCTTTGCTCTTAGGGACGATATCAGCGTTATGAGCCTTGCTCGTTACAGCGATATTTTTACCGTGAAAAAGCCGGAGGAGGATGCTGAGCGCGACTGGGCAGACATAAAAACCGTTCTTGACGGAGCGATAGAGCAGTTTCTCTCCTCACGAGACCGCGAGGGCGCGAACATTGAAGCGGATCTGCGCGGAAAGATCAACGGTATCCGCGGGGTAGTTGATAAAATAGAGGAGCTTTCTCTCGGAGATGTGGCAGATTACCGAGTTAAGCTTGAAGAGCGGATACATAAGATGCTTTCGGATAACAATATAAGCATTGACGAGAGCAGGATACTTACAGAATGTGCCATCTTTGCGGATAAGATCGCAATTGATGAGGAGCTTGTGAGACTGCGTTCTCATTTCACCGCCTTTGACGAATATGCCGACAGCCGCGAGCCTGTTGGCAGAAAGCTTGATTTTCTCATGCAGGAGATGAACCGCGAGATAAATACTATCGGTTCAAAATGCAATAATTCGAATATCGCGCATTATGTGGTCGATGTTAAGACCGAGCTTGAAAAGGTTCGCGAGCAGATACAGAATATTGAGTAAAAAAGGGGGCACTTATAATGAAATTCATCAATGTGGGCTTTGGAAACATGGTTGCTCTTGAGCGCATAGTTGCGCTGGTCAGCCCGGATTCAGCTCCCATCAAGCGCTTGGTGCAGGATTCGAAGGACGAGGGCAGAGTTATAGACGTGACCTGCGGAAGAAGAACAAGAGCGGTTATAATTACCGACAGCGAGCTTGTCATTCTCTCGGCTATTCAGACAGAGACTATTGCAAACCGCATGGACAGCGACTCCGGCGATGATGAGGAGAGCGAGGAGGACGAGGAATGAGCGGCAAAGGACTACTTCTCGTTATCAGCGGCCCTGCTGGAAGCGGAAAGGGTACTGTTATAAAGAGCCTTATGGAGAAAAGCAATGCTTTTGCTTATTCCGTGTCGGCAACGACAAGAGCTCCGAGACAGGGTGAGATTAACGGTGTTAATTATCACTATATAACAAGAGAGGATTTTGAAAACCGCATTGAAAACGGAGGTATGCTTGAATATACCGAATATTGCGGAAATTATTACGGCACCCCGAAAAGGGAAGCTGAAGAGGTTCTGGGGAGCGGCAGAAATCTGATCCTTGAGATCGAGGTTGTCGGAGCTGAGAATGTTAAAAAGCTATATCCCGAAGCTGTTCTCATAATGCTGCTTCCCCCAAGCTTTGCTGTTCAGGAGGCGAGACTGCGCGGAAGAGGAACAGAGACCGAGGAGAAGATACTCGCCCGTCTGGAGCAGACAAAAAATGAGCTTCCGATGCTTGATATTTATGATTATATTGTTTATAATAACGATGGCGGCGCGGAGGATACCGCTGATGATATAATTGCCATCGCGTGCGCTGAAAAACTGCGCAGAAGCCGAAACAGTGACGCCGCAAAGCGTTATTTTGAATAAATTTACATATTAAATTATTAGCCGATAAAACGGCATGGAGGTATTTTATGATTTTCCCGTCTATCAGTGATCTTACAAAGGATAAGTACAATCGTTATGAGCTCGTTATCGCAACGGCAAAGTGCGCGAGAATGATTACAGACGAATATGTTAAGGAAAGAGAGACAGCAGAGAAGATGATCGCGGGCAACAAGGAATCCGAAAAGGCGATCTTTGCTATGATCAAGCGCGAATTCCGCGATGAAAAGGCTGTTAAGTGTGCTATCAACCGTCTGTTTACGGGCGATTTTGTAATTCTCGATCCCGAGCAGGCTGCTGCAAAGAGAGCCGCAAGAGCCGAGAGCGAAAGAATTGCGGCAGAGAATAAGCTCCTCGCTGCCCAGGCAAAGGAAGCTTTGAGCTTTGATTTTTCAGATGAGGACGAGGATGAAGATATCGATATTGTTGAAGATGAGGTTGAGGAATCAGAGGAGATCTGATTTCAAAATTGAAATTTGAAAGGAGATTACGCGATGCCACAGTATGCGAGCGTTTATATACTTGATCTGCCGTTTGCCCTGGATCGCGTATTCGACTATTATCTGCCCGGAGAGATGCGCGAAAAGGTGAGAGTGGGTGGGTTTGTGACGGTGCCCTTCGGTGGCGGAAACAGACGCACTCTGGCTGTTGTAACAGCCCTTTCCGAAAAGTGTTCTCTTGATGAAAAGACGGTAAAACCTATCGTGTCTGTTTGTTCGGAGGAGCTTTTTCTGAACGAAAGGATGCTGGGACTTGCCTTTTATATGCGTGAGCAGACGCTCTGCACTATGGGTGAAGCGATCCATTCGATGATCCCTGCGGCGGCATTTGCACGCCTTGTTGAGTATTACCGTGCAACAAATAAAAGCGGTATGCCGAAGTCGAAGGATGAGCGTCTTTTTGCTATTCTTGAATATATTCGTGAGAAAGAGCTTGTTTCCGAGAGCGCGATAAAGAGCAATTTCGGAATGGGGGCAAGGTCTGCTGTTGATAAGCTGAGTGCAGGTGGATGGATCACGCGTGAAATGACTCTCATGAGCGGTGCAAAGCGGCAGACGAAAAGCAGTTTTTATGCCATTGTATCAAAGGATGATATAGATAGAATTATCGCCCATGAAAAAGGGGCTCTTTGCCGCATAAGCGCGAGGGGGCAGATAAATGCTCTTTCGGCTTTGCGTGATTCGGAAGCTTCTGTGGCAGAAGAAAAGCTTCTCGCGCTTGATGTGACAAGGGTGGATATCCGCGCTCTTCTCCGCAAGGGGCTTATCGCAGAAGAAAAAACGGTGGTTTACAGAGACCCTTATTCCGACCTTGCGGACCCGGTAAAACGATCCTCCGAAACGGTTCTGAATGAAGAGCAAAGCGCGGCACTTGAGACTCTCACAGCGCTTGCAAGGAGCGGAGAAGCAAAGGCGGCACTGCTTCACGGGGTTACCGGCAGCGGTAAAACCTGCGTTATGACAGCTCTTATCGACAGAGTTTTGGCGGATGGGCGGGATGTTATCCTTCTTCTGCCGGAGATATCGCTGACTCCCCAGACTATAAATATATTTAAAGGCAGATACGGTGAGCTTTGCGCCGTTGTTCATTCGGCACTGTCGTCGGGTGAGCGTTATGATTCTTATCTGCGGATAGCATCGGGAGAGGCTCGTGTCGTTATCGGCACTCGCTCGGCGGTATTTTCACCTGTTAAAAATCTTGGTCTTATTATAATAGATGAGGAGCAGGAGCTGACATATAAATCGGATCAGAATCCCAAATATCATGCGCGTGATATCGCGCGATATCGATGTGCATCCGAAAAAGCACTGATGCTTCTGGCATCGGCAACCCCTTCTCTCGAAAGCTATCAGAAAGCCATCGAGGGAAAATACACTTTAATAAAAATGAAAAATCGGTATGGCGGTGCGCGTTTGCCTGAGGTTAGTATAGCAGATATGCGTCAAGAGACCCAAAGCGGAAATGTTTCGCCTCTGGGGACTCTGCTGACAGATGAGCTTTGCAGAGTAAAGAGCGAGGGCGAGCAATCGATCCTTTTCCTCAACCGCCGCGGATATAATACATTCGTAAGCTGCAGAAAATGCGGAGAGGCACTGTCCTGTCCAAATTGCAGTGTTTCCATGACCTATCATACAAAGCGCAGAACTTATAATGAGGGCTATCTTGCCTGTCACTGGTGCGGTCATAAGGAGGCTTTGCCGGAGAAGTGCCCGAAATGCGGCTCGGATAAGCTGGCGCATATGGGGTATGGCACACAGAGGGTTGAGCAGGAGCTTTCTCTGCTTGTTCCCGACGCGAGAGTGCTGAGAATGGATACCGACACAACCTCAACCAAGTTTTCCTATGACAAGCTTCTCGGCTCTTTCAGAGAACGGGAGGCGGATATACTTCTCGGAACGCAAATGGTCACCAAGGGGCATGATTTTCCCGGGGTCACCCTTGTTGGGGTGCTTCTTGCGGATGCGTCTCTTTATCTTGATGATTACAGAGCGAATGAGAGGACATTTGCAATGCTTACGCAGGTTATCGGCAGAGCCGGCAGAGCCTCAGAGAACGGAAAGGCGGTCATTCAGACAAGCAATCCCGACCATGATGTTATAAAGCTTGCCTGTGCCCAGGACTATGAGACCTTTTTTGAGAGGGAGATCAAGCTGCGCAAATTGCTTGTTTTCCCCCCCTTCTGCGATATTGTGCTGATGACGGTGAGCTCAGAGGATGAAAAAGAGCTTTTTGTAGCAGTCCGCAAGCTCTGCGAGGAATTTTCAAAGCTGACGCAGGGAAAAGGTGAATTTTCCGATGTTAAAATGGTAGTTTTCGGTCCGTTTGAAGCCCCTGTATATAAGGTGGAGGGCAGATGCAGGATGCGTCTTGTGATAAAATGCCGTCTTAATCGGCGAAGCCGTGAGCTTTTTGCCTCTATCCTTCGTCTTTTCTCGGGCGAAAGGGCAGCAGGACGCTCAAAAAACACCAAAAAGCCCTATCTCGCAATAGATTTTAATCCATCATCTTTGTAAATGTCGCATAAGCGGACGGGAGGTTAAAATGCTCTATTGCGCTTACGAGGCATGATCATTTTATTTATTGATTTTTTAGGAGTATTAAAATGGCGAAATTAAATATACTTAAAATAGGCGACGAGACCCTTCGTAAGGTGTGCCGTCCCGTTGAAACAATAACACCGAGAATTTGTCAGCTTCTTGACGATATGATCGACACAATGCACGATGCTGAAGGCGTCGGTCTTGCGGCACCGCAGGTTGGTGTGCTCCGCAGAATTGTTGTTATTGAGGTTGAAGAAGGAAAGATAATAGAGCTTATCAATCCCCGCATCATTGCAACAGCGGGAGAGCAGGAGGAGGTCGAGGGTTGTCTGTCTGTTCCCGGCAGAAGCGGAAAAACACGCAGACCTATGTATGTCACCGTCAGAGCAATGAACCGCAAGGGAGAGGAATTTGATATCAGCGGAAGCGGACTTCTTGCCCGCGCCTTCTGCCATGAGCTTGACCATCTTGACGGAAAGCTTTATATCGATAACGCCATCGAAATGTATGACTGATTAAAGCTTTCTCCAAGTCGGTAAATCGGTAAACAATAATTTAGCGGTGCGTGAGGATGATTGTTCGCCTTCCCTTGCAGGGAAGGGGGACCACGCAGTGGTGGATGAGTAGTTCATCTAACCCATAGACAAACAGTAGGATGATCTCCTCATCCGTCTCGGCGAACAATGTATTCGCTCTAAATATAGTCACTGCGCCGAGACACCTTCCCCGCTGGGGGAGGCTAATATTCGTTCATCACACTATGTTAGTTCATCACACTACAAACTCCCCGATAAATTATTGTTTAGCTTTTAAAATTTTGTTTTTAGAAATCATCAATCATTTAACGAGGAAAACATGAAAATACTATTCATGGGAACACCGGATTTTGCGCTTGCATCGCTGAAGGCTCTCTGCGAAGCAGGTGAAAATGTTATCGGAGTAGTTACCCAAACAGACAAACCCAAGGGCAGGGGATATGAGCTTACGCCGCCGCCCGTAAAGGTCTATGCCGCCGAGCGCGGATTGCCCGTTTATCAGCCAAGGAGCTTAAGGACGGAAGAATTTGATGCTCTTCTTCATGAGATCGATCCCGATATGATAATAGTTGTTGCCTTTGGCAAGATTCTGCCCGAAAATGTGATAAATTATCCTCGGCATGGCTGTATCAATGTCCATGGTTCGCTTCTGCCAAAGTACCGCGGCGCGGCACCGATGCAGAGAGCTATCATAGAAGGCGAGAGGGTGACGGGCATTACAACCATGTATATGGATGCGGGGCTTGACACGGGCGATATGATCCTAAAAAGGGAAGTTGCGATCGGTGAGGACGATGATTTTGAGGACATCCATGATGCTCTTGCAGAGTGCGGTGCGTCTTTGCTTCTCGAAACGGTGAACGCTATCCGCGACGGAAGCGCGCCCAGAGAAAAGCAGAATGATTCCGAAATGACCTATGCGGCGAAGATCGAAAAGACTGATTGTCTTATCGATTTTTCAAAGAGCGCAGCCGAGGTGCATAATCTAATTCGCGGTCTTTCGCCGATACCCTTGTCCTTTACCCATACTCCCGACGGCAAGCTGCTGAAGATTCTGAAAAGCAGGATATCCCATATGGAAAGCGATGCTGAGCCCGGAAGCGTTATTGCGCTTGACGGCGTAATAACCGTAAAATGCGGCGAAGGAGCACTTGAGCTCCTCCGAGTTCTCCCCGAAGGAAAGGGAAGAATGGATTCGGCAGACTTTATCCGCGGCAGAAGGATCGCTCTCGGAGATATTCTTTCGTGACAGACAGGTTTTTGACATTACTTTATATAATAAAAGGAAGTGTTCAATAATGCCATATTTTTATTTTGATTACAGTTATCTTGTGCTCATTCCGGCAATGATATTCGCCCTCTGGGCACAGGCAAAGGTAAACAGCTCGTTTAATAAGTATAATAAGGTCTTTACCCGATCGGGAATGACCGGTGCTGATGCGGCAAGGCTTATCCTTGATGCAAACGGACTGCGCCATGTCCGCATAGAGCAGATCGCGGGCAATCTCACCGATCATTTTGATCCGAGAACGAATGTTATCAGACTTTCGCAGTCGGTGCATGATTCAAGAGGCATCGCTGCGGTCGGCGTTGCGGCTCATGAGGCAGGGCATGCCGTTCAGTATGCCGAAAATTACGGCCCCATGAAGATACGCAGTGCGATAATTCCCGTGACCAATATCGGCTCAAGGCTGGCTCTGCCCATCTTTATCATCGGTCTGCTTTTCTCCTATGAGTTAGCAATAGCAGGTATAGTGTTATTTTCTCTTACTGCGGTATTTCAGGCTGTAACTCTTCCTGTTGAGTTCGATGCCAGCAAGAGGGCTCTTGCAGCTCTTGACGGGTGCGGAAGACTTGACGATGAAGAGGTAAAGGGTGCTAAAAAGGTTCTGACCGCGGCGGCACTCACCTATGTGGCGGCTCTTGCCTCCGCGCTTTCCCAGATTCTCCGTCTGCTGATCATTGCGAACAGAAGAAGAGACTGATATTTTATAATAACTTAATTAAAGGAGCGGCTATGGGAGAAAAAATCAATATCAGAAAAGTCGCTCTGACGGTTCTTGACCGCATAGAAGCGGCGGGACAGTATTCGAATATCGCACTTGACAGTGCCATAGCCCGAAGCGGTGCTTCGGGAGCGGACAAGGCTCTTCTTACTACCCTTGTTTATGGCGTTATCGAGCGCAAAATAACCCTTGATCATGTGATAAACTCAATGTCCTCTCTGCCGCCGTCAAAGATAGAAGCCACTTCTCGGAATGTTTTAAGAATGGGCTTATATCAGCTTGCATATCTTGACAGGATTCCCGATCATGCGGCGATAAATGAGAGCGTGAGCCTTGCGGGCAAACGCTCAAAAGGCTTTGTCAATGCCCTTCTCCGCAATTTTGTGCGTGGTGATAAGAAAATTTTACTGCCGCCGGAGGATGATAGGGTAAAATATCTTTCGGTGAAATATTCGGTCTCGGAGGGGATATGTGAGCGTTTCTGCCGCGATCTCGGGGCAAAAAGAGCTGAAGAGATCATTTCGGCAATGAATGAACAGCCGAGCATAACGCTTAGGGTAAATACCCTTAAAATTTCCCGTGAAATACTTCTCGAAAAGCTTGAAAATGCAGGAATTTCGGCAGAAAAAACGAGGTATTCCGATATCGGAATCAGGCTTGCCGCAAAAACGGCATATTCGGATATCCCGGGCGGTGACGAGGGACTTTGGTTCGTTCAGGATGAGGCTTCGCAGATATGTTCTTCGGTTCTCGGGGCAAAAAAAGGTGAGACCGTTATCGATGCCTGTGCCTGCCCGGGAGGAAAGAGCTTTTCCATCGCGATGTGCATGGAAAATAAGGGCATTCTTAAGTCCTTTGACCTGCATGAAAACAAGCTTTCGCTTATAAGAAGAGGTGCTGACCGACTTGGCATAGATATCATCAAGACTGCCGAGAAGGACGGAAGAATTTTTGATGAAGCTCTTGACGAAAGCGCGGATAGAATACTTGTTGATGCGCCCTGTTCGGGTCTCGGAGTTATCGCGAAGAAGCCTGACATAAGATATAAGGATATGCGTGATATAGACCGCCTTCCCGAAATTCAGCTTTCGATTGCCGAAAACTGCCTAAGGTATCTGAAAAAGGGCGGTATAATGGTATATTCCACATGCACTTTGCTGCCTGCGGAAAATGAAGAGAATGTCAAAAGGCTTGTTGAAAGACATGCGGAAATAGAGCTTGTTCCCTTTGAAATCGGCACTCTCAAAGCCGAAGAAGGCATGCTGACCCTTTATCCCGATAAAACCGAAACCGACGGATTCTTTATTGCAAAATTAAGAAAAATATAGTAACAGAATGGGGGAGACAAATGGAAAATCAAATAAAAACAGACCTGCTGTCTCTCTCAGTGTCAGAGCTTGAAAAATTTGTTACGGAGGAGCTGGGAGAGCCTAAATACCGCGCAAAGCAGATATTCACAAATATTCACCGAGGCGTACCGCCTTCCGAGATAACAAATCTTTCAAAGGCTCTGCGTCAAAAGCTGAAGGAAAAATGCGAATACCGTATGCCCGAGATCGAGCGTAAGCTCGTTTCAAAGCTTGACGGTACGGTAAAATATTTATTCAGACTTATAGACGGCAATTGCATTGAGACGGTTGTGATGAAATATAATCACGGCAATACCGTTTGCATCTCCTCTCAGGTGGGATGCAGAATGGGATGCAGATTCTGCGCCTCCACCATCGGCGGCAAGGTTCGCGACCTTACGGCCGCAGAGCTTCTCGGGCAGGTCATAATGGCGCAGAAGGATACGGGGGAGAGGATATCAAATATCGTTATGATG
Source organism: Eubacteriales bacterium (assembly GCA_045595425.1). Classification (GTDB taxonomy): domain Bacteria; phylum Bacillota; class Clostridia; order Oscillospirales; family CAG-272; genus SIG710. The sequence goes on from JAZOAL010000024.1 coordinate 13,766, forward strand.
GGGATAGGCGAGCCGCTCGATAATTTTGATAATGTTGTAAAATTCCTTGCCCTTGTGGGCTGTGAGGACGGGCTGAATATCGGATACCGTCATATCTCACTCTCCACATGCGGAATCGTTGATAAGATATATAAGCTGAGGGAGCTTGATCTGCCTATCACGCTTTCGATCTCGCTTCATGCGCCGGACGATGAAACGCGGAGCGCAATAATGCCTATAAACAATAAATGGGGTGTTGACGATCTGCTGCGAGCCTGCCGCGATTATTATGCTGTTACAAAAAGAAGGATATCCTTTGAATATACGCTGATCTCGGGAAAAAACGATTCGGAGGAAAATGCCGAAAAGCTGGCGGCGGTTCTTGGCGGAGCGTTGCGGACAAAAAAGGAAAGTATGCCCATCCATGTCAATCTCATTCCTGTAAATGAGGTTGAAGAGACAGGCTTTGAGCGCAGCGGAGACGCGGCGATAAGGAAATTCGCCTCTATCCTCGAAAAGAGAGGGATAAGAGCAACCGTCAGAAGAAAGCTGGGCTCGGATATAAACGCCTCCTGCGGACAGCTCCGCAGAGAAGCAGCAAAAAAAGAAGAATAAAATACGGCGGCAGCCGTTTTACATAAACAACAAGACACATACCGTTTTCCGAACAGATCTCGGAGATACATTACGGAGGAAATATGATATATTTTGGCAAAACCGACATAGGGAAACTCAGGAAAGGGAATCAGGACAACTTCGGCATTTATGAGATAGCCGAAAATGCCTTGCTGCTTGCCGTTTGTGACGGCATGGGCGGTGCCGCCGGCGGTGAAGAAGCAAGCCGTTTGGCTCTTGAAGCCTTTTCGGGTGAAGTGAAGGCTGTTTGTGAGCCGAGAATAGAGAAAGGAAAGCTATGCCGAGAGGGTATAGATATGCACATTTTGCTGGCAAATGCCGCGGAATGTGCAAATAAAGCGGTCTATTCAACGGCGCAGGCACGTCCCGAGCTTTCGGGAATGGGCACAACTCTCGTTGCTCTGTTTATAATAGATTCCGTTGCCCATTCCGTAAATGTGGGCGACAGCCGCATGTACAGGATCAGCGGCGGTGAGATAGAACAGATCACTCACGACCATTCTTATGTTCAGTATCTTGTGGACATTGGGAAAATGACCCCCGAGGAGGCAAAAAACAGCACGAACCGCAATATAATTACACGCGCTGTCGGCACAGAGCAGAAGACCGAGCCGGATATAGAGAATATCGATCTTGATAAGGGCGGAGAGGACACCTATTTTATGCTTTGCTCGGACGGACTTACGGGTGTTGTATCCGATGAGGAAATAGCCAAAATCGTTTCGGGCGACGGCGATCTTGAGGAAAAGGTTCAGGCTCTTATAGAAAAGGCAAATCAGGGCGGCGGTCCCGATAATATAACAGTAGTTCTTTTCAGAAAATAATCAAAAACGAGGAATAACGAATGAATATCGAAAGTTATGAGCGCTATGTCGGTCAGGTATTCGATAACAGATATCGGCTGCTGAAGACCCTTGGCGTTGGGGGAATGTCGGTCGTTTTTGAAGCATACGATCTTCTCGAGAAGCGAACTGTTGCACTTAAGATGCTCAGAGACGATATTGCAAGCGATGCACAGCAGGTAAAGCGTTTTGTTAACGAATCGAGGGCTGTTGCAATGCTTTCACATCCCAATATAGTAAAAATATATAATATTTCCTTCAAGAGCGTGCGTAAATTTATCGTCATGGAATATATTGAGGGAATAACCTTAAAGGAATATATGACGAAGCGCGGAGTGCTTTCGTTTAGCGAGATAATCAGCTATACGGAACAGATACTCCATGCCCTTGAGCATGCCCATTCGAGGGGCGTGATCCACCGTGATATAAAGCCTCAGAATATAATGCTGCTGAAAAACGGCGTTATCAAGGTCACCGACTTCGGAATCGCGAAGATTCCCAATGCCGAAACGATGACTCTTACGGATAAAGCTATCGGAACTGTTTATTATATCAGCCCCGAGCAGGCGGAGGGCAAGGCTATAAATCAGAGAAGCGATCTTTATTCTCTGGGTGTTATGATATATGAAATGTCCTGCGGCAGATTGCCTTTTTATGATGAGAGCCCGATCTCTGTTGCTCTGAAGCAGATAAATGACGATCCGGTGCCTCCGAGAAGTATCAATCCCTCTATTCCCAGAGGTCTGGAGCAGATAACTCTCTCTGCTATGGAGAAGGATCCCGATCTGCGCTTCCAAAGCGCAACTCAGATGCTCCGTCAGCTTGCAAGGCTGAAGGCTGATCCGAATATCGTATTCAAGCCGAGCCCCAAGCTCGAATCAGCACATAAAAAGGCGGAAAAAACCAAGAATGTGTCGGGTGCAAAGAAGAAGCGCACGGAAAGTAAAAACAGCTCAATGTTTCCGATTATTCTCGGAGTTGTTTCGGCATTTTTCGTTGTGCTTATCGTGAGCGCATTCGTGCTTTTGAAAGCTTTTTTCGCCGGGGACAGCTCGATTATAACCTTAACCGTTCCAAATGTTTTGGGATATACCTATACAACACAGGATGCCCTCGGACTCAGCTCAACATATTATACGGTTGAGCTGGAGGAAAAATATGACGCAAATTCACAAAAGGGACAAATTCTGAAGCAATACCCTGCAGGCGGACAGAAGGTAAAGGTTTCGGCGGAGAAGCAGAAGCAGATCATAAAGCTGACTGTCAGTCTTGGTGCCGAGACGGTGATACTGGAAAATTATGAGGATAAGTCTGCTGTAGCTGTCAAAAACTCACTTCAGAATCTTGGATTTATAGCTCATATAGAGTCTGTTTACAGTGATACTGTAGCCATCGGAAAGGTTTGTTATACCTATCCGGCGGCAGGTGAGACGGCAGTTGTAGGTTCAACTGTTATCATTTATGAGAGCATCGGCAGAGCATCCGGTTCGAATACTGTTGAGATCCCCAAATTTATCGGACTTTCCGAGACAGAAGCACGTCGGCTTGCGGCAGAACGCTCTCTTGTTATTTCAAATGTCGAATACAAACCTTCGGATGAGGCTTTGGGCATCGTTATCGATCAGAGCAGTCCCGAGGGCTTCATTGTTAAGCCAAACTCCGAGGTGATACTCATCGTCAGCGGCGGCAAGGGTGATGGTGATATCGGAGATGTGAATGATCCGATAAGTTATGTTCCCAATGTAACAGGACTTACTGTAGAGGAGGCTGACAAGAGGCTTAATGAACAAGGACTGCGTGTCGGCAACATATATGAGGAGGCAAGTGACAAAGAAGCGGGCATAATAATTCGTCAAACGCCGACCTGGAGAGACTTGATCTCAAGTCTTGACAGCCCTGAGATCGAGGTTTACATCAGCAGCGGACCGAAGCAAGAGGAGCCGGTTTATCAATTCGTTCAGATAGGTGGATGGTTAGTTCCGGACGTTGTCGGCATGAAGCTTAAGGATGCGAGAGAGATATTGGAAAAAGAGAACTTCTTTCTTGGTGACGCCACCGTTGTTGAAAGCGATCTGCCTGACGGAACTATAGTTGAGATAGATCTGCATGAAGATGACGAACGCAATCCGTTTATTGATTATAAAATAAGCGGAGATCCCAATTAAAAGGGTATTAGCTATGAATAATAACAATAACGAGAGAAAAAGAGAGACGGGCGAATCGACTGAGGATATTTTTGTGCGCAGAAAAGCCTCGGGCGGCAGCGGAAATGGGGCTATGCCTATAAAGCCGAGGACCAATACTCCCCAAACTGCCCCTTACAGACCTTTGGAAAAACCGAAAAAATCCTTTATGAATAAGGCAAAGAGCCTTTTTGACCGTAAGAATGGGAAAAAGGCTTATAGGGAGCACAGATATTTTGAGCTGACAAGAAAATATGCCATTATCTGTTTTTCGGTCATAGCTTTTGCGGCGGTCGTTCTCTGTACCGTGATAGGCTATTCTTATAGCGGTGACAGTATAAGACTTGTCAGTCAGATGACAGAGGCTGAACGCTCAAGCGCGAGGGCTTATCGCATAGTTTACAGCGAGGCTGATTCCTGGGGACTTTCCGCCGCCACCGCTTTGCATGATCTTTTTCTTGAAAAGACGGGGGCTTCTCTTGAGGTCGTGGCGGATTCTGAGAGCGTAAGCAAGCATGAGATAAGGGTCGGTTATACCAACCGTGCCGGAGACGATTATCTCACAGCAATATCAGCCCTCGGCATCGATGGTTATGCTATCCTTCTCACAACGGGGGACAATGTAAATATTGCGGCGTTCTCCGAGGTCGGAGTCACTGCCGCTGTGAAGTATTTTGTAGATTCTTATGTCGGCTCATATATGGGAGGCAATCTGACCTTAGCAAACAGGATGAATGTTTCTTTTGTCAGCCGAAGCGGCGATGAGCCGAGTGCTTCACTGCGTGAGTCGAAAATAACCTTAAATTTTACCGAGTCGGGCAAATTCAGAATCCTTGTTTTGTCGGATGCGGATATAAATACCAATACGGTTGATGCAATAAGTGCTATAGCGGATGCTGAAAAGCCCAACCTGATCATTTTTGCGGGAGATATTTCCGCCGGCTTCAAAGACTCTGCGAAAAGCATAACAAAAGCAGATCTGGAAGCTTATCTTAAGACGTTGACTGCGCCGATTGAAGAAAAGGAGATACCTTGGGCGGTCGTTTTCGGAGAACAGGAGAACGACATCGGGCTTTCAGCCGAAGTACAAATGGCAGTATATAATTCCTTTGAGCATTGCATTGCAAAAAGCGATTTCGTTTCAAACGGCACCGTCAGCTATTTTCTGCCCGTTTATGCGGCAGGTGAAGGCGAAGTTGGTACGGCACCTGTTTTCGGCGTTTGGGCAATGGGACAGACCGGAATGCTGTCGCTGACGGACAGCGGTGCGGCAAGCGATCCGCTTCTCAGTGAGTACCGTGATAGCGGCACAGATTACGGATATGTAACGGCGGCGCAGATTGCATGGTTTTCCGAAACAAGAAAGGTGCTTGACAGAGAAGCGGGCGGAAAGATGCCTGCGATCATGGTCTGCCATACACCCGTACCCGAATTTGCCGTTATAGCCGAGAATCCCGAGAAGACCGGAATGGTTGGAAATGCAGGCGAGGATGTAGCCTCCTCTCCGCTAAATTCGGGACTTTTCACGGCGATACTTGAAGCAAAAAATATTCTTGGGCTTTATTGCGGTCATGACCATCTCAATTCCTTTTCGGGCAGATATTGCGGCATAGAGCTGGGGTACTGCGCAAGCATAGGATATGACGGCTATGGCTTTGGCGTTAATTTTGATATAAACAATCGTTTGCGCGGCGGCAGAATGATAGAGCTGACGCTGAAGGATGGGGCAGTTACCTCATCCTCGCGTATGGTCTATGCCTCCGACTACGGGATAGGCTTAAATTGAGGTAATATGGAATACCGTAAACACGGAAAAATTATAAAAGGCGTTGGCGGACTTTATATAGTCCGCCTTGAAAAGGGCGATGACCCTTTGGCGGGCGCTCTTGCACCCTGCCGCGCCAGAGGCGTTTTCAGACATAATCACATAACCCCTGTGGTGGGCGATGAGGTAGAGGTCATATATACCGAAGCTTCATATGAAAAGGCGGAGGGGATCCCGACTCCTAAGGAGGATGGCAGAGATATCATGATCTCGGAGATCCTTCCGAGAAAAAATACTCTTATCAGACCGCCTGTGTCAAATATTGATGTAATGTTTGTAACTATGGCGGCGGCTTCGCCGGTTCCCGTTCTTGAAACGGTGGATAAAATGCTCTCAATCCTTGAGCACAGTGGGATAGAACCGGTCGTAGTTATCGGAAAATGCGAGCTTGACCGCGAAAATGCGGTGCGTCTTGCAGATATATACACCCTTGCGGGATATCGGGTATTTGTTCTCAGCTGTGTAACAGGTGAGGGTGTTGACAAGGTCGAGAAGTTTGTCCGAGAGGAGCTTCATGGCATGACCGCGTCATTTGCGGGAGCTTCCGGTGTTGGAAAATCAACCCTTATGAACGCTCTTTTCCCGAGGCTCCGTCTTGATACCTCATCTGTCAGCCGAAAGATCGAACGCGGTCGGCATACCACCCGCCATGTTGAGCTTTTCCCCATAACGGATGATTTTGAGGATGGCTGCATTGCCGATACCCCCGGTTTCAGTATGCTTGATTTTGATAGGTTTGACTTCTTTACAAAAGAGGATCTGCCGCTCACGATGCGTGAGTTTGAGCCATACATAGGGCAGTGCAGATATACAAAATGCACCCATGTAAAGGAGGACGGCTGTGCCATAGTTGAGGCTGTCAGGGAAGGGAAAATAGCAAAAAGCCGACATGAAAGCTTTGTTTCGATGTTCAATGTGCTGAAAGAGAAAAAGGCTTGGAATAAAAACTGATTTAAAAGGATTTTTACAGATGAAGGCGTTTATTTACGGCGGCGGATCGATCTCCGCCGAGAACATAATCGAGCATCCGGGGAGAGAGGATATTGTAATAGCCGCGGACAGCGGATATCTGAATGCGAGAGCAATGGGAGAGCGGGTCGATGTGCTGATAGGCGATCTTGATTCGCTTGGCGGTGCAAGCGTCCCCGATGGAATCGAGCTTATCCGTCTTGAATGTGAAAAGGACTGCACCGATACTCAGGCGGCGGTGGAGATAGCCATCGAACGCGGCTGTGACGATATAATCATAATCGGCGGCATCGGAACAAGATTCGATCATTCCCTTGCAAGCGCCTGCATACTTGCGGATATGAAGGCGAGAGGGATACATTGCTATATCACAAACGGCTATAACCGCATAAGATACCTTGAAAACGACAGCCTGCTTGTGCCAAAAACAGGATTTAAATATCTTTCGCTGATAGCACTTGATAAGGTCTGCAAGGGCGTTTCAATTGAGGGCTGTAAATATCCTCTTAAAAACGCTAAGGTAACGAGAAATAACCAGTTCACCGTTTCTAACGAGATCGAGGGTAATATAGCTCTTGTCTCCGTCCGCAAAGGCGCAATGCTGGTGATAGAATCGAGAGATTGAAACAGAATTATGATGATATGCACCCCAAAAGTGTTTGACTTTTGGGGTGCATATCAATATTATTTTTTCTTTGAAAATTTTTTCAGTATCGCGGCGAGAAACGCGGGCGGACGTACAACGTAAATTTTCATATGTAATAACCTCCGATCAATTTGGGTGAAGTGCTAAACAATAATTTGGCGGTGCGCGAGGACGAACGCAAGGCTTCCCCTTGAGGGGAAGCTCCCGCAGAGCGGGTGATGAGGTGTAGCCACGAAAGGGCGTACTTTGGGGGATAACGGCACGAACGTGCCTACCCCTCATCCGTCAGCAAAGCTGACACCTTCCCCCGAGGGGGAAGGCTAATGAGCGTGTATCACTCCCCGACAAATTATTGTTTAGTGTTTCAAGCACCAAAATATATTTTCGGTAGCAGTATATTCTAAGTGCCTGAGGGCGGTTACAGCGAAATTAAACAAAAATTCATATTTTAGTTATGCAAAAACAGTTGCTATGGAGAAAAAAATATGTTACAATATAGGATGTGAAATTATATCCGTTAGAAAGGACATATGAAAATGAAAACAACAGACCTTATTAAATCTATAA
>JAZOAL010000025.1:0-19656 GCA_045595425.1 Eubacteriales bacterium
AAACCCCGACAAAAACAGATCCGACCCTGTTTTTGAGGAAATTTTTTATACAGGGCATTTTACAGCCCCAAATTTTCAGTTAAAGCTTGGAAAATCCGAAGCTGTTGACCAATGCTTCGATCTTTTTGCCTTCCTTGCAGAGAGGACATTCATGAGACGGGTAGCTCGCATAGTTGCCCAGATCCTTGGGGTCGAATACGGAATTTACCTTGTAGCCTGCACATTCATCGACTGTTGCGAAGATAGCGCAAACGCCGGCAACAATTCCATTATAATACTTTATCGCCTCAATGGCAGCCTGTGCTGTAAAGCCGGTTGTTACCGAAGCGGCAAGGATAAGCACATTCTTACCCTTTATCATAGGTATAAGATTATCGCGGAAGATGATCTGACTGCCCGAAGTATGCTCGGGAGTGATAATATAAATGGTCTGGTGAGCATTCATATTGAGGAAGTTACCTTTTGTCAGCTCATTTGCAAGGCAGGTGCCGATAACCTCGGTGCCATCAAGACAGAGAATAGTATCAACAATAGTGTTGTTGTTATAATAACCAACAAGCTCGCCTGCAAGTGCCGAAGCCTCGGAGAGACGTGTCTTTTGTGTTGTCACGTCAATATAATAATTGATATGGCTGTGGCTGGTTGCGAAATGACCTTCGGAAACACGAAGGAAAAGATTCTTGTGCTTTGTTCTGATCTTATAAGAATTATCGTTTGGCATAATAAATCCCCTTTTTTTTAATTATATCATAGTTTTATATAGTCTGTCAAGGGATTTTTCTTAAATTTGGAAATTTTTGGTGTTGAATTATCACCAATCATTGACAATTCAACAGTCATATAACTTTTCTGCCGGTAATTACATTTGCAATACCCCCTTCAGATATGTTATAATAGTATCGTAATGATCGATCATTAAAAAACAAATATGGAGGTACGGCAAATGAAAAAGCTTTTATTGTCAGGATTCTGTATGATAATGCTTGCGGCACTTTTGGTGATGAGCGCATCTGCCGCAGTGACCCATACGGTAGTTTCGGGCGACAGCATGTGGAAGATCGCGGTGAAATATGAGGTGGGACTAGACGAAATAAAGAGGGCAAATCCGCAGATATCAAACCCCTCGCTTATTTATCCCGGTCAGATCCTCTCGATACCTACTACGGATTCTTCAGTTTTGAATTTTGAAAAAGAGGTTGTAAGACTCGTTAATGAGATCAGATCTCAAAACGGGCTTCGAGAGCTTACATACGATTGGGAGCTGAGCCGAGTTGCGAGAATCAAGTCGGAGGATATGAGAGATAATAAATATTTCTCACATACCAGCCCCGTTTACGGCTCGCCTTTTCAGATGATAAAGAACTTTGGTATTACATACAGAAGTGCAGGTGAAAATATCGCCAGAGGACAGGCAACACCCCAGGCGGTGGTAAGTGCCTGGATGAGTTCCTCGGGACATAGAGCCAATATTCTTAATTCTTCCTTCACAAGAATAGGTGTTGGCTATGCCGCAAACGGTAAATATTGGACTCAGATGTTTATAGGTAAATAATTGGCTCGGCGGTATCGATATCGGTGTTCTTCATACCGGCGGCGCTTCTCAGTGTCTCCTTTTCGCTGAAAAAGCGTTAATTCATTTCCTCAATGTAGTAAACATAGTCGAGGGTGCTCATAGCCTGTATGATCTCCTTGTGAGTCTTATATTTCTTAAGCTCGGGACTGATAATAGTCATGGCAACAGAATAAACGGCAAGGCCGGAGCTGAGATAAGCGTTATTCGCTTCAATATCGTCGATTCTGAGCCCCAGTTTTCTTATAGTGGTGATAAAATCCTGAAGATTGCTCTTGCTCACAAGCTCAAGATGAACCTCGAAGTGATTGGAGCGGTTTTTCAGATAAAACTCGAAGGAAGGGAAATAGGAAAGACAGCAGATAAGGGCTATGTATCCAATGATCGAAACGGTATAAAAGCCCGCACCGATCGTCATTCCGAGAATACCCGAAGCCCATAGTCCGGCCGAGGTCGTAAGACCCTTGATCTGGTTTTTTGAGCTGTAGAGTATCGAATTTGTGCTGATTATGGCGATACCGATAACGGTTGCGGCGGAAAGCATTGAAGAAGCTATGCCGTATGCCGCATTGAGATAGATGTCTATCATAGTTGTCATCGTGGAAGCCAAGAATATTGTTATGAAGGTACGCAGTCCCGCTGCGTGCCTTTTGCTTGCACGCTCGCATCCGATGATAAATGCGAAGATCATGGAAATAGCAAGGCGGAAGAGAACCGACAGTGCTCCGAGCTCATATGACCATTCGCCCAGAATCTTTGCGATAGGATCGATAAAATTCATAGTTAGAAATCTCCTTAATAAATTTACATTCTGCGGCTCAGATCTCGTTTGCCGCGAGGGAAGCTGATTGAATTCAAATGTTCTTCTGCGGCCTCGGTAAATGCTCTTTCAGCTTCTGACTGTTCGTCCTGAACATGAGGCGGAAGCTCTGTTTGAATCTTTTGTATTCTTTCGATGAGTATCTCAATGTCACTCTTTTGCTTACCGTCCTCGGTATGAGTTTCGACATTGGTAAGATCCTCGATTTTGTTTGAATATGAGCCCGAAAGCTGAAGGGAAAATTTGGCGCATACCGGACCTACCAGCTCATACATGATGCTGGAGGCAAGAACTATTGTCTGCAGCAGGGTCCCTGTTTCTCCGCCGAGTGTACGTGCACCCATGGCGGCAAGACCGATGGCAACTCCTGCATGAGGAAACATTGCAAGGCCGAGATAATTTCGAACTTGCTTGGGCTTTTTCGCCGCAGTGCAGCCAAGGAAGGAGCCGCCGTATTTTCCTGCCATTCGAATGGCAAAATAAATGATACTGACAGCCCAGAGCGGTGCAATTCCCACAGATGAAGCACTTCCGAGAAGCGCACTCAGATCAAAGCTGAGACCGGAGCGGACGAAGAAGAGCAGAAGCAGGGGAGGCGTGAAATAACTGAGCTGAAGGAACAGCTTGTTGTTATCTGCAAGATTTGTATAGACCGCACCGATCATCATACATCCAAGCAGAGGAGAAACGTCCATAACGGCACAGATTCCGCAGAATAGAAACATGATACCGACCGAAATTATCAGTCTATTGTCAGTGGAACGCTTTGAAAGAAGCCATTTCATAACAAATCCGAGAGCCGCACCGATAATAAGGGCGATCATGTTTTTAACTATCGGCATCAGAATGACTCCGATATCAAAGCCTGCGCTTCTCTCCGCGCCAAAGGAAAGCGCAATCGAAATAGCAATGCTGTATGCAAGGAGCGCAACCACATTGTCAAGGGCGATCACCTGCAAAAGTGTTTCGACAAAATCTCCCTTCGCGCCTGTCTGACGGATGGTCATAATAGTTGAAGCAGGCGCGGTGGCAGAAGCCAAAGCCGCCAGCACAAGGGAAAGGACAAAGTTCATTTTCAGGAGGAAGCGAAGCAGTGCAAATACAAGAATTGATGAAATGCAGGCTTCAAGCAGTGTTATGATAATGATCTTGACCATATTCTTTTTCAGATTTTGAATTTTAAAAAATTCGCCAACACCAAAGGAGATGAAGGCAAGTGCAATATCCGAAAGGAAATCTGTGCCCGAAATTATTTCTGCAGGTATCAGGTCAAGACAGCTCGGCCCTATAATGATTCCTGCGATTATGTATGCCGTAACATTCGGCAGACGTAATTTTTTTGTTATTCGCGTCATAGCGAAGCCGAAAAAGATCATGAGCGCAACCGAAATGATTATGACAGCACCGATTCCGCTTTCTCCGATCCTTTCATAAAGTTGACTTAACAACGAAGCACCTCCAAAAAATAATCAGAGCCGAATGAATTTTTTTGATTCGGCTCTTGCAAATTTCTTGATAATATGATATACTGTTTTTGTTATAAAGTCAAATTATGATTTTTCTTTGGGATATAAAAAATATTTATAGAGGTGATCTTGTGATAGATATTAAGTTAAAAACATTGCTTGCTGTTTCAGAGCTTGGAAGCTTTACAAGAGCGGCAAAACAGCTTTCACTTACCCAGCCTGCTATCAGCCATCATATCAGTGCGCTTGAAGCCGAGCTTGATAAGAAGATATTTGTGCGCGGAAAGGGAGAGCTGAAATTGACTCCTGATGGTGAGATAATAGTAAAATATGCGAGGCGAATGAATGCGATTAACGATAAATTGCTTGGTGAGCTTTCGGATTCCGAACGTCATCTTTCCAATGTCCGCATAGGTATAACTCATACTGCGGAGAGTAATCTTATCACTGAGGTTTTGGCGAAATACGGCAGAGAATCGGGTGGGGCAAGCATAACGATTATAACGGAGCCCATAACTAATCTTTATAATATGCTTGAAAATTATGAGCTTGATCTGGCGATAGTTGACGGAAAACCATCAGGAAAAGAGCTTAGATCGCTTATGCTCGATACCGACTATCTTGTCTGCGTTCTTGCAAATGAAAACCCGCTTTCCAAGCATGAAATGGTAACTCTTCGAGAGCTTCGCCATGAAAAAATGATCCTTCGCTTGCCCTCATCGGCCACCAGAATACAGTTCGAGCAGCAGCTTGAAAGAATAGGGGAAAGTATAACAGATTTTGATATCATGCTTGAAGTTGATAACATTGCAACTATCAAAGACCTTATCAGAAAGAACCTTGGCGTTTCCATTCTTGCAAAAAGTGCCTGCATGGATGAATTTTTGAAAGGGAAGATAACAGTCCTTCCCATCGAAAATCTCAGCATGATCCGCGAAACCAACGTGGTCTATCATAAGGATTTCGACCATAATGATATCCTTGGCAAAATACTCAAGATATATAGAGAAACCAAAAGGTCATACAAACAATATTAACGGAAATAACTTGAAAAAATATAAAAAGGTAACATCGAAAATAACTGTAAACAATAATTTATCTTTGCCTGGGGCGCCGCCCCATACCCCGCTAAAGACCTTTTTTCAAAAAGGTCTTTAGAATCCCAAAAACTTTAAATATAAAGGTTTTTTCTTTTAAAGTTTTGAGGTTCTCAGGAACTTTTTCAAAAGTTCCTGGGCCGCCGGAGGCAAAGACAAATTATTGTTTATACGAAAATTCGATTATTTTTTCGGCTTACCTCTGAAGATCAGCGCAGCGAGATAACCGAAAACGAGAGCAGCGGCAATACCTCCTGCTGCGGCGGTGAATCCCCCGGTAAGTGCACCGAGCAGTCCTTGCTTGTCCACCGCTTCCTTTATGCCCTTTGATATCAGATAACCGAAGCCTGTGAGAGGTGTTGTTGCGCCTGCGCCTGCGAAATCCACGAGGGGCTTATATAGTCCGAGTGCACCAAGCAAAACACCTGCTGTAACATATGAGACAAGTATTCTTGCGGGTGTCAGATTGGTTTTATCGATCAGTATTTGGGCAATGACGCAGAAAAGACCGCCTACCACAAAAGCCCAAACATAGTCCATAATATTTCCCATCAGCTTTCAGCTCCTTTTATGCGAATTAGATGCGCTATTCCGGGGATCCCAAGCCCCTGCTTTATGCTGTCGGGGCTCATAAGTGCTCCTGTGCCTATGATCAGTAGGTCTTTTATTTCGCCCCGTTCAAGCTTTGGCAGAAGATATGCGGCGAGAACAGCCGCACTGCACCCACAGCCCGAACCGCCTGCATGTGTATCCTGAGTGTCTCGGCTGAATATCATCATTCCGCAGTCGTTTATCTTGCCTGCGGGATCAATATTTTCGGCGCGGAGAAGATCGCATAGAATGGAATTCCCTTCATAACCAAGATCTCCTGTAACGATAAGATCAAAATCATCCGGATTTTTGCCGCTTTCGCTGAAATACCGCATCAGTGTACTAAGAACCGCAGGAGCCATTGCCGCTCCCATGTTTCCTGCATCACGGATTCCCTTTTCAACCGAGATGCCGGGCATGGCTTCAACGATTTTTGCCTTGCCGACGGCATTTTCCGAATCTGCATTTTCAACGATGAAGGCGCCTGCTCCCGTCACCGTCCACTGTGCTGTAGGGGCTCTTTGTGCACCGTATTCAAGGGGAGTTCTGAACTGTCTTTCAGCTGAGCAGTTGTGAGAGGAGGTTGCCGAAAGACAACGTTCATAAACGCCGTAGCTTGTCATTATAGAAGCAAGTGTCAGCCCCTCAATTGCTGTTGAGCATGCGCCGTAAAGCCCGAAGAAGGGAACTTCATATTCGAGCAGACCGTAAGCCGAGCTTGTGCACTGGTTTATGAGGTCGCCTGCAAACATGGCATCAATATTCTTTTCATTCATATCGCATTTTGAAAGAGCAATATTTGCCGCAAGACGTTGCATTTCAGCTTCAGCTCGCTCCCATGTTTTCTGACCGAAGCGATCCTCCTCATCGTGCATATCAAAAAGCGAACCGAGAGGTCCATCATGCTCTTTTTTGCCTACTACAGACCCTGCTGAAATTATAGCGGAATTAAGTTTGATTATCGATTTTTGCATCCGATAACCTCCTTTGGTTGTTATTTGAACTTATTTTTCCACTATAAAGTTTTTTTATGCAAAATTTTCATTCGCTGTTAAAAACAAATAGGGGTTGTCGCGCGAAATCAGCGCGACAACCCCTTTATATCATTTAAGAATCTTTGCAAGAAATTTACCTGTATATGAGCCCTTGCATTTCGAAACCTCCTCCGGGGTGCCCTTTGCGACTATCGTGCCTCCGCCGCTGCCGCCCTCGGGGCCGAGATCAATGATATAGTCGGCGGTTTTGATAACGTCAAGATTATGCTCGATAACAAGTATTGAATTTCCTGCATCGCAAAGTCTCTGGAGTACTTCGATAAGTCTTGCAACGTCAGCGGAATGCAGACCTGTTGTGGGTTCATCGAGGATATACATAGTTCTGCCTGTAGAACGCTTTGAGAGCTCGGTCGCAAGCTTAACTCGCTGTGCTTCACCGCCCGAAAGGGTAGTAGAGGACTGACCGATCTTGATATATCCGAGACCGACATCGTAAAGCGTTTTCAGTCGGTTCGCGATCTTCGGTATGCCATCAAAAAAGCTCACGCCCTCTTCAACCGTCATATCGAGTACATCGTAAATATTTTTACCCTTGTATTTAACGTCCAGCGTGTCGCGGTTATAGCGTTTGCCGTGGCAGACATCGCATTTAACATAAACATCGGGAAGAAAGTGCATTTCTATCTTCTTAACGCCGTCACCCTCACAGGCCTCGCATCTGCCCCCCTTGGTATTAAATGAGAATCTTCCTGCACCGTATCCCCTTGCCTTTGCATCGGGAGTTTTTGCGAAAAGCTCTCGAATATCACCGAAAAGTCCCGTATATGTCGCGGGATTTGAACGCGGTGTACGTCCGATGGGGCTCTGGTCTATGGTGATGACCTTGTCAAGATGCTCGATACCCTCAAGATCCTTGAATTTGCCGGGGTATGTTATTGCGCGATTCAGCTTTTTGGCGAGAACTGGAGCGATTATTCCGTTTACGAGCGAGGATTTACCCGAGCCCGAAACGCCGGTAATGCAGACAAAGCTGCCGAGAGGGATATCCACATTCAGCTTTTTCAGATTGTGCTCCTGTGCACCGATGACCTTTAAAAAATTGCCGTTTCCGCCGCGGCGGGTCTTTGGAATCGGAATATTCTTTCTGCCCGAAAGATATGCACCTGTTTCTGAGGCTTCATTTGCCATTATCTCCTTAGGAGTTCCGCAGGCAACCAGCTCACCGCCGTGAATACCTGCTCCGGGGCCGATATCGATGATATAATCCGAGGAAAACATAGTTTCCTCGTCGTGCTCAACAACTATAACGCTGTTTCCGAGGTCGCGGAGCTTCTTCAGTGTTCCGATCAGCTTTTCATTGTCTCGCTGATGCAGACCTATGCTGGGCTCGTCAAGGATATAAAGCACTCCCACAAGGGAAGAGCCGATCTGGGTTGCAAGCCTTATTCTCTGTGCCTCACCGCCCGAAAGAGTACCTGCTTTTCTCGTCATGGTCAGATAGTCAAGACCAACGCTGACAAGGAATCCGAGACGTGCTTTGATCTCCTTCATGATTTCGCGGGCAATCATCTCTTCATTCTCTGTCAGCTTAAGTTCATTAACAAAATCAAGGGCGTCCGAAATTGACATTGAGCAGAATTCATGGATATTCTTGCCTCCAACCGTTACCGAAAGAATGGTTGGTGAAAGTCTTGCACCATGGCATTTGGGGCAGGGCTTTTGATCGATAAACTCGTTATAATATTCGTTGCCATACATTGTCATGCGGCTTTCTATCATCTTTATAAGACCCTCAAAAGCCGTGGTCTGTTTATGCGATTCACCACCAAAATAGCGTGTTATCGTATATTTTTCAAGTCCGGAACCGTAAAGCAGAACATTAAACTGTTCTTCTGTGAATTTTTCAAGGGGCGTTGTCATTTTAAAGCCGAATTTTTTGCCCACGGCAGAGAAAAGCGGACCGTTCCAGCTCTCTTCTTCCAGCGTTTTAAACCCGTTTACGGCAATTGCCCCTCCGGAAAGAGACAGGCTTCTGTCAGGGATCATTTTCTCAATCGAAAGAATATTCTGTTCGCCAAGACCGGCACATTCGGGGCATGCGCCCTGGGGATTATTGAAGGAGAACATTCTCGGCTCAAGCTCACCAAAGGAAATTCCATGCTCCTCGCAGGCATAGCTTTGTGAAAATTCCATTTCCTCCTCTGCTTCGCCGTCTCGCGGCACAGTGTGTATCATCAGATGCCCCTCTGCAAGAGCAAGGGCATTTTCAACAGAATCGCCGAGTCGCGAACGGATATCCTCGCGCATCACAAGACGGTCAACAATGATCTCAATGCTGTGCTTGATGTTTTTATCAAGCTTGATCTCCTCGGAAAGATCATACATGTTTCCGTCAACGCGGACACGGACATAGCCGCTCTTTTTCGCCGATTCAAATACCTTTTCGTGTCTGCCCTTTTTCGCTCTGACAACGGGTGCCATAACCATAAATCTTGTGCCCTCGGGCAGAGCCATGATTCGGTCTATGATCTGATCGGTTGTCTGCTGTCTGATCTCCTTACCGCAAACAGGGCAGTGGGGTATACCGATCCTCGCATAAAGCAGTCGGAGATAGTCATATATTTCGGTGACTGTCCCCACCGTTGAACGTGGGTTTTTGGAGGTGGTTTTTTGATCGATGGAGATGGCGGGAGAAAGCCCCTCAATGCTGTCAACATCGGGCTTGTCAAGTTGCCCCAAAAACATTCTTGCATAGGAGGAAAGCGATTCAACAAAGCGTCTGTGCCCCTCGGCATAGATCGTATCAAAGGCAAGAGATGACTTGCCCGAGCCCGAAAGACCTGTGATGATTACAAGCTTATCGCGCGGAATCGTCACATCGATATTTTTCAGATTGTGCATTCTTGCACCCTTTATGATAAGTTCGTTTTTCATTTTAATCCCTTAACTGCTTAATCTTATCTCTGAGAAATGCCGCCTGCTCAAATTCAAGCCGCCTTGCGGCATCCTTCATTTCCTTTGTCAGCTTCTCGATAAGAGCGTCCTTTTCCTTTCTTGACATCTTCTTCTGAGACCTTGACAAAACGCCCTTTTCCGAGGATTTTTCAGCCTTATCCGAGCTGATCCCTATGTCAATAAGATCTCTTATGCCCTTGATGATGGTATGCGGCGTTATACCGTTTTCTTCATTGTATTTTTTCTGGATATCACGGCGGCGGTTGGTCTCATCAATTGCGCTCTGCATTGATCTCGTTACCGTATCCGCATACATTATGACCTTGCCGTGCTCGTTTCGCGCGGCGCGTCCGAAGGTCTGGATAAGTGCTGTTTCGGAGCGGAGAAGCCCTTCCTTATCAGCATCCAGTATTGCCACAAGTGAGACCTCGGGAATGTCGAGACCCTCGCGGAGCAGGTTGATTCCAACAAGAACATCGAAAACTCCGAGACGCAGATCGCGGATTATCTCAATTCTCTCCATCGTGTCAACATTGAAGTGAATATATTTTACCTTCAGACCGTTTTTTGAAAGATAGTCGGTGAGATCCTCTGCCATTTTCTTTGTGAGAGTGGTAACAAGCACTCGCTCACCCTTTTCGGCTCTCGTTCTGATCTCGCCCATAAGGTCGTCAACCTGACCCGCAATGGGACGTATCTCAAGCTCGGGATCGATAAGACCTGTAGGACGTATGATCTGTTCCACTACCTGCATGGAATGTTCCTTTTCGTATGCCGCAGGTGTGGCACTGATGAAGATGGATTGACCGATCTTTTCCTCAAATTCGTCAAAGGTCAGCGGTCTGTTGTCAAATGCAGAGGGCAGACGGAAGCCGTATTCAATAAGGTTTCTTTTTCTCGCACCGTCACCGCCGCTCATGGCTCTTACCTGCGGCAGCGTCATGTGTGATTCATCAACAAAAAGCAGAAAATCCTTTGGAAAATAGTCAAGAAGGGTATATGGAGTAGATCCCGGTGCTCTGCCCGCAAGAACTCTCGAATAATTTTCAACTCCCGAGCAGAATCCGATCTCTCTGAGCATTTCAAGATCGTATTTAACTCGCTCCTCGATTCTTTGGGCTTCAAGAAGCTTTCCGCATTCTTCGAAATATGCCTTGCGCTCGATCATCTCATCCTCGATCTCTTTGAGAGCGGCTTCACGTTTGTCATCCGAGACCGCATAGTGAGTTGCAGGGAAGATGGCGGCGTAGGAGAGCATACGGACAAGCTCGCCCGTAACGACATTTATCTCCGAAACTCTGTCTATCTCGTCATCGAAAAACTCGACCCGAAGTGCCTTTTCACCCGAATTCGCCGGGAAGACTTCAACGCAGTCGCCGCGGACTCTGAATTTGTCACGCACAAAATTTATGTCGTTTCTGTCATAGCTGATGGCGATAAGGTCGCGGATAAATGTATCTCTGTCCTTCTTCATACCCGGACGGACAGCAAGGGTAAGCTTCTTGTATTCCTCGGGGTCACCCAAGCTGTAAATGCAGGAAACGCTGGCAACAATGATGACATCTCTCCGCTCAAACAGGGCAGATGTCGCGCTGTGACGGAGCTTGTCTATCTCGTCATTAACCATTGCGTCCTTTTCGATATAAACATCCTTGCCGGGAATATAAGCCTCGGGCTGATAATAATCATAATAAGAAACAAAATATTCAACCGCGTTTTCGGGGAAAAATTCACGGAACTCACTGCAAAGCTGTGCGGCAAGTGTTTTGTTATGAGCAAGGACAAGGGTAGGGCGGTTGACTCTTGCGATTACATTTGCCATGGTAAATGTCTTACCCGAGCCTGTAACGCCGAGCAGGGTCTGATTTTTCAGTCCCGCATTGATGCCTGCGGCAAGCTTTTCTATAGCCTCAGGCTGATCTCCCGTGGGTTTATAGTCAGAGACTAATTTAAACTTTTCCATCACTTGTCCTCCTATAAAAATACTTATATAATGATACAACAAAAAGAGAAATTTGTCAATAGATAAAATTCCAAAACCAGAAAATTCACAAACTCTTAATGATAATCTTTTGCGAAAATATGCCAAAAATGGATTTTAAAATTCTGTGTTGTTTTTATAAATAAACCGTTTTGTGTTGTGGTGTGTAAGGTTCCGTAAACGGCACTTCAATCATAAATAGTGCAGAGACTTGTACGCTTCAGATATATCATAATATCTACGGCGTGCAAGTTTTTATATGGTTCGGATAATACCCTATCCCGCTATTTGCAACAGCCCCTTGTAACCCCAAAACTTTAAAATAAAAGCCTTATCACTTAAGTTTTTTGGATTCTTAAACCCTTTTTTCAAAAAGGGTTTAAGCCGCCGGAGGCATATAGGGCACCTTTAAATACTCGCCGTACGGCGAGTGTTTAAAGGTGCCCTATTGCTTACAACCCCAAATTCCGTCCGGCAATATGAAACAGAACATAAAAATGCTGCTGCGCATTGCGCAGCAGCATTTTTATATCAAAACCTCATCAAATCTGTGCCGCAAGAAGCTTTTCAGCTTCTGCGAGGGCATCTGTGATCTTGGAAGCATCTTTACCGCCGGCAACGGCTCCATCGGGACGTCCGCCGCCCTTACCGCCTGTTACCGATGCAACTCCCATTGCAAGCTTTCCTGCATGTGCGCCTGCCGCAACCGCTGCCTTACCGCAGCTAACCACGAAATTCAGCTTTCCGTCTGCAACAACCGCGATAACGGCAACGAGGTCATCGTTATTCGCTCTCAGATCGTCACCGAGAGAACGAGCCGCATCAACTGCCATGTTTTCAAGACGTGCTGTAACCAGTTTAAGAGAACCGACAGCCTTTGCATCCTTCATAATGTCTGCTGTCTTTGATGCTGCAAGCTTGGAATTAAGAGCTTCAAGCTCCTTCTTCATATCATGAAGCTCTGCCTGGAGCTGAGATGCGCGCTTAGCGAGATCCGCAGTCTTCTGAACCTTCAGCTCCTTCGCGGTCTCGGAAATAAGCTCGTCCTTGCCTGCAAGAAGCTTAAGAACTCCTTCACCCGTTGTAGCAACGATTCTTCTTACACCTGCCGCAACGGAGGATTCGGATATGATCTTGAAAAGTCCTACCTTTGCGGTATTTGAAACATGTGTACCGCCGCAAAGCTCTGTTGAGAAATCACCCATCTTAACCGCTCTTACAACGCTTCCGTATTTTTCTCCGAAAAGTGCCATTGCACCCATTGCCTTTGCGCCTTCAATATCGGTTTCGACAGTTTCAACCTCATAGCCCGCAAGAATGGCATTATTTACAAGTGCTTCAACTCGCTGAAGCTCCTCGCCTGTCATTGCCGCAAAGTGAGTAAAGTCAAATCTTGTTTCATAGGGGTCAACATATGAGCCCGCCTGAGAAACATGATTTCCAAGAACTGTGCGGAGAGCTGCCTGAAGCAGATGTGCGGCACTGTGGCTTCTCATAATAGCCGCGCGTCTGTCTGCGTCAACTCTTGCCCAAACCTTATCGTTAACCTTCAGTGTTCCGCTGCCGCCGAACACCTTACAAATATGGATATATACTCCGTCAGTTTTCTTTGTATCGGTAACCTCGATCTGAAGATCGCCGGCGAAAATCATACCCGTGTCACCGACCTGACCGCCGCCTTCTCCATAGAATGGTGTCTTATCGAGAACGAGCGAGAATTCGCCCTCATTTACCTCGGATGCAGCATTATCATCAATAACTATCGCAAGAACCTTACAGTTCACAGCCTCTGTGCTTGTGTAACCGCAGAAATCGGTCTTTACAAGCTCGGAGAGAAGATCCTTGGAGGAATCCGACCAACCGCTGATATTACCTCTTGCCGCTCTTGCTCTCTCTCTCTGCTCCTGCATGAGAGCCTTGAATTTTTCATCATCTATCTTAAGGCCTGCCTCTTCTGCGATCTCGCGTGTAAGATCAATCGGGAAGCCAAAGGTATCATAAAGCTTGAAAGCATCGTCGCCCGAAAGAGTATCCTTTCCCTCTGCCTTAGCCTTATCGATAAGCTCGGAAAGAATATTAAGTCCCGCATCGACGGTCGCATCAAAGCGTTCCTCCTCAAGAGCGATGACCTTGAGGATATAATCCTTCTTTTCGGAAAGCTCCGGATATGCGCCGCAGCTCTCTCCGATAGAAACCGTGACCGTATCAACAAGGAAAGGATGATTTATGCCGAGAAGCTTACCATGGCGGCAAGCACGGCGGATGATACGGCGAAGGACATAGCCTCTGCCCTCATTTGAGGGAATAACGCCATCGGATATCATAAACATGGCACTTCTCGAATGGTCGGTTACAACACGGATAGAAATATCATTTTCGGTGTTGTCACCGTATTTCTTGCCCGAGATCTCGCAGGTCTTGTCGATGACCTTACGAATGGTATCGACCTCAAACATATTGTCAACGCCCTGCATAACGCAAGCGAGACGCTCAAGTCCCATACCTGTATCTATATTCTTCTGCGCCAGCTCTGTATAGTTACCGTTGCCGTCGTTATTGAACTGGGAAAATACGTTGTTCCAGATCTCCATAAATCTGTCGCAGTCACAGCCCGGCTTGCAGTCCGGAGAACCGCAGCCGTATTTCTCTCCGCGGTCGAAATAGATCTCCGAGCAAGGACCACATGGGCCGCTTCCGTGCTCCCAGAAGTTATCAGCCTTGCCGAGACGAACGATGTGCGCAGGATCAACGCCGATCTTGTTTGCCCAGATCTCGTATGCTTCCTCATCATTCTCATAGATAGAGGGCCAGAGAAGATCCTTCGGGATTTGGAGAGTTTCGGTAAGAAATTCCCAAGCCCACGGAATAGCCTCGTCCTTAAAATAGTCGCCAAAGCTGAAGTTGCCAAGCATCTCAAAGAATGTACCGTGACGAGCGGTGTGTCCAACTCTTTCAAGGTCGGGTGTTCTGATGCACTTCTGGCAGGTTGTAACCCTATTGCGGGGAGGGATCTCCTCACCGGTAAAATATTTCTTCATGGGTGCCATACCCGAGTTGATAAGAAGCAATGACTTATCATTTATCGGCACAAGGGGGAAAGAAGGCAGGCGGAGATGACCCTTGGATTCGAAAAACGCAAGATATTTTTCGCGCAGGTCGTTAAGTGATGTCCATTCCATTGTTTTTATACCTTTCTGTACAGTTCAGTTAATTTCATCCCATAATTATAGCATTTAAATTATGCGGTGTCAATGAATTTCGGAATTTTTCTTGTTTATCCCCTTAAATAAGTCAATAGGATACAGCGCCGCGCCGATAACGGTACCGAACTGGGAGTTTTCGGGGAAGATAAATTTCACGCCGAAAACATCGGCAAGGTTTTCAAATACCGCGCGGACATGCGGGAGAATCGTAAGATTACCGGTAAGGACTATATTGGTAAGCCTATGAGCGCGAGCGGCGAAGATAGCCGTTGTTGCAACGGTCTCGGCAACCATATTGATAATACCGAGGGCTATATCGCTCTTGCTTGCAATGTCACTGACCTTGCCGAAATTCGATGCCGTAAGCTCCTCATTCATGCCGGGATATTTATGAGTTTTTGAAAGATCCTTAACGCGCAGATCAATATTTCCGAGGTCGCCATCCTCGCAGACCTGCTCGATATGCTCTATGGTATCAATTCCGATCATCTTTTTCGAAAGCCCGATAAGAGTACCGCCGCCAACGCCCGTACCGCCCATGTAGTCGGTCATGCACTTGCCGCCTTCGTCCACTTTAGCATGGATTATGGCAGTACCCGTTCCCATGCTGACAACGATAGCTTCCTTTAGCCCCGAAAGATAGAGACCGCCGATGCCGACGCTGCCGAATTCCGGCACAGGACGGCAATCAAGAGAATATATAGGCTGTTCAACATAGGAAGAGCCCACGCCTGTCATCATAACGCGGTCGATATCAGAAAGTGAAAGCCCGTTTTGAAGTGTGAACTTGCCAAGCGCGCCGTAAATTGAGGTTATCGGGTCGGTTGCCCTGACAAACTGGGGGCGGATCAGCTCAAAGGGTTTTCCCGACTCATCAGCCTTAAAGCCAACTATCTTTGTTGTACTGCCGCCAACATCTATTCCTATAACGACTCCCATTTATATATCTCCTCTCAAGGGTGAATTTTAAATCAAAGTGACTCCAAAAACAGCTTCAGCTTATGTGCGATGACCGCATTGCCGTTATCATTTGGATGAAGTCCATCGGGAACATACATATTACGTATTTCTTCAATTTCCGGCTGAATACCGCTTGAAGCATAGAGATCGAGAACGGGAAGCGAATAATATTCCGCAACCTCTCTGATAATATTTACATAGTCTCTCAGCGTACCGACACCTGTTTTCTTGCAGGAACCGGTATTTTTTGTTTCATTTGCTCTGTGAAGAGGCGTCATTATCACAATGGGCTTTCCAAGATACTTTTTAACAAGTCCGCTGAAAAGATAATGACAAGCACCGTAGAATGAATCGGGAGTCCTGTCCGAAAAACCTCCGAGAGGTGCATCGCCGTGACCGTAATCGTTGGTTCCGCCGAAAACAACAACTATGTCCGCATCATCGTCCATTTTATCGAATCTTTTGCAAAAAGAATTAACATCTATATAATCATCCTTCGGATTCTGGGGAGCTTCCTTTTGGAGGGCAAATCTTGTTCCGCTGATACCGTAATTCCTTGCCTCTCTGAGTCCCGCTTCCTTTTTCAGCACTGCATGATAAACCGCATCGGCACTGCTCGCGCCAACGCCCTGTGTAATGCTGTCACCGAGAAAATTTATTTTCAGTCCTTCAAGCTTCATTGAAAACCCCTCTGCTTTTTTGATCATTATATCATATCAGGCAAAAATTGTCAACCGATATGCAAAAACCGCCTGCTGTTTCACTGTTGAATTGTCAATGATCGGTGACAATGCACCCCCCATATTTTAAAGAATATTTCAAAAACCCTTGACATTTGTTGAGGGTTATGCTATACTTGAAGCGTAGACAAATGTTAAAGGAGGCTGTTGTGTATATGATCGAACGAATTCCCGATGCGGAGCTTGAGGTGATGCTGGTACTGTGGCACGCCGAGAAACCGCTTAATGTGAGCGAAATCACGAAAAAACTTACAGAGGCTCGTCCGTGGAAATCCGGGACGGTTCATGTTCTTCTTGCCCGTCTTGAGGAACGCGGCTTTGTCACCTGCGACAAAAGCGAATACAAGCATCGTTTTACACCGATTATTTCCGAAAAGGAATATCGCAAGGGTGAGGAAAAAACACTCATGCGCCGTTTCTTCAACGGATCGGCAAAGAAAATGATTGCTGCGCTTCTTGATACAGACGGACTTTCCGACAAGGATTTGGAGGAATTGACCGCACTTCTGAAGCGTAAGAAAGGGGGATAAATATGACAGGCTTTATTTTGGGATTATTTGAAATTACTATCGGAATGTCTCTTTTAATTGCGCTTTTGCTTCTCACACTCAAGCTGTTCGGCAAAAAATTCACCGCGAAATGCCGATATATTATTTGGACGCTTGTAATTATTCGACTTATTATTCCCTTCGGCAGCGGACTTTTACCGTCTTTTATCGAGATTCCCATTAAAGGTGAAGTTTTTCAGGCCGAGGACATACCTGCCG
Organism: Eubacteriales bacterium; assembly: GCA_045595425.1. Classification (GTDB taxonomy): domain Bacteria; phylum Bacillota; class Clostridia; order Oscillospirales; family CAG-272; genus SIG710. The sequence continues at coordinate 17,146 of JAZOAL010000025.1, forward strand.
CGCTGTCTGAAGATGATGCTGCGACTTTGCCAAGTCAGCCTTCGGATTTTGATGTCCTTCCGATAACGCCGGGTGTTCCGAACGCAAATCCAAATTATGCACCGATTTCGCCATCGGATACCGCGGCATCACCGCTTCCCACAGAGCCTTCGGTTGATGTTCAAACAGATACTCCGATTGAACCGTCACTTTCGTGGAATCAGATTCTCAATATTACTGCAATCGTATACTTTGGCGGTGCGGCGGCATTTCTCCTTTGGAATCTTGCAGCCTACTGCATTTACACAAGAAAGATTCTCCGCAGTGTGAAGGAAGCCGACAGCCGTGCTGTGAATATTTACCGATCTGTGTGTAAAAAATACAGAATGAAGAAGCTTCCGACTCTGCTGGTGGCATCGGGCATTCATTCCCCTGCCGCATTCGGACTGTTCCACCGCAGAATTGTTCTGCCCGACATGGATTTCACCGAAAACGGACTTGTCGGCACCCTTGCCCATGAGGTGACGCATTGCAGGCGCGGTGATTTGTATGTAAAATTTGCGGCACTTATTGCCCGTGCTCTCGGATGGTTTAATCCGCTTGTTCATCTCGCAGCTTTTAAGTGCGAGATGGAAATGGAGCTTTCCTGTGATGAAGCGGTGCTGAACGGCAGCAATGACGAAACCCGTGCGGCGTATGGTGAGGTGATGCTCGATATTATCCGCCGATGCAGACGAAACCGCGGTATGCTGACTACCCATTTCAATCCGAAAAAGAATGCTGTTTCGGCACGTTTCAAAAATATTCTCTACGGCTCCGGTAAACGCCGTGGAAGAATCTTTATCGGCGTTTGCCTTGTGCTCTGCGTACTCGCAGGTACCTTTGTTGCTTGCCGGACGGGTGAGTATTCAGGTGATAATTTAGTGGAAGGTCATTTCTACCAAGAGGGATATTATATCAAATGCAGCAATGGCAGTGATGTGATTGTCGTGGATGCGGAAGGCGCAAACCCTGCTTCGCCCTGCAAAATGACCGCCGCCGATGACTCGGTGTCCTTTGACGGGCTCACCGATGGTGACAGAATCAAAATTGAAGTGTTCCTTATCGAAGAAACATATCCTGCACATACAAAGGTTTATTCTATAGAAAAGCTGTCCGACGGAGAGAGAGAGGATATTGATGCGGCGGTGCTTGACAGCCTTCGTGAGCTTGGGTGGATTGAAGCACTTCCAGATTATCAGACCGCCCATGATTGCTATCGTGGAGTTCACCACGGTGAAATAAACTATCAGCAGCTTCTTGACAACTACAGTGATATTATCTCAGCAAATATCGCATCGCAAACCGCAGAAGTGCTTTCTGCTTACAGAAACAGCGAAGATCCGACTCTGCTGCTGCCGTCATCCGAAACGGCATATGCCGAATATCCCGCGGAAGACATCATCGATGATCCCACCGATGCACAAATCGAACAATTACTGCGAAACGCAAGTATTATCACCGATAACAAAGGGCATCAAAGAATACTTCTGAAGCTTGATATCGGTAACCATTACCATATGGTACTGCCGATAGGAATCGGCGGATTCGGCGAGAGCGTGGAATCATATTTTTGTGGAATCTATTTTGAAAACGCCTCCGAGGAATTCGACCTCGTGCAGACAGACAGCATCACTTCGCTTGCCGATTATAAGCTGCTCGGAGCTGATTTTTACGAATCCTACTATCAATTCACCGAGGCGCTGATTGATGGCGACACTGCAAAAATGGAGGAGCTTTCAATGTATCCAGCGGGAACCTTTGACAGCTACAAGGGCGTCAGTTTTACCTTTCAGTCCATCACGCGTGAAGCCGAAACGGGCAGATTCATCTTAACGGCAGAGGTTTCGGAAGGTCATGAGGTCATACCAAGCGGAACGCAGAGATTTTATTATTGCGAATATCCACGGCGCGGTCTTGAACCGATTTTGGAACCGACCGCTTCAAATGCGACCGAGGCATCCGCAACACTCTCAAGGCTTCTCAATATGACGATGAAATATGACCTTAACGAGATGGAGGTTACCGAATACATTATTGACTGTCTGTGCCGAAAAACGGGAAGGACAGCCTTCACAGAGGGTGAAATTGTTGAGTATGCAAAAAAATGCTTTGGCGCGGAAGACTTTACGCCAAACGAGCACTTTAAGTCGGACGGTTTATACACTTCTCTCGCGCATGGGGGAACTCACATATACCACGATGTCATCAGCACAAATTGCGCACCCGAAAGTGGGATTTATAGAGTGACCGTGCGCTTCTATGCCGATTATGCAAAGACGGTATACAGCCATCTTATCGAGTATCGAATGGTGAAGCTTGACGGTGACTTTGCTTTTATCGGTCAGAAGATCGATGAAGACCGCTCACTTCAGCCGTTTACCCATGCAACATAAAGGCAATACAGTTTATTTCCGAAGCGGCTTGTTTTTTGATCAAGCCGCTTCTGTTCGAACACGCAAAAAAACGGATTTTTGTCAATAGTTGGGGTAA
>JAZOAL010000026.1:0-2099 GCA_045595425.1 Eubacteriales bacterium
AAGGAGATGAAGAACTCATTTGTGGAGGCATTCAACGCAATAAATGAGAATTTCCATAAGACCTTCTCCGAGCTTTTCGGCGGAGGAAGTGCGGAGATACTTCTGACCGATCCCGAGGATGTTCTGAACAGCGGAATCGAGATAAAGGCGGCGCCTCCCGGAAAGATCATCAAGAGCCTTATGCAGCTCTCGGGCGGCGAGCAGTCATTTGTTGCGATAGCACTTTTCTTTGCGATCCTGCAGGTCAACCCCACTCCATTCTGCATCCTTGACGAGATCGAGGCTGCACTGGATGAGGTGAATGTTGCCCGCTTTGGCGAATATATTAAACGCTACAGCGGAGGAACGCAGTTTATACTTATAACACACCGCAGAGGAACCATGGAGGTTGCGGACCGCCTTTACGGCGTGACCATGGCGGTGCACGGCATTTCAAAGGTGCTTGCCCTCAATGTTGCGGATATCAAGAAAACGGAAGGAGACGACTGGGATGGGATTTTTGGACAAGCTTAAAAGCGGACTTGCGAAAACAAAGGAAAACCTTTTTGGGCAGATAGATAATCTGGTCAAAAGCTTTGTTAAGGTCGATGAGGATCTGCTCCAGGAACTTGAAGAATTGCTTATCTGCGCCGACGTCAGCGTTGGAAGTGCAGAGGAGATAATAGACAGTCTGCGAGACAGAGTTAAGGATGGCAGACTTAAAGATAAAGAAGAGGTTATGGATGCTCTTCGCTCTATCGTTGAAGAAATGATAGGCGAGGGGGAACCGCTTAAGCTTGATACAGCTCCGTCTGTTGTTCTTGTCATCGGCGTCAACGGAGCGGGTAAGACCACCTCTATCGGCAAGATATCAAATACTCTTGTTGGGAGCGGCAAAAAGGTCGTTGTTGCGGCGGCTGATACCTTCCGCGCGGCGGCGATCGATCAGCTTGGCGTTTGGTGCGAGCGTTCAGGGGCTGATATGGTAAAACAGCATGAGGGGGCAGACCCTGCGGCTGTTGTTTATGATGCCATAAACTATGCAAAAAACAGAAAGGCTGACGTATTGATAATAGATACAGCGGGCAGACTTCATAATAAAAAGAATCTTATGGACGAGCTGGCGAAGATCAACCGCGTTATCGGCAGAGAGCTTCCGGATGCTTCAAGAGAGAATCTTTTGGTTCTCGATGCAACAACAGGGCAGAATGCTATAATGCAGGCGAAAGAATTCAAGAATGCCGCTGAGATCACAGGTCTTGTTCTCAATAAACTTGACGGTACGGCAAAGGGCGGTATTGTTCTCTCTATCAAGAGTGAGCTTGATATTCCCGTTAAATTCATCGGGGTTGGCGAAAAAATCGATGATATGCAGCCCTTTAACGCATCTGAATTCTCAAAAGCACTGTTTGAGTGAGGCATAATATGGAGATAGTTCTTGCTTCAAGAAATAAAAAGAAGATCGCGGAGCTTCAGACACTTTTGGCGGAATCTCTTGCGGATGTCAAGGTGCTTTCCCTTGATGATATCGGATTTTTTGACGATATTGAGGAGGATGGAGAGAGCTTTGAAGAAAACGCCATGATAAAGGCAAAAGCCGTAGCCGAGAGCGGTTATATCGGAGTTGGTGACGATTCCGGACTGACGGTTAATGCTCTTGGCGGTGCGCCCGGGATATATTCCGCAAGATATGCAGGGGATCACGGAAATGACGCGCAAAATAACGAAAAGCTGCTTCGGGAGCTCTCGGATAAGAATGACCGCAGTGCGGCATTTGTGAGCGTTGTTGCCTGTGCTCTGCCCGGCGGAGAAAGCTTCACCGTGAGAGGTGAATGTCAAGGTGAGATACTTAAGGAATACCGCGGTGAAGGCGGCTTTGGATATGATCCTCTTTTCTATTATCCGGAGCTCGGTAAGAGGTTTGCGGAGCTTACTATGGCTGAAAAAAACGAGATCAGCCACAGAGGAATAGCCATGCGCGCCTTTGCGAAAAAATTCGGAGAATTGTTTTTTAGAGCTTAGGAGTTTTTTTGGTGATAAACAATAATTTATCTTTTCCTCCGGCGGCTTAGGAGCTTTTGAAAAAGCCCCTAAGAACCCCAAAACTTTAAAAGAAAAAA
>JAZOAL010000027.1:0-4923 GCA_045595425.1 Eubacteriales bacterium
GTTTGAATAAGAATTACTACGATAAGAACCAGTCCTTGGAAGGTGTTTTGTATATCCGGACTCAACGAAGGAATGCTCACGATGATGAAATTGATCGCCGTATAGGATAATGCGCCAAAAAAGACACCCAATATTTTTCCTCGTCCTCCTGCCATATTGACTCCGCCCAAAACGACCGCAGCAATTGCATACATCTCATATGAGGTACCGGAGGATGCGGGAGTAACGCTGCCGATCTTGCACGCTTGAATGAAGCTTGCAATACCAACCAAAAGTCCTGCTATAACGAAAACAGATACTTTAACGCCGCTTACGTTAATTCCCGCAAGTCTTGCTGCCTTTTCGTTACTTCCAACGGCATAAACGCTTTTGCCGTACTTCGTATATGACATCACAAAGATAAACAACACGGTCACGGCTATAAATAGAAAGAATATGTACGGGATCTGGAACGTGCCGAGGCGAAGCCCTCCCGTTCCGAATTTCAATCGGATAAATTCATAGCTCGGCATATCGTCAATCATAGCAAACAGGCTTGAGGATGAGCCGCTGAGCGTGGAATCAATTTCACGTACTGCCGATAACGTCAGCGAACGATAGATCAGCATCGTGCCGAGCGTTACGATGAAAGACGGCATTTTTGCATATCCGACAAGCACACCGTTGATCAGTCCACACACAAGACCGGAGCCCAATGCGGCAAGGAACATCAAAAATACGTTTCCCCCCGTCGCATTGTAGGTCATAATCGTGATACCGGAGCACAGAACCAAAGAGGAGCCGAGGGACAAATCGATTTGACCTGTGATAATCACCAACGCCATACCGATTGCCATCGTACCGACAACAACCGAGTTTTGACTGGATAAAATTGCGGAAATATGACCGGGATTGAATTGGTTTCCGTTCGCATTGATGGTTATAGCATAAACGATCAGAATCAATCCAAACACGAATGCGTAGCTATATTTGCCACAGCAGGTCGTTGCTTTTTTCAATACTGAATTGAACGTTAATTTCTTTGTATTATTCATATCACACCTCGCAGGTTTCTTTCGTAGCAGCGCCGGTCGAATACATCATCACGTCACGCTCGTTGATTTCATTATGAGAAAAGATTTTCGCTATGCCTCCGTCGTAAAACACCACGCAGCGATCCGAAACCTTTTGTATTTCCGGTATCTCCAAGGAATTTAGTATAACGGTTTTTCCTTCCTTTGCAAATCCGAGAATCAACTGATATATTTCCGCTTTTGCTCCAACGTCAACACCTTGCGTCGGATTGTCGAAAATCAAAATATCAGCCTCCGTGTTAAGCCATCTTGCAAGGAATACCTTTTGCTGATTGCCTCCGCTTAACGAGGTTATGGATGCTTCGGGTGAATCGGATTTTATACGAAGCATTTTCTTTAATATATCAAACTTATTTCTTTCGCGCTTGGTATTGATAATGTTTTTGGGGAAAGAGAGGGTATGCTCGGCGATCTGACAGTTCTCAAGAATCGTCATATCGGCAATCACAGAGTTTTCCTTTCGGTCTGAGGGGAGCATAGCGACTTTGTTTTTCATAAACCGCTTAATACTACCGCTTACCGCTTTTCCGTGAATCTCGACCGTACCACTATGAATCGGAATTGCTCCGAACATTGTTTGCAACACTTCACTTGCTCCGCTGCCTGCAAGTCCGGTCAGCGCAACGATCTCGCCCCTACGAATCGACAAATCCACGTTTTGAAATCCGTTTCCCGTAAGCTTGCTTATTTTTACAACAACGTCTCCCAGTGGGCGAGGCTGATAAACGTCCTCATCCGCATACTCGCGACCTATCATATCCGATGTGATTGCTTTCGCATCGATATCACGAATATTACCGCATGAAATGAACTCTCCGTTTCTGAATACGGTATATCGATCTGCAATTTCAAAGATTTCGGGCATTTTATGAGAAATGAAAATAAAAGAAATTCCTTCGTTTCTTTTCTTTTTCAAAATTTCAAACAGTCGTTTGATTTCCTCATTATTCAAGGTCGTGGTCGGCTCGTCCAATATTAACAGCTTGGCATTTTGGTGAAGTGCTCGGCAAATCTCCAAAAGCTGTTTTTCTCCCGGCTTCAGTGAGGATACCAATTCAACAGGATCGATATCAATACCGAGACTTGAAAACAGTTCTTTGGTTTCCTCAATCATTTGCGCCTTTTTTAACACGCCCAAGCAATTCTTTATTTCACGGTTGAGAAAAACGTTTTCATATACCAGAAGATCATTGATTACACTGAGCTCCTGATGAACGAAGGCAATCCCTGCCGCCTGCATTTGCCGTATAGACGGAAGAACGTAGCTTTTTTCGTCAAATTCAATTTTGCCTTTGTCGGCATGAATAACTCCCGTTAAGATATTCATCAAGGTTGATTTTCCCGCGCCGTTTTCACCGAGCAGGGCGTGAATTTCTCCACGTTCAACATCAAGATGTGCATCTGTCAGAGCATTGACTCCGCCGAAAGACTTATATATACCTTGCATATGTAACAGATTACTCATGCAACAATCTCCTAACATCAGTTTTTACGCTTTTGTCCTCTTACTTAGCGTGTCCCGTAAATCCTTCGTATTGGCTCACGTTGTTCTTATCTACGATCCATACGGGCTCATACTTGCCGCTGCCGACTTCATAAGTCCAGTTGCCGTCAAGATAATCCACCATATATCCAACGACGTTCATCATCATCTTCGGAGAGAAATAGACGGACATCATATCATCAAAATATGTGGTGGCAATAGCGGATTGCGAGGATGCTCCGCTTATCACGTCGTATAATTCCTGCATACCTCCGATTGCGGAGATATAAACGTCCATATTGGCAAGATCGTTCTTCGTAGCATCGGACAGCGAATTACCTTCAAGCAACCGCATAACGCCAAACGTCATTTCATCATCCATCGAATAGATAAACAGCTTACCGCCGTTACTTTTCGCATCAGCCGTAATATCAGTCAGCTTTTGCTCCAAATAGTCGTAGGCACCGTCCGCGCTCCAATTACAAACGACCTTGTAATCGGCGCACAATGCGTCTATTTCCGCTTGAGACCAAATCTTATTCGTCTGATAAGTCTGCTTCGTATGCTCATCATAATATGACAGCTCACCCTTTAAGAATTGTTCAAAGCCTTCCTGACGGCGCGTGCAGACCGTACCGTTATCACCGATCAGCGTAATCATCGTATCTCCGGGGAGCATTCCTTTTTGCTGGAGCCAATATGCAATTCCGGCTCCGCACTGCCAATTGTCACCCGAGGCATTCAAAATAGCATATTTGTCGGGACCTTCAATGATTCGGTCAAACGATATAAACGGAATGTTATTTACGATTAAGGCTTCCTGTCCGGCTTTTGCAGAGTCCTCCAACGCGAAGAAGACGACACCGGCAGCGTCGCCATTCGCTATGATCATTTGAACCAGATCGACCTGCTCCTCGCCCGTAGACGCGGGCATATAAACTGCCTTATACTTTCCCGCAGCGTTGATCTCGGTTGCTTTTTGTTCGGCATATGCTCCCGCCTGAGCAGTCCAACCGTGATCGGGCGTAGGTCCTAAAATGTATATAGTTTTGGCGTCTTGATTTACACCGCAGCCCGTTAGGACGGATAATCCCATAACGGCGATCAATACAAGAGCTAATATCTTTTTCATACGGCTCTCTCCCCGATATCAATCATAAAATTCTATCCATATTGTTTCGCATAAAAGCCAGTGCTTTTGCGTGAACAATCTTTGCATTTATGTAAGACATACCCATCATTTCGGCAATCCGCTTGAGCGTAAAGCCCTTGTAGTAATGCAGGATGATCAAATCCCTCTCCCGTTCGGAGAGCAATTCAAGAGTATCCGCAAGACAATCAAGAAGCTCGTCGTTTACAAGCGAATCATCGGGAAGCATATCTATCCCGATTTCGTCCGAAAATTCGATATGTATTTTTCTCTTCTTAAAATAATCAATAACCGTGTTTCTCGTAATCGTGTAAATCCACGTAGATAACGACGCTTTTGAAGGATCGAAGCTGTCGATCCTTTGATAGACCTTCAAAAACACCGTGGAAACGATATCCTCTACTTCGTGCTCGTTTGCGAGCTTACCTCTTACGTAGGCGGTTACTTTGTCCTTATAATCAAGATATACTTTATCTTGGTCTATATTCGTAACACTACTCATCGTCCGTGTCACCGTCTTTTTTGAGCTTGCTTTGGTCGTCGGCTTCTCCCGCCGCGCTGACAAGCTCCAGCATATCATCCGAAAGCGGAGCGGCGTTATAACGGCTTTCCGTATCCGCGATCATATCCGCTATTCTTTTGTTGTTTGCAAAGCGCTGATAATCAAAAAGCCGTTTTAACGTTTTTTCCATATTTATATCTCCATTGGGCTTCTGTTCATCCACCCATTCATAAGTGTTTCGATTTTTTCGTAATATCCCTTGCCGAAAAACAGACATTTCGCAAGGTCAACGCCCATCTTGTCTCCCGTGAGCGTTAATGCGATCGCGCGGCATCCTCCAGCACAATGCTTGAAGTACGGGCAATTTCCGCACTTTGGATTGACTGCGGCAAGCTCACCTACCGTCGTGCAAACCTCGGAAAGATACCGTCCGCACTGCAAAAGACTCTGTAAGCCGTCGCTCTTTACGTTACCGAGGATATCACCGTGCGCCTCGTAATATCCCGACATTTGCATACAGGGATATACATTGCCGCTTGCCGCAACTGCGATCATACCGCGATTGCCGCGACACACGGGAATTGAGTCTCGGTACTCACCGATACCGCATTCTATCGGGCGCATTCGGTAGGAGCGGCTGTTCGGGAATATCGACATAAACTGCCAAATGTCGATATTCATTTGATGCTTGTCCGCAATATACGCCTCTGCAAAT
>JAZOAL010000028.1:0-14200 GCA_045595425.1 Eubacteriales bacterium
TTCTTACCTGTGAGCTGAGCGATCTCTTCTGCGAAGTTGTCTTCTCTCTTTTCGATACCCTCGCCCTTTTCGAAGATGTAGAACGCCTTTACAGCAACATCTGCACCCATAGCTTTTGCGCAGGAAGCAACATACTTGCCAACGCTCATGCTGTCGTCCTTAACATAGGGCTGCTCAAGGAGACAAACCTTCTCAAAGAAGAGCTTGCCGAGCTTACCTTCGATGATCTTTGCAAGAACTGCATCCGGCTTGTTTGCAAGCTTCTCATCGTTCTTTGCAGCAGAGATCTGAATTGCCATTTCCTCGTCGATTGCGCTCTGAGGAACATCAGCCTTTGCAACATAAGAGGGGGGATTACCCGCAGCGATCTGGAGAGCAACGTTCTTTGCGCACTCGGTAAATTCAGCCTTTGCAGCAGTTGCATCGTCTGTGTCAAACACAACGATAACACCTGTGTTGCCTGCACCGTGGATATATGTGCTCATATTGCCCTCTGCGAGAACAAAACGGCGGATGCTGATCTTCTCACCGATCATTGCGATCTTTTCAACGAGAGCATCTGCAACAGTGATATCGCTTCCGTCGAACTTGCAAGCATTGAATGCTTCAAGATCGGAGGGCTTATTTGCAAGGAGAGTTCTGAGAAGCCCCTTAACGAACTCCTGGAAGGTTGCGTTCTTTGCAACGAAGTCTGTCTCTGCATTAACCTCGATCATAGCGGCATTCTTGCCTTCTACCATGATATCAACAACGCCCTCAGCGGCGATTCTGCTTTCCTTCTTTGCCGCGGTAGCAAGTCCCTTTTCGCGAAGGATCTTAACAGCCGCTTCTACGTCACCGTCAGCCTCAACAAGTGCCTTTTTGCAGTCCATCATTCCAAGACCTGTCTTTGCACGGAGAGCCGCAACGTCTTTTGCTGTGATCTGTGCCATTTTTATTTCCTCCAAATTCAGTAATTTAGTGAGTTTTTATTATTCAGCGTCCTCTGCTGCTTCCTTTTCCTCAACAGCTGCTTCAATATCAGCCTCTTCGGTTGCCATTTCTTCGCCCTGCTTGCCTTCGATAACAGCGTCTGCAAGAACGGAAGAGATAAGCTTGATAGCGCGGATAGCGTCATCGTTACCGGGAATTACATAGTCAGCATCATCGGGATCGCAGTTTGTATCAACGATTGCGATTACGGGGATACCGAGCTTCTTAGCCTCAAGAATAGCATTCTTCTCTTTTCTGGGGTCAACTACGAAAATTGCGGAGGGAAGCTGCTCCATTGTCTTGATACCGCCGTAGCTCTTTTCAAGGTCGAAGATTTCCTTCTGCATGCCGGCAACTTCCTTCTTGGGAAGGAGATCAAATGTGCCGTCTTCCTGCATCTTGTTAAGATTGTTGAGACGAGCGATAGACTTCTTGATTGTCTTGAAGTTTGTCATCATACCGCCGGGCCAACGAACGTTTACATAGTACATGCCGCATCTTGTAGCTTCTTCCTGGATAGCTACTGCAGCCTGCTTCTTTGTACCTACGAAGAGGATAGTGCCGTTCTGTGCGGCAACATCTCTTACAAACATGTAAGCTTCTTCAAACTTCTTAACAGTTTTCTGAAGGTCGATGATGTAGATACCGTTTCTTTCTGTGAAGATGTACTCAGCCATTTTGGGGTTCCATCTTCTTGTGTGATGTCCGAAATGGACGCCAGCTTCGAGGAGCTGTTTGATTGTGATTACAGACATTTTAATGTCCTCCTTCGGTTGTTTCCACCACAGAGGCACCTCGCCAAAAGCCCTTAGGCACCGACGGCGGTCAAGCTCTCTGTGTGTGTATTATTTATTTTGCGTCGCATCAGCGCGCAATACAAGATATTTTAACATTATTCCTTATATTTGTCAACCGCATCAAAAATTATTTACATTTTTTTAACATTCACCTAAACAAAAAACGTTTTTTGCCCCTTCCTTTGTCACAGCAAGCATCATCGCAGCATTCGGAAACAGAAATTCGTACCAATATTGCATCCTCGCCGATACATTCGACCTTATCCCATGGAATTACTATGTTTTCACATTTTCCGAAAGTAAATATTCCCTGCTCCTTCGGAACGATAATGGCGCATATTTTCCCCTCATCGCATGTGAAGCGAACATCACAGACAAAGCCGAGATTTCTGCCATCGCAAAGATTTATAACGCATTTATCCGCCAAAGTCGCTATGTCGATAGTTTTCATATAAAACACCTCCGTATTATATTATACGAAGGTGTTTATTTATATGTACCTGTCCGTTACAAGAAGCATAACATAACCGATAACGGACACAAGAGGAGCCGCGGCGCATACCTGCCAACCGGGATACCCGATTTCTAAAAATGCTCCGAAGTCGGGCAGGACAAGTAATAATGTCAATATGAGTATCACAATGACCGCTTGTACCGCGATAAATCTTCTGCTCTGTTTATCATATGTAAAAAATCTGCCGATGATAAATACAGCAAAAAGCTGAGAGAGAGCCGCCCCGGCAAACGCAAATACTGCAAGAAGCGAACCGGTAGCGATATTAGAGGAACCGAAAACCGCCGAAAGCATCAATATAACAGCTCCGAGACCTATACCTGACACCAAATATTTTGCACAAACCTTCATAGGAGCAGCAAGAAAACTTTCAATATCCTCAATTCTGTCGCCGAGAGAAGATGTATGCTCAGCACCGGCAAAGCATACCATTGCCGGAATATCGATCAGAGTGCCGAGAAAGATTATCTGCACAGCAGATAGGATCGACTGTCCGAAAAGCAAGGGCAATATCGAAAGGGACAATCTGAGAGCTGACGCGAAGGATATATAGCGAAGGAATTTTCCGATTCCCGTGCAAGCATTTTTCGCATGCAAAACTGCTCTGCAAAACGACTCAAAACCGCCTCCTTCTTTTTTGGGCTCGGGCAAAAGAGCATCTGCATTTTTTCTGATTATCTCGGAACAATCGGAAAAATCCCAAACGGTATCGTTTTCCGTTTGACAATCGGAAACCGCAGCAGCGATATTGGCACGGTTCATGATCGACAAATGCTCGGTATCAGAAGCAATAACCGCAAGCGTACCGTCCTCGCCGCGAATAAGCCTTGCCAAGCTTTCAATATCACGGGCAGAAAAACCGAGATATGCGCGATATTTGCCGAAATCATCCGAAATCTTCTTTCCCGAACGTCTGAAAGCAGAGGCATAGGCGATCTCATGCTTTCCTTTTACAGCACCGATATTAAATGCCGTGATTACAGAAGTGGCATTTTCACCCGAAACATAGTAAACAGCGATATCCGCCTCTTGCATTTCATTAACTCTCTCGGTAAGATTTTCAATATACGGTGCCGAGTAAATTATATATCCCTCAAAAATAAGCTGATTTTGGACCGCTCCGAGCCTTGAAAGGCTTGAACAGGGACTGATCCTGGATGCAAGGAGGGTGACACTTTTTGATTTTTTCGAAAGCTGACTGCATGCTCTTATAATATCGGATTTTTTGTCCGGATCAAGCGGTAAAGCACCCTCGGGAGTTCTTATATGAGTACAAAGTCTCAGCAGAGACGAGCTCTCCGACACGCAGATAACTCTGTATTCATCTCCGTTTTTTACAAGGGATGTATCGAATCCCGAAATTTCAGAGGGAGAAAATTCAACAAGCTCATATGCTGCTGTAAGCTTCTTTTTGTCAATACCGCATGCAGCGGCAAATTCAGCGATTGATTTTGCGCAGAAGCTCTTATCTTTATGATCAAGGTCCGATGTTCTTTTTCCCGAGCTCGGATAATGAGCTGTTCCCAAAAGAGCAAGATCCAAAAAGCAATTTATCGACCTATCCGGATTTTTTTGAGCAGAAGAAGCATCGTAAAACTTGTTTGAAGCAAAAATGCTTTCAACCGATTTGCTGTTGACACAGAGAGCCTTATCACCTAAGATCATTACCGAATCGATATAATTCATCTCCTGAAGCGCACTCGGAAACTTTATATATGCACCATTCTTTGACTTTGAGGATTTTTTCATTGCCGCGGCAGGAAAAAGATAGGCAAACCCGGCAATTATCTCACTGCCGGAAGTCAGCGCAAGCGCAAGCATAATCAAAAGCACATCCAATATGCCAATACTGTTTTTGCCAACTATCATGGCAATCACCGTTATCGGAACAGTGGCTATAAGGAGCGAAAGTCCGAATTTTGAAAGCAAGCGTGAAACAGACTTCATAGCCTTCATTTCCCTCTTGGAGTCCGGCATAGGTTCAAGCTCGCCGAGCATCATTGAAACAAAGGTTTTTTTACCCGTTCTCACAGCGACAGCCCGTCCGCTTCCCGAAGCTATAACAGCCGCCGCGCTGATCATATTTTGCTGTGCGGCAATACCGAGCTTCTCTTCAAAGCGATAGATGGCAGAAGCATCCTTTGTTGTCAGCTCCTTTTTTTCCTTGCCGGAGATCTTACCTATAAATTCAACTGCATGCAAATTGTCTGCAAAAACAAGTCTGCAATCACATGGAACTATATCTCCTTTTTGAAAAATAAGGACATCTCCGGTAACAACATCTCGGGAATCGATCACATATATCTTCCCTGCTCTCAAAACCCGGGCGCGCGGCAGGGAAAGCTCTGCCGCCTCATCAAGCCCTCTCCTCGAGATCATATAAGAAAGGATAGAGGCGCAAAAAGCAACAAGTGCCAGCACAACAGAAGCTACAGCACTTTTTCCGCCATCGAAAAAGGCACTGATAAGAGCCGTTAAAACGAATATAATAACCGTGATATCGGCGGCAACCCTTGAAATGTGATACAAGGGCGGCTGTCCAACACTTTTATACACAGAGCCGCCTTCGCCGCGTCTGCGTCTGCGCTCGGCTTCCTTCGCGTCAAGACCGAACGAGACATTGGTATTTAGTTTTTTCTCGGTTTCTTCAATAGTCAGAGAGTACCATTTCTCGTCCATAGTCTTAACTTCCTTAATTTACATACAAACTATATCAAGCTCTCCATCCTTAACGCCTACATATGCCTGCGTAAAGGTCTGCTTGTAATCGGCAATGATAAGCTCCGCAAGCTTATCTTCAACATTTGCCTGGATAAATCTTCTCATATTTCTTGCGCCGAATTTGGATGAGAAGGATTTTTCGGCAATAAGGGTCAGTGCTTCCTCGGTAAATGTCAGCTTCATATCCTTTTCGGCGAGAACCTCACGAAGCTCACACATCATGATCTCGGCAATGCGGCTGAAATCATCCTTATCGAGAGAACGGAATGTTATTATCTCATCAACGCGGTTGATAAATTCGGGACGCAGGAAGGAGGAAAGAGCCTTCTCCGTCTTTGCCTCGGCAACCTCGGCAGAGCTTGATGAGAAGCCCGCAGATGCGGTATTTTTATCGGATCCCGCATTTGTCGTCATAATGATAACTGTATTTTCAAAATTGACTGTCTTACCGTGTGCATCGGTTATTCTGCCGTCATCAAGTATTTGGAGCAGGATGTTAAGCACATCGGGATGAGCCTTTTCTATCTCATCAAAAAGAACAACCGAATAGGGCTTTCTTCTTATCTTCTCGGTGAGCTGACCTGCCTCATCATAGCCAACATAGCCGGGAGGAGCTCCAATGATGCGCGAGACCGAATGTTTCTCCATGAACTCTGACATATCGAGCCTTATAAGAGTTTCGGGAGAATTAAAAAGATCGGAAGCCAAGGTTTTAACCAGCTCTGTTTTTCCCACCCCTGTCGGGCCTGCAAAAATAAAGGAAACAGGCTTCTTTTTATAGGAAATTCCGGCGCGATTGCGCTTGATCGCTCTTGCAACAGACTCAACAGCCTTGTCCTGACCGATTATACGCTTCTTTAACCGTTCTTCAAGCCTATCGATCTTTTCAAACTCATTTTCGGTTATATTGCTTGCCGGGATCCCCGTCCAGATTTCGATAACCTCGGCAAGATCGGAAACGCTCATCCTGACATTTCCGCATTTTGGCTCGATCTCCTTTAAGCGCTCGGAAAGCCTGATCTCTTCGGATTTATAATTTGCTATCTGCTCATATTTTTTAGCTTCAGCATCGGCATCAGCAGCATTTTCGTTCTCGCATTTTTCGCGAGCTTCCTTGATGGAAAGCAGTTTGTCTCTTATCTCATAGCTCTCGTTTATCTCGGCAGTGCGAAGGGAGAGATTAGCCGCCGCCTCGTCAAGCAGATCGATCGCCTTATCGGGCAGATATCTGTCTGTGATATATCTCTCGGACATACGAACCGCCTTATCAAGCACGGAGTCGGGGACTTTTATCATATGGAAATCCTCATAATAATGCTTGATACCCTTAAGCATTTCAATGCTTTCCTCAATAGATGGCTCATTTACCATCACAGGCTGGAAGCGCCTCTCAAGAGCCGCATCCTTTTCAATATACTTTCTGTATTCTCTGAGTGTTGTTGCCCCAATGACCTGGATCTCGCCGCGCGAAAGAGCAGGTTTAAGAATATTGGCGGCATTCATACTGCCCTCGGCATCACCCGAACCCACAATATTATGAACCTCATCGATAACAAGAATAACATTTCCCGCTTCCCTGACCTCGTTAATAAGCCCCTGCATTCTCTGCTCAAACTGACCTCTGAACTGAGTTCCTGCAACAAGGGCTGTGAGATCCACAAGGTAGACCTGATGGTTTTTAAGCTTATAGGGTACATCGTTTGCCGCTATCCTTTGAGCCAGAGCCTCAGCGATTGCGGTTTTGCCGACACCTGGCTCACCTATAAGACAAGGATTGTTTTTCTGGCGTCGGCAAAGGATCTGTATCACTCTCATGAGCTCGCGCTCTCTGCCTACTATCCGATCAAGCTCACCGTCAAGCGCCTTTTGGGTCAGATTGCGGCAATAGGTGTCAAGATACTTTTTCTTTTTTTCATTTTTCTGATGCGCCTTTTGCTTTTTGGGGATCTGCCCGTCAACATTTCCGGGCGCTCCGTTTCCCATAAGCTTGCGGAAATCAATGGCGGGCGCACCGCCGTCTATCTGCAAAGCGTCGAAATCACCGCTTTCCAGCATCTGATTCATGTTCTCTTCCATTTCCTCCATCTGCTCGGCATCAAGACCGAATTTTTCGAGCACTCCGTCAAGCATATTGTCAATCGGTATTCCGATCTCTTTTGCACATTTAACACAATAACCGCGGCTTTTGCTCTCGCCGTTTTCGGTTGTTGTTGCGAATATAACTGCCACCCTCTTGCGGCATTTAGAACACAGTACCATTTTTTAGAGAATTCCTCCTTTAATACCTCATTGCGGCAAATCCAAACCTAAAGTTTTCACTTACATATTTCACAATATAAGTGTTTTGAGCAGCATTATTTCCTAAAAGTCCGGGTTTAACAACACTGATAGCCTCAACGCCGAAAGAAACGAGATTACAGTATACCCAAACAAGAAGCAGACCCGATATGAGTCCGAAAACCAGCCCCAAACCCTTATCTATAGAAGAAATAACGGGAAGCTTGGTGATCATTCCCACGATAAGAATAATTATTGTTAGAACTATAAAGCTTCCTATAAAAAGCGTTGTAAATCCGAGAAAATCAGAAATCGCATGAACGATGGTTGAAGTTATTGAAGTTGCAAGCTCATTAACATGCTCCTGGGCAGCATCGGTCATACCTCCGAAACGCTCGGCGAGAGAATCAACATCCGCACCGTACCGTTTGAGGATATCCGTGAATTCCGTTGGCATATCAATGAACAGCTTTTCAAGATCAAATCCCGCGGCAGTACTCTGTGCAAGTGTATTTATCCTGTCCGCAACTGTCCCCGAGATCATTTTTTCAACAAATGAGGTGCGGAAGAAATATGCAACAGTCGGCATAAAAATGTATGCAACTATAATTGATATAATAACCTTCATCATGCCGAAAAAGGATCTGAAAAAACCTTTTGAGCGGCAGGATACCACAGTCAAAAGAAAGATCACCAGTGCGATAACATCAAATATAAAAAACATAATTACTCCTTATTCAGAAAAATCATAGTATTCCGCGCTTGAACTCGAGCATATCATAACATCATCTTTAGAATAAACTATCATCTTTTTTCCGCTTCCCGACACCTCTTTTGAAACCTTTTCGTCGTTTCTTATATCGGTCCTTGTCAGGATATTACCCGAAAGTGAGAAGAGATATCCCTCAGCATAACCGACATCTGCAGTCATCCTGTCCGCATCTCCGCTGTAAACAGTATCTCCCTCACTGTCAAATACCATTATATAGCTTCCGGCAGCAACCGAAGCTTCGGAGAATGAGATAACAGAAGCCTCATCACATAAGCAAACCGCTTCGGGTTCTCCTTCAAGATCGCAGCTTCCTTTCAGATTGCCGTCACCGTCATAAAAATAAAGTGCCTTATCACATAAAACGGTCAGATTACCGTCGCTTGTATAATTACAAGAAAGAGGAAAAACATCTTCAAGCTCAAGGCTTGTCATCGGAGTATCCTCTCTGGGCTTTGTGATCATTATTTTAGTTTTAAAAGACGCGTTTGTGGCGGTAAAGGACAATATGCAAACTCGGGTTCCGCTGTCATTCAAAGAAATATCAATAACTCTGTCCGAGGAAAGATAACGGTTTTTCAGCTTGCAATTTTTTGTATAGAGCAAAACAGCAGAATTATATTCTTTAGTTCTCGAAACAACTGCAAACATACCACTGTCGGAAATATCCGCTCCGGTTATATCATAATCCAGCTTTTCGGAATATATCCGCGCAAAGGAATTATACAGAGCAAAGGACGATCCCCCAAAATCGTATACAAGTAAATATCTGTCGGAGGTCTGGATCAGCGGATTGCTGAAGCGGTCACTACCCTCAAAGGAAAGATCGCCGTCACCTTCATAAATTTTAAGTCCCGAAGGAGTTGCAACAGCAAGATTCTTTCGAAAGCCCGAAAATGAAAGAGTCGTATCCGGATTATAAGTTATTGTTTCAAAATTTCCTCCCGAGGACTCGGCGACGCTACCAAGATCCTTCATAAGGAACATAAGATTATCATAAGTAATGCTTTCAGGATTTTTTATAGCAGAAATCGAGATTAGAAGTACGAGAAAAACAAACAAAATATATCTTGCCGCACTATATACCGAAGATACCTTCGCATAATACGGATTGGCCGCCGCCACTGCATCTTCAAGCTCTTCATCTGAAACATCGATCTCATCAACTGCATCGATTCGTCCCGGCAAGTTTTCCTTGTGCGGACGTTTCCTTCCGAAAATCATACTTCTCCTCCCTTCTTTATCTAATATTGAACGTAATTGAGGTAAAGTCCCTCAGGCGGTGCCGTCATGCCCGCCCTTGTTCTGTCTTTTGACTCAGTAATTTCGGGAATATCGTCCGGAGATATTTTTCTCCTTCCAACGGCAATAAGTGTTCCCACCATTATTCTTACCATATTATAGAGAAATCCGTCTCCCGCGACCTTGAAGATCACATTTTCTCCTTCCTTTATAACATCTGCATAATAAACCGTTCTGACAGTGCTCAGCACCGGCGATCCCTGCGCCATATAAGCCGAAAAATCATGTGTGCCGACAAAATGAGCTGCGGCTCTGCGCATCCTTTCGATGTCTTCCTCATCAAGCAGATGTGGATAATGCCAACATCTGTCTGAAAGGAAGGGGTCTCGCTCATGGGAACATCTGATTTTATAAATGTATTCCTTATATTTTACATCATGTCTTGCGTGAAAGTCTTCAGCCACCATTTCAGCCTCATAAACGGCTATATCGGCAGGCAAAAAGGCATTCATAGCCCTTGGAAGCTTGTCCATAGGCAGGGTTGTCTCTATGCCGCTTTTTTCATGTCTTGCGATAGTAGCGCAAAACATATTTGCATGAACTCCGCTATCGGTGCGGCTGCATCCGGTTATATCGCATTTAAATCCGAAAAGCTTTTCCGCCGCTGAGCAGAGTGCCCCCTGCACTGTCGGTGCGTTTTTCTGCACCTGATATCCCGAATATGCCGTGCCCAAATATTTAAGCTTAATAAATATCTTCATAATCACATTGTATATCCTATGCCAAGCATGTTGATGAGCACAAGAACCGCCCCGAAAGCGATCATTATAAGCAGTGAGGCAAAATCGGATGCGCGATAATGAAGCACGCTCATCCGCGTTCTTCCCTCTCCGCCGTGATAACAACGACATTCCATTGCGGTTGCAAGCTCATCCGCTCTTCTGAACGCCGAAACAAACAGCGGTATCAGAATCGGGATAAGAGCCTTCGCGCGCTTTACCAAGCTGCCGTTTGTAAAATCCGCTCCCCTTGCTTTTTGGGCAGACATTATTTTGTCGGTCTCATCAATAAGGGTTGGAATAAATCGAAGTGCAATAGTCATCATCATAGCAAATTCATGCACGGGAACCTTGATTTTCTTGAGAGGCGCAAAAAGCTGCTCGATGGCATCGGTCAAAGCTATAGGTGTGGTCGTATAGGTGAGGAACAGGCTTGCACCGATAATGAGAACAAAGATCCTGACTATCATGAATATCGCGTTCATCACGCCTTCAAGATAAATATGGATAAACTTCCATTCAAAAAGAAGCGTTTCGCCCGAAGTCCAGAAAATATTGATAATGACAGTAAAAGCGAGAATAAACAGTATCGGTCTTATGGCACGAAATATAAGCGAAGCAGGGATACGGCTGATGGATATCAGCAGGATAGCTGATATGAGCAAAAGCCCAAAGCTTATTATATTGCGCGCAAGGAAAGAGGTTATGATATACAGAAATGAAAGGATAAGCTTCATTCGCGGATCCATTCTGTGTATCACCGAGCTTCCCGGATAATACTGACCAAGAGATATATTTTTCATTTTTTCCCAATCTTAAAGTAGTTTATAGATTTCCGCAAGCGCATCGTCAACGGTATATACGGCGGTGTTTACCTTAACCCCCCGTTTCGCAAGCAGATTCATCATTGTTGTTATCTGCGGAACATCGAGCCCAACAGAAGTAAGCTCATCCGCTCTGCTGAAGATATCTTCTTTCTTGCCGTTCATCAGCAATTTTCCGTCGGCAAGAACTATAAGCTCTTCGCAATACTTCGCCATATCCTCCATGCTGTGACTGACGATGATGACTGTTGCGCCTGTTCGGTTTTTATAATTCATTATGCTCCGCATTATCATTTCTCTGCCCGAGGGATCAAGCCCTGCGGCAGGCTCGTCTAGAACGAGTACCTCGGGGCGCATGGCAATAATGCCCGCAATAGCCGCCCGCCTCTTCTGTCCACCGGAAAGATCAAAGGGGGATTTTTCAAGAAGATCGTGTTCAAGTCCGACGAAATCTGCCGCTTCAAGAACTCTCTCTTCAATTTCTTTACACTCAAGCCCCATATTTTTAGGACCGAAAGCAATATCGGCTCTGATGGTCTCTTCAAAAAGCTGATATTCGGGGTACTGCATCACAAGTCCCACTCTGAAGCGAATCCTTCCGATATCCTTCGGATTCTCCCAAATATCCTTGCCGTCAAGCAAAACTTTGCCCCGTGCAGGTCTGACAAGACCATTCAGCATTTGAACAAGTGTTGATTTTCCCGAACCCGTATGTCCGATTATTCCAGTCACTATTCCGCTTTTTAGAGTGACGTTTATATCCGAAAGTGCGCTTATCTCAAATGGCGTACCTTCGCTGTAAACATAGGAGATATTTTCAAGCCTGATCTCAGCCATTTTTCTTACCTCCTATAGCCGAAATAAGCAGTTCAGCGCATTTTTCGGGTGTTGTGCACTCACCGTCAAGCTTAATGTCTTTTCGGCGAAGCTCCTGAATGAGCGCAGTACACTGAGGCACCTCAAGTCCTGCAAGCTCAAGCTTATAAGGCTCTCCGAAAATCTCCTCCGGAGTGCCGTCCATATAAATCTTACCGTCATTGAGAACTATTACTCTGTCGGCTCTCACTGCCTCATTCATATGATGGGTTATGTTTATTACCGTTATGCCCTTTTCATGATTGAGCATGTCGATGGTATCCATGACTTCTTTTCTGCCGATAGGATCGAGCATTGCCGTAGATTCATCGAAGATCATGCAATCCGGCATCATTGCAATAATACCGGCAATCGCAACTCGCTGTTTCTGACCGCCCGATAGCCTATGAGGCTCGTGCTTTGCATATTCGGTCATGCCGACCACCGCAAGCGCATCGTCCACTCGCTGTCTGATCTCTGCCGAGGGAATACCGAGATTTTCGGGACCGAAGGCAACATCCTCTTCAACGATAGTTGCCACAAGCTGGTTGTCGGGATTTTGGAAGACCATGCCTATCTTGCGTCTTATATCGTATATCTCGCTTTCGGTGATATCCTCACGGGTTATATCTATCCCGTCAATATAAATTTTTCCCGAATCGGGAGACAGGATCATGTTAAGAAGCTTTGCAAAGGTGGATTTTCCCGAGCCGTTATGCCCGAGAACAGCGACATATTCGCCCTTTTTTATTTCAAGCGAAATATCTCGCAGCACTTTCACAGCCCTGCCGCCCTCCTCTTCATAGGAGGCGCAGAGATTTACAGCCTTTATAAAAGAGTTTTTCATATTTTCCATCAGTTATCATTTGCTCCGTCAGCCTGCCAGCGCGCACTTGCACCGCAGGGCAATATTCCGCCCGTCTCGGTGACGGGAAGTCCGAGTTCTCCAACATTTGTTTTGCCCCCAAAGCGGCTTGCTACACGCATATCGATAATATATTTCATAGCAAGGGGAGAAAGCCCGGTTGTATAAGAATTTATAAGGAAAAATAGGGGCTTATCGGAAAGAACCTCAGAAACAAGAGTCACAAATTCATCAACGCTGTCCTCTATTTTCCACACTTCACCGTTTGGTCCTCTTCCGTATGAAGGAGGATCCATTATTATACCGTCATAGCGGTTTCCGCGTCTGATCTCACGCTCCACAAACTTTTTACAGTCATCAACTATATATCTGATCGGTGCTTCAGCAAGCCCCGATAGCTTTGCATTTTCCTTTGCTTGGGCAACCATTCCCTTCGAGGCATCAACATGGCAAACAGAAGCCCCCGCCTTTGCCGCCGCAACGGTTGCGCCGCCGGTATAGGCAAAGAGATTCAGAACCTTGATCGGTCTGCCTGCTTTCTTTATAATCTCGGAAAACCAGTCCCAATTTGCCGCCTGCTCGGGGAAAAGTCCGGTATGCTTAAAGCCCATGGGACGGAGAACAAAGCCGAGCTCACCGTATTTAATATTCCACTGCTCGCTCATTTTGTTCTTGATCCATCCGCCGCCTCCATTGCTTGAACGGCGATATATGCCGTCCGCATTTTTCCAAGCCGGATGGTTCTTTACGCCCTTCCAGATTATCTGGGGGTCGGGACGGATGAGGATATATTTTCCCCAACGCTCAAGACGCTCACCGTCCGAGGTGTCGAGAAGCTCATAATCCTTCCAATTTTCAGAATACCACATATATGTCATAGCTCCTTATTTGTTATAGTAATCAGCCAGGCGCGATGCTCCGCTGTGGGCATGGCAAATGGCAATTGCCAGCGCATCGGCTGTGTCATCGGGCTTTGGCGGCTCATTCAAGCCTAAAAGCATGGTTACCATAGTTATAACCTGCTTTTTTTCTGCTCTTCCGTAACCGACAACCGCCTGCTTTACCTGAAGAGGTGTATATTCAAAAATACCCATATGAGCTTGCTCGCAAATGAGAAGTATCACCCCTCTTGCTTCGCTGACTCTGATGCCCGTGGTGGTGTTTGTGTTGAAGAAAAGCTCCTCTATCGCCACCTGTTCAGGACGGTATTTTCTGATTATGTCGGCAAGATCGTCATATATCTTTTTGAGACGCTGCTGTGTGTTCATCTGTTTCGGAGTTGTGATGGCACCGTAATCGAGAGTGCGGAATTTTGAGCCCTTATATTCAACCACGCCCCAGCCCACGATAGCCAGTCCCGGGTCGATACCGAGAATTATCATTTCACACCTCCAAAATATTTTGCCAATTTATATTATACCACAAGTTTTTCCATAAGTCAAACAGTTTGGGGAATTATATAAAAATTTAATTTTTAAAATTATGTTATATATTTCATAAAATTCAACTGCGCAAGTCATATAGGCGATCTAAAGTTTAATCAACCCTTATCGAACATAGATCCCTCGACTACGCTCAGGATGAC